>CAYIUC010000006.1:0-31478 GCA_964366535.1 uncultured Candidatus Saccharibacteria bacterium | reverse complement strand
TAGAGCCAGTGCTACCCGATTGGTAATCAATACCGAACCAGTCGCCTGCTTGTGGCGAGGAACTCGAGCCATCTCGGTTGAAGTCGCCGTCTGCTGTAGTGTCGTCGGAGTAGGAGGTGAGCGTGGAGTTTGTAGCCGTTAACGCTCCGTTGTTGGTAATGCCTGCGTTGCCGAGGAACTTGATGGTTGCTCCGGTAGATGTGAGCGCAGCTCCGTTTGAGATGGTGAACTGCTGATTGTCTATGAAGTAGGGGCTCCCCGTAGCGACGAGGGCGAGGGTGCCGCTAGTCAGGTTACTGCCGAAATTGACGAGGTAGTTCGCATAGTTGCGTGCTCTCGGTGTGCCGCGGATACTGTTCCCTGCTTGGTCTAGGCCGTTTTTGATGTTGGTTCTGTCTCCCCTGTTTGATGTCCATCCGTCGCTCGTGAGGCCAGAGATGTCGGGCGACTTGCGCTCCATAGAGAGGTACTGGAGTCCACCGCCGATGCCGCACCACATTCCGCAAGCGGAGAAGTCCAACTCGTCTATGGTGGTGGTGGCGGTGCCAGAGAAGTACGATAGGTAGAGATGTTCACCGAAGTCGGAGAGTCCACTGCCGAAAGAAGTCCAGAGGTCTGCCGTAGTGTTTGCTATGGGGGATTCCGTCGCTTCGTTTGTTTCTCCATCGTTTTTGCGCTCTATGAGGTAGTATCCTCCAGATGTGATGCTGCCCGACAGAGGGATGTATGGTGAGCCGTCTCCAGTGTGGAGAGTCCAGCCGTCTAGTGTGATTGTGTTGCTCGTTCTGTTGTAGAGCTCTACCCATTCGTCGCTGCCCGATGCTTCGGTACCGAAGTAGGAGAGTTCGTTCAAAACTGCCGGTTGAGTTGAAATGACGACAGTTTGCGTAGAAGTCGCCGAGCGATTGCTAGATTCATCTACGGCTGACACAGCAATCGTATGCGTTCCATCTGCAAGTGTTAGAGAGGTTGAGGTCGCCGTGGTAATTGAAAACACTTCGTCGACTTGAAGAGTAAAAGATTCGAGATCGGATGCGCTAGACGACCACGATGCAGATGCGGGGCTTGCGAGCAAAAGGCACCCATCTGACGCAAGCGACGCATCGCACGCGGAAACAGAAAGCGAAATATCCGGCGCAGTCGTGTCTGCTGGAGTGGAAGGTGTTGATATGCCGCTTGTGGTGAGCGTAGTCGAACCACCTCCCCCACCACCCGCGCCAAACCCAGGGTTCACTGGCACAGGAATCGGGTCGTAGATTGGGTTACCGGAAAGCGTTGGTGCGCTTGGAGCGAGCGGCGCGGGTGGTGGGGGCGTGGCGACCACTACAGGAGGCGCTGGAACGGCGGTAATTTTTGGAGCAACAGAAGTGTTCGATTTTTGTACTGGAGGAGAAGTGCGAGGAGGAGTCGGAGCCGCGGTAGATTGCGTATGTACCGGCTCTGCGTTTTCTTCGGTATGTATCTGCGTAGCCACAGACGCAAGCGCGAGCGGAACGTTCGCCTGCGGGTTTTCTATAACCAGCGGCTCGCTTTCCAGTGCAGTTCCAATAGCGCCCGAAATCTCGCCCGCAAAAGCGGAAATAAACGCTCCGTGTTCTTGTGCGAGCGCCGCCACTATTACTGCTGCGCAGGAAAACCCGATTCCAGCAAGAACCAGCTTATACATGCAAACAAGATACCACAACTATCCAACAGAAACAATGCCATTGTCCACCTTTTATGCACAGGGTGTCCACTATGGAAGAGCGTGCGCCGACTGCGGCTCCCCTTTTATTTCCATTTCATAAAACCCCACGGCGACAATCAAACCCAAGCTCACGGCAAGCATCGCCGCAAACCCCGCTAGAAATTTCCAAAACGCCGCATCAAATATTTTTCCCATTCGAAAAATTATACCACAATCATTTTCTCCACAACCGCCACGCAAGTCCGCCAAGAATTGCGGCGGAAAGTACTACAATAAGCGCCGTGCGTAGAGGAAAGCCGGTTTCCGCGATCGCCGCCCCCTGGTCGCTTGTGGTTGCCGTTTCCGTACCTTCCGTACCACCCTCTTGCGGTGCGCCAGTTATCGGCTCATCCTTCGGCGGAGCGGTAATTGCCTTTGATTCTATAACTTCTATCGGCTCCGCCTCGGCAACGGTAATTACCGAAGCGGTCACACCGCTAAGCACATTTACATTTTGCGTATTCAGAATAAGCGAGCTTTCTGCTACAGAGACATCTGCAGAGCCGGTTTGCTTTGCTTTAAAAGTAATGGTGCCGAGGTCGCGCGTACCGGTAAATCCTCCAGGAAATCCAGCGGTTTTAATCACCACCCCACCACTCATTTGATCGTATCCTGCTTGCGAAAGCTGTATAAGACCTGGCGCAAACGAAAACGATAACGGATCAAGTAGTGTTTCTGGATACGCAAGCGCGGCTTTGACCGTTACCGCTTTTTCGTAACCCGCATCCACCGACACGACAAACGAGAATTGCTCTCCTGCACGCACAGACATGGATGCCGGTACAAGAGTGATGTTTGCCGCACTTACGGGTATGGCGACAGACAGCAATACGAATGCACAAATCTTTTTCATATTATTTCCAGTTGAACATCAATTGATTAAAATCCAAGATGTCAATCGCGCCGTCGCGATTTAAGTCCGCAGCGCCGGATACGCCTCCCCACACCGCGAACAAGATATTAAAATCAAAAATATCCACTGCTCCATCTCCGTTCATGTCTCCCGCCACCGTCAATCCGCCGCTCCCTCCTATGGGCCCATTACTGCCAGCACCGGTCGTTGCTCGCGGCTTTCCATCATCAAGCATGGCGAACGAGGTTAGGTGGTAAGTATACACTTTGGTGTCGGTACCGTCAGAAATAACGCACTCACCCGGGAATACTGGAGCAGTCGGTGTGTCGTACGCGCCGCCGCATTGGTTTGCAATCTGCATCCACACAGAGGAACCAGACGACTTGTACCCTACCGCGCCAGTTACATTAGACAACACTACCGAAACTGGCTTATCAAACAAAAGCACGCTGTCCGGCGAACCGACCTCTACAATAGTGCCCGCTACCGAAAACCCATGCGGCGGCTCCCCCGCTCGCGCCGCCTGGCGCGGCGGCGCGAGCGTACCATCCCAACTAGACGGCGCAAGCACCGCCGCGCCGTCTGGAATGGAAATGCTTACTGGCGAATAACCCTGGTTGGAAAGGAGTACAGGCTCGCCTGAAACGCCCGACTGAATTGCCACCGCCTTGTCTACAGACACCGACTGCCCGCCTACGATAATAGGTATAGACAGATTTACTGCCGACAAAGACCCGCTTGTGAAAGACGCGAGATATTTTGTTGCTCCAGCGATGGTCACTTGACCTGCCGATTCAGTGTTTACCGAAGACGACACATCCAGCACGGTAGTGTCGCTCAAACGCACGCTTGTCGCCTGCGTCGGAAGAGATGCCGCACCTACGCTTGCATTTGTTAGTGCCGCATTTTCAGTGCTCGCATCAAAAATAGATAGTAAATACGCAAACGACACTACAGCAGATTCAGTGTTTTGCGAGTAACACGCGATTGCCTTAATCGTTTGCGTCTTCTTTATAGATAAGGGCGCGGTGTAGAGCAAACCTGACAAACACGAAGGAACCGCGCCGTCCGCCGTATAGCGAATACTAGTTGCGTTTTCTGCAGTAAGCGTAACGCTCTGCGCCGCGCTATATGTTCCATCAGAGGGTGCGGCGGACGGCGCGAAAGCTACAAAATTTGCTTGTGTTAGCGCCACACATCCCGTACTGGACGCGGTAGTAGAAAAGGCACAAAGCAGTTCGGAAGCAGAAGCAACGGAAAATCCTGAAAGCAATGCGCTTATGCCGAGAAATAAAACGAAGGATTTTTTCATAGTTAATTCGTTACGGTAATAGTAATCGTCCCTGATATGCCGGAACCATCATTTGCAAAAGCGCGCACCCGTATCGTACCAGTATCAATCGGGGCAATTAAACCAGTCGTAGAAATCGAAGCACCTCCGTCAAAATTACTCGCAAACTCGCCGCTCGGACAACCCCACTGACTCACATTATCGCAGCCAATAATCCAACCTATTGACTGATTTGTTGCGTTTGCGGGCAAGATTGCCGCACTCATCTGCAGCGTATTTCCAAACGCAACCGAAGTAGCGCCTCCAGCACCCGATACGGTAATGCCCGATACAAGCATCGGTATCACATGTACCGTGCGGGTTGTGGTTGCTGTATTGCCGAGCGCGTCGGTCGCCGTGTACGAAACAGTATAGTCGCCGAGCGCGCTTGTATTGACCGCCCCCGACGACGACACACTGACCGCGCCATCGCGAGCATCGTTCGCAGTCGCCCCAGCATCTGTGTATACGGAGCCAGCATCTACGCTCACGCTCGTCCCGCCCGTTACCGTAATCACCGGTGCAGTAGTATCTACGGTAATTGTTTTTGCGAGATAGCCGTCGGTCTCAGTATCCGCCGCGTCTTTCATCCGCACACGCACGCGATACACTCCGTCTGCAAGCGTACCTTGCGAAAGCGAGCCGTCCCATGTTTTCGTACACGACGAAGTCCAATCTGCGCAAGGGTCATTCCCCGACTGGAATGTCTTTACGATTGACGCATCGTCTTGTTTCTCTATCTTTAACGAAAGCCAGTTTACTGATTCGCTTGCCGAAAGCGCAACAGTAACGGAAGTGGAAGCAATATTCACAGCAACATTGCCGTCTATACCGTTAAACAACGACGCTGTAATAGTCGGCGCTGTTTTATCAATATTTGAAACGCTCGCCGTGGTACTGCCTGTATTCGCTCCCACATCGGCAAAGAGGAAAACAAACGAGCCGTTCCCGCTAAAAGAAGTCGTAGCCGTACCACTAGTTGTTGTGGCAATTCCTGTTGTATTTAGAAATGTAACTGGCTCGCTTGGCGTAAGTGTCGCAACGACATCTTGGTTTGTGGGCGTAGTGGTGCTATAGCTTACCGCGCCAGTCGGTGGAACAGTATCTTGCACAACGACTGTGCGCGTCACTGCTGCGGCCGCATTCCCCGCCGCGTCAGACACCCCGTACGAGAGTATATAGGTGCCGATTGATGAAACGGTAACGGTACCAGATACGGCAACGCTTGAAGACGCGATCGCACCGTCTATATTGTCTTGCGCTGTCGCGCCCGCGTCCGTATATGATGTACCGCGCTCATGGAGGACTGATGCGTTACCAAGAATCATAATGACAGGCGAAGTGGTGTCAGGCGAGGTCAAAATGCCCAAACTCCCCGCATACGAGCCACCAACGGAACCAACCGGAATCTTTGCCTCAACTGTAATCTGTATTTGCCGACCCGGAGTTGTAGAACTCAAATCAAAAGCCGAGTTTGTACTCGGCAATAGATTCATAACACTGCTGTAGGTATTTGCGGCGGTCACAGAAATCACGCTCCCAACCGTAGCCGCATTAGAAGATTGCGCCGAATAAAAACGGATATTCCCCGCGACAGAAACCGTACCAGTAGCCGCCGTCCAATCCGCAAACTTTAATTGCAATACCGGCTCATTGTCGGGTACAGTTAGGTCAAACACCCACTTCCAGCCATGCGAATAGTTGCCATTTGCTTGCGCATAGGATTTTTCGGAAGTAACCCCCGTAACTCCAAGTACGCCATCAGCATGCGCGAGCGGCACCGATAAAAAAGTGAGGAGAGAAAAGCCAAGAACGCGTAGCATAAGGCGCTTCATACGCGCCTTATGCTACTCCTATCACCAACGCTGTCAAACCTTGATTTTACAGAGAATTATTGCGGAAACACTTCCTGTATTTTCGCCCGCGTCTTCGGTCCAAAGTTGCCGTATCCTACATCTCCCGGTTTCGCTACGCCGTACTTAACTTGAAACTTTTGTATTGCCTTTGTGGTAAGCGAGCCGAAGTAGGCCGTTTCATTTCCTGGAGCGCCAACGCCGGATTCTGCAATGCGCGTATCGGGGTCGGAGTTTAGAAGTTGTTGGAGGCGCTTTATGTCAGAATGCGTTGCTCCTGGAGCAAACGGTTTGGTAAAGGATGCGGGAGTTGCACCAACCGAAGTTGTTTGCGGCGCGGCTACGGGCGCAGGAGTTGCACCTGAACTAAATACTTCTTCAACCTTTGAGCGCGTCTTCGGACCAAAGTTTCCGTATCCTACATCTCCCGGTTTCGCCACACCGTATTTAACTTGAAACTTTTGTATTGCCTTTGTGGTAAGCGAGCCGAAGTAGGCCGTTTCATTTCCTGGAGCGCCAATACCTGATTCTGCGATTCGCGTTTCCGGGTCAGAGTTTAGCAGTTGTTGTAGACGCTTCACATCGGAGTGCGTTGCGCCTGGCGAGAATGCGCGAGAAAATGCCGCTGAAACAGAAGTAGGAGATGCCGTAGGAGTAGAGACCGGAGCGGCAACCACCGGTGCTTGGCTTACTGCTGGTGTCGGAGTGCTTTGAGCAACAGTTGAAGGAGAAGCGTTAATGTTGGAGAGCGCCGATGGGACAATACCACCGCCACCCGGCGATGACGCCGAAGTTGAGGTTGTTGGCGCCGCTGCGGTGGTCGCATTACCGGAACAGGTAGAGGATTTTGGCGTAACGGTAATCGTGTACGAACCGCTTGCGGTTGATGAATGCTTGAGCACCGAAGATGAACTGCCGCATTCGTTGTTGGTGATAAATTGGTCGGGCGAATTAGTGGCTAAGACTTTTTTGTCAGAAGAAGAAATTTGTAACTCGGAACCAGAAAGAAGTACAAACGAGAAACTTTCTGAATCAACCGTTATAGATTCTACGACGGCACTGGAACCAGTAACGGAGAGAGATACGCCACCTGCGGTAATCACCGTATCGGTCGTTAGCGTTACATCGTCAAAAGCGGCGAAGCCGACTGTTGGTGCTCCAATAAGAAGTAGGGCTAGCCATACGACGAAGATGGTGCGCATAAATGATAGTGATAAATAAGTGATACACCGCTACTTAATACCCATCCAGAATACGCTTGTGGTATTTGGGTCCAAACTCTGCCCGTAGATACCACTCGTAGAGGCATTACCGTTATAATTGACGGCGACACTCACAGCATCAACTGCGGTAGATGATGCGCTCACGAGCGACAACCCGTACTCAAGTTGAGTTGCTGTAATAAACACTTTATGGGTTGGCGTTACACCAGATGCACCTGTACAACTGACTACAACTGTTGAACTGGCTTGCATTACACCTGGGTTGAGCGTACACGAACCAAAGAGCATCTGGTTGGCGGGTGTTCCGTTCGCGCCAATGGTCATACCAGCGCTTGCCGTCGTTGTGCCCGTTACACCAAGCGCTACAGACGGTGTTGTAGTGCCTATACCAACTAACCCCGCATTAGTCACAATAAAATCCGTTTTGGTTGATGAACCAACTGCAAAAGACGGCCCAAGCACTTGATCTGGGTTTACCGAAAAGAACCCCCATGGAGATGTGGAAGCTATGCCGAGGAATGAGGCGGCTGATGTGAGCGTAGTGGTAGCGCTTCCTGTGCCGAGATTAAAGGTGGCGCCGTATATATCTATATCTCCACTGAGTGATGTGAGGGTTGCGCTCAATGTCGTCAAGGTGGTCGTTGCCGCGCCAGTACCTAGATTGATTTTACCGCCATAAATATCAATGCTGTCCGTAATCGCGAGTAGTGTTTCGCTGATAGAAGTGATGGTGGTCGTTGCTGTCCCTGACCCTAAACTAAAGTCGCCTCCATATACATTGAGGTCATTCTGGAGATGTCCAACCCCGGTAACGGTAATTGTCCCGCCTGTATTTATATTTGTGCTAATAGTGGTTGCGGCATCTGTAACGCCTATCACGAGGAGCATTGTCGCGACAACTGGAAACACTACCGAGAAAAACTTGTCTCGGTGAGCGCGAAAAAAAGTTGAAATAGTTTGCATGAAAATATAGTAACCTAATAATAAAGCCAAATTAGTATACCTTAACCACTAAAAATAAATCAGTTGGGTAGTGTGTATAACTTTTTATCCTCTTGTTCTTGAATTGTTGCCATAATGCGTTTTGCTTTTACGGTCTCTCCAGTGCGCCGATACGCATCGGCAAGGCGGCTGTCTATGAGGCCTTCGTTGCCGAAAATGCGCCGTGCGTATGCTTCAGATTCTTCTACCTGTTTCGCGTACACAAGAGCAACTGTGTAGAGTTTTTTTGATTCAATATCTTCCGATTCTGGCATAAGTTCTGCCGCATATTTAAATACCTGCACAGCATCGTTGAACCTACCCAGATTCAGTAAGCTTGTACCAAGTTCGTATATAGTAGGCTGTTTTCGTGGAGAGAGCGCTAGCGCGCGCTCAAGCACTGGTAGTGCAGTCGCATACTGTCTATAGGTGTTTAAAAGCGTTCCTAGACGCATGATATATCGCGGGTCTTCTGGGGACTGCTCTATTTCCGCCGCCAGCTCTTGTGCCGCCAAAGTGATGACTCGTCCGCGTGATTCTGCGGAAAGTGGTGAATCCCATATATTTACGGCGAATTGCGCTAAAAACTCGCGCGCTTCAGGAGTCGCAAGGGTATTTTGAGCGATAGCGCGTTCAAAAAAATCAAGGTGTGCCTCCAAGCGCGTAGAATTGTCTCGCAATCCTTTGCTCACAAGATAGGCGGCATAGGCGGGTTTGGCGATTACATAGTAAAACACAAAAACACACACAATAACCAGCGTGTAGCAAAAAGCATTTTGCAAATGTCTGGTTGAGCGGCAGTCGCGAAGCGATGCCGCGACCCGAGGACTTTGCAAAATGCTGTTTTGCGAAGCGCAAGTATCTGCGTACGCCAAAAATGCGAAAAATAGGACAGATGCAGTAATAGTGTCAAAAGAAAACATATTGAATGCCGCATAACCGGAAAACATTCCAGCAAGAGCCACCTTCTCCCATACCGAAAAAGCGCTATTACGCCAAACTGCGCGCGCAAGGCCGAACCAGAGCGCGAGGTACGCGAGAAGTCCGAGCGCCCCCGCCTGCACGAGCCAATCTAAATAAGTGTTGTGTGCGCGGTCAAACCACTGCTCCCTTCCATACAGATGCGGGTCGTAATGCTTTGCAAATACATACCGAAATCCTTCCGGGCCCCACCCAAAAAACGGCCGCTCGGCGGCGCCTTCTAGCGCCATACGCCATGATATAAGACGCGCTTCGGCATCCTGCCCAGAAAAAGAAACGGAAAGGAGGCGGCCAAGAAGCGGATGCGAAACAGCTGACGGAATGGAACGAAGTGCAAAAAACGCGCCGCCCAAACACACAAGAATAATTAGTGATGCAAACCCAAAACGACGAAGTGCAACACTTTCTCTACGAAAAAAGAGAGCTGTAATACAAGATACGGTAAGCGCGACAGGCAGCGCGAGAAACGCGCTCCGAGTAGCCGAAGCAAGAATAAGCGGCAAAAATAATACAGAGCATGCGGAATATAATAGACGGGCGCGGCGAGTAGTCGCATTTGCCGCCGCCAAAAAGAGCGCGAGTCCTGTGGACAAAAGCATATATACCGCGAAGAAAGAAGCATTTCCGAATGTAGCGTCAATACGCACGCCGCCCTGGTGTATCTCTAATAATCCGGCAAGTTGAAAAAGTGCCGTAACCGAAACAACCATTGCAACGCTTATAGAGATATTGAAAAATATACGCCACTCGCTAGCGCGTAGCAGCGCGCGCGCAGAAAAAAAGAACGCCGCTAGGAATAAAATGGAGATGAATCCGTCCATACGCTCCAACGAAGACCAAAAAGCGAACGACCGGTTCGAGGCGAGCAATGTCGCAATTCCAACGAACGCGACAAAAACAAGAATCGCCCACATTAGAAACGAGCGGCGCTTGCGATACCGCTCGGGCTCGCGAATCCATAGTATAATCCACGCCGCAAGCGCCGTGAGTACGCACGCGCGGAAGAAGAAATTTCTGCCGGACATATACGGAAATAGAAATCCGAGATACACCGCGAGCGGAGCGAGTGGCACTAAAAACAAAGCCATCTTACCGATGCGTTCAAAAGATTTTGCCATTGGTTTATCGCATCTTCTCCAGTAATTCGTCTATGCGTTCCTGAATCATAGCGGCAGTCTCTGGACGCAATTCCTGTTCCTTGCGCCACCGCGCAATCGCATCGCTTATGCGTCCTGTTGATTCATATGCCGTCATTATACGAGGATCCACCAAAAAATAATCTCCATTGTCTAGGAATTTATTTATGATTGCACGCTCCACCTCGCGATCGCCCTGATAAATAAGCGCCACTAAATACAAGATGCCAGCTTCGTAATTCTTTGGATTAAACTCGTAGGCATTTTTGAGATATTGAAGCGCTTCGTCTGCCCTTCCTGCATTCAAACGATTGGCGCCAATCTGAAACAAAATCATCTGTTTTCTGGGCGAGTTCGCAGCCGCCTCTTTCCAATATGAAAAACCCTGTTCATACAAACGAAAGGCATCAAGAAGCGCCCCCATAAATGTATAATAACGAGCATCTGCGGGTCGTTTTTTAATTTCCTTGTCCAATTCTGCCGAGGCAAAAGAAAGAAACTCCTGCTTTACTGCGAGCGGTACTGCAGGAATCGGCGCAACTGCCGTCGTTACTTGAGCAAGTTGTTCGCGGATTTCAGCAGTTGCAAATGTGTTTAATTCAAGCGCCTTTCGTAAAAGCGCGAGGTTTTCCAATGGGCCACCTTGTTGTTGACGAAGCGCCTGCAAAAGTATAGTTCCTGCATAAGCAGGCCGTAAATTGAAATAATAAACGGAACCGACAAGTGCTACAAGAATCGCCGGGACAAACAAGCGAGCCAGAATACCGCTTTGCTTCAAGAAAATCTGCCCCGTCTTTTCATGTTCATAAGCATCCAGGTGAGATGTAACGCTTCTGTAGTGCACATATGCAAGAAGCATAAAAAACAGAAAATGACTCACTCCGTTGTCAAACACAAACAAGTTATTCACCGCATACGCGACCCCAAATCCTAGAAAAAGCGCTCGTTCCACCGGAGGAAAATAGACGACACTGCGTGCAGCATAAAACAAGAGCGATAGATATGCGATAAGTCCAAAAATCCCTGTCGCAACCAGCCAATCCAGGTATGTATTGTGTGCGCGGTCAAACCATTGTTCCCTACCGTAAAGCACTGGGTCATAGTGTTTGTTAAACACAAAACTAAATCCTTCTTGCCCCCACCCAAAGAGCGGCCGCTCTGCAGCGCCTTTTAACGCGATTTTCCATATAGTAAAACGCGCTTGCGCATCGTCGTTTACAGGAGATGCGGATAAAATACGCCCAAAGATCGGATGATTTTGCAGTGCAGTTTCGCGAAGCGCGAAGAATCCGCCAATGGAAAGCGCCGCCAAGATAAGCCCTACAATACCAACACGCCTCCATATTCGCGGCGCACCGGAAGATATAGCTAGGAGTGCGCACGCGACAATGCCCCCTACAAAAAGCCCGAGTACAATTCCTCGCGTAGCAGAAAGAAAAACCAGCGCGATATTGCCGAGCGCAAGCACAATAAAAAGGGCGACCAAATAACGACTCTTTCCTTCGCGCACCGCAGTATGCGCCGCAAGTAAGGCGAAAAATAAATGGAAAAGCGCATACACGCCTAGGTAAATGGCGTTTCCGAAAGTTGCATCTACCCGCACGCCTCCCTGATTGATTGCGAAAAAGCCGAAAAATTGAAGTAGCGCGTAACCGATAATCACCGCATTTACAGAAAGCGAGACGAGCGCGAAGCGGCGCCAATCTATTGTACGAAACATGCTGCCGGCGACAAGAAAGGCAAGCGCGAAATGCGCCATACCGACAAATCCTTCCATTCGCTCAAAGTTTGACCAGAAACTTTTATATGGGTCTTCGGCAAGCAGAGTTGCGACTGCAAGCACCACAACAAAACACGCGACACTCAACGCCAGACCTGAGCGTCGCGGACGATAGTTTGGATGGTAAAAAGCCAAGACGAGCCACGCCGCTCCCGCAATTTCTATGAGAATCCGAAACGCAAAATTCTTTCCGCTGATGAATGGAAAGAAGAGGTCGCTTGCAACATAGAGCGGCACGAGCGTCGCTGCGGTGAGCGCGCCAATCACGATGTACCGAAGTGTTTTTTCTAAAACAGGAGACATACTATTTCATCTGCGCCCGCGCCGCGGCGCGAAGTCCTATAAGACGGTCAACAAGCACTTCGGTATTTGGGTACGCTTCCGCCACTGCAATAGCGTCATCATAAAGCGACACAGCTTCTGAAAATCGGCCCAATTTCTCGTACTGTTCTGCGAGCGTTACACGCAGTTCAATGGAGCCGCTCTCGGCAATACCCTTTTTAAGCGCGTCTTCCCATGCACTCGTACTGGTTTTGTATGAATAGCGATAGAGTTCATATATGCCGCGATGCCACCCCGCCTGCACTGGTTCAAGTTCAATCGCTTTTTTATACGCCGCTTCCGACTTAGGAAAATCCTTAAGGTAAAGATGGTAGAGCGAACCAAGATTCCCATACGGCACTGGCTGTGTCGGCCAAATTGTGGAAAGATATATCCACACATCGCGTGCCGCTTCGTACCGCTCAAGTTGTTTGAACGACATACCGACCATTAGCCATGCATCATAATCATCCGCATCGCTTTTAAGCGCGGCACGCGTATCTGTAAGATTTTTTAATATAAGTTTCTCGTAATCATTTTTTGGAGCAACCCCAGAAATGAGCGCATCTACATTTGGCGCTTTTGGCTTTGCCTCCGAATCCGAAATAGGAATAGGTGTAAGAGAGTATCCGCCGCCAGAAAGGTCGCTTATTCCCGTACCAGGAATAGTAGACGACGCTAGAGGAGTCGGCAACGAATCGGGGTCGGAACTTGCTTCGCGAACAAAAAGATACTGCGCGAGCGCAGCGAGCGCAAGCAAAACAATCCCTATACCTATCTTCCAGTGCCGCATCATAATTCGCAAATGGTAGCAAATACCGCTCACTTCTGCAAAGCGTAATATTCGTTTTTCGCAAACCATTCGGAAAACACTCCGGACAGCGTCCCGCCATCTCTATATTCATGCGCAACGATCTGTAAGCCGCGAAAGATTGTCTTTTTTAATACTGCTTCCAATGGAATAAAAAGATGATCGTTTTTTTTGCTCCAACGAAGTATTCCAGCATTAAATAGAAACCCAAAACGAGTACGCAAACGCTTGATGTTAGGCACAGACAAAAGTAATATGCCACCGGTTTTTAATACCCGTTGTATTTCTCTCCCCGCAAAGAATGGATTCTCCAAATGTTCAAAAACCTGCCATGCCGTTACGGCGTCAAATGTGCAGTCCGCAAATGGTAGCGGCTGGTATGACAAATCAACACGCTGCCCAGATATGCCGTTGTAATCCACCCCTTCGCATTCAAAACGGCTCGGGAGCGAACGCATAAAGTCCCCTGCACCGCACCCGACATCGAGCAATCGTATCGCAACATCTCCATTGAAGTATCGTTCCGCCGCGTGCACAGTGAGCGCGCGAGCGGTACCAGACGCGATAGCAGAACTACTCTTGAGCCCCAGCGATTTTTTCATACGCCAAAGTGTAACAAAAGAAAAACCTCACCGCGAGGTGAGGTTTTTCCAGCTCCCCCGATGGACATCGGGGCACAAGTGAGCTTACGAAATTAGAGCGATTTGTCGCTGATCGTCTGCGGAGTTAGGTTGCTTGCTGGCAAACCGGATACTCCGTAGCCGTTCAGGTAATCGTTCGCGGTCCAACTCGTAATCGTAGTCGTTGAGAACGGGCTCCAGATGAAGTTGTTGGAATCCGTTGCCGCGAAGGTCGGTTCGGTGAAGAAGGTAGAGGTTGCAAGGAATGAATTTGAAGTCACTCCGCTACCGCCTGTCGGCGTTGAAGTCGCTATGGAGTACGGCAAGATGTTCGAGTAGAACCTTGCATCTCCTTGGAGCTGGGTTGTGACCGAGTAGGTCGCGCCTGCACCAGAGAGTCCGACATCGCCAATTACCTCAAAGTACCGTGAACCGCCCGCCGGAATCTCAATCGTTGTAGACGAGTTTGCTGCAGTCGCCGCGCCGATTTTAATTTCGGTTGTCGCATCTGCCCATACGCTGTCAAGCGGTTGGTCGGTCGCCTGCATCGTTCCGTCTGTCTGTATGCCGCTTGCAAGCACGGAGTAGTTGAGATCGGTGTAGACCTTCACATTGATGTTGTCCAGAAGGTCAATAATCGTAGTTGCCGATGAGGTGGAGAACCGGAAAGTCAATTGGCTGATACCAATAGGACCCTTCGGGGAAGCCGTTATGCTGAAGCGGTAAAGCGGTTTATCCGATGCGCCTGTGAGCGATGTGCCCGCAGGTAGAGAGATAAACTTCACCGTCGGCGTTGACTTCACCACGCGGAAGCCGGAAGCAGCCGTATCTGAGCTATTACCGGTTACTTTCGTACCGCTCTGCTGTCCAGTACCCTTCACACCGCCGAATGTACCGCGCGCATTCTCGTAATCAACCTTGATGAACGCGCCCGGAGTACCCGGCTGTGAGGTGCCTTGCGTAGAGAGGTCAACTTTTACCGTCAAGTCCTTGTAATCGTCTTTCGGAACAATGAACTCGGTGCAGCCCGCGCAGGTAGATACCGTCGTAGATGCCGTATTGTAATACGCGCCAGTTACGAAGGTCGCCTCGCCGACTTTGTTTGCACCGTCCCATAGAGTGACTTTGCCACCCGCCAAGTCCGACATAGAGCTGGAAGCCGCGTTCACATCAGCAGCCGCCAATGTAAGCGCAATATCGTCTATGCGAACCGCTTCGTTTGTTGCACGAAGGCGCAAGATGCTTGCGACATAGTCGGTCGTTCCTGCAGCCGCAAGTGCGTACGACGGGCTCTGGCCTGAAAGCTCAACCGTGAGCGAGCCTGAGCTCGTTACCGTAATCGTTTGTCCAGCCGAAGTGTTTTCGGTCACCGTTACCGATGAGCCGGAAACCTTGCCGGTTGCAGTCGGAGTAGACGCATCGTTGTATCCGAACGAGAATGAACCGGAAGTGATGGACGACGGAATGTTGCACTTCACTGCGAGCGTCAGCACTGTTCCTTTCGGAATAGTGAGAGCAGAATCAAGAGTGAAGTTCAAGCTATTGTCGTCTCCCGCCGTGTCTTTCGTGTTGGTGCCACCCGTGAGCTGTGCTGAACCGTTGTAGATATTGCAGCTCGTAAGGTTCGTAGCACCTGACACCAATTCGTAGTCAAGCGGAATTGCGTTCATAGACACATCTTCGCCCGAATCAATCGCTGACAACTGAATGTTCGCGAAGGTGAATTGATTTGCGCCGGCGACAATCGTCTGTGCCGACGGACTCGTTGAGACGCTAATCGCGAGAGCGGCGGTCTTAACTGTCATTGTGCTCGCCGTTACCGCGCTTGATGTAATAGACGATGTAGAAATCGTCTTACCCGTTACCTGTCCGGTTACAGTCGTCCAGTTTGAGGACGGAGTCGTTGCGACCGAGACAGTGCCGTTAGAACCAAACCCTGAACCAACTTTGCCTTTCAAGGTGTATGTCTTCTTGCCGACGCTGTAGAGAATCGTATCTGCCAAGGTAAGAGTGCCCGTGTGCCCGACATCTGCCGGACCCGCGACCACTGTGCCGTTTTCGTCTACGAGCGTTACATTGGTAATTTGAGCATCGCCGCCTGCGGTTGCAGTACCGGTCGTTGTGAAGGTAAAGGCGCTAGTTGCAACAGTGATCGGCTCGCCCTTCACTTCTACCGTGAAGCCTGCGAGCGGCTGGTTGGCGAGAGTAACCGCAATGTTTTGCGCTTGTACCGAGCTCGCCTTCTCAACCGTCATAGAGCCCGTATCAACAGTTACTGTCCTGCCTGGGTACCAGATTACCCCCGCCGTAAATCCGGTGCCGGAAGTCGGAGGCGTAATGCCGTACTTGTAGGTTTCGCCAGTAATGTAGATATCGGTCGTTTTCTCAATGTTGAAGGCAGCCGTGCGACCCGAACCGCCAACAATATCCGACTTCACGGAAATTTCTTTGTTGAGGCCCTTTGCCACTACGATGCCGCTGCCGAATGAAGATGTGTAGTACTTTCCGTCAGAAGAGATCGTCGTTGCGTATTCAGTACCGTCAACAACGGTCTTAACATTCGCCAAGTCAGACGCGCCGACGGAAGACGCTTGATTCCAACGAATGGAATGAATGCGGATATCTTCCTGTGAACCGGCGGTAACTCGGACAGACGAGAAAGTGTATCCCGTCACACCGACATTCTTGGTAGCCGCCGCGTTCGGGTCTAGCGGACCGCGTTCGTTCGTTACCGAGCCGAGCGCGAGTGTCGCGTTGATGGTGTGCGCCGCGCCCACAATTGGGAGCGAGCCCGACACCGCCGCGGAAGTGTTTACCGCGAGCAGTTTGATGCTCGAGATTTCACCTGCGCGCGCGTCGTTGTTAGATGTCATATTTCCGGCAATCGTCATTGTCCTAGAAGTGCCGGCTTTTACCGTGAATGCTTCGCCGAGTGTTGCTTGGTGGTTGGAATTAAAGGTTTTGGACACGCCAATTTGCGAGCCGTTTTCATCAAGCAATATAACACCTGAGAATACAGAGTCGCCCGCTAGAGCGCTGTGCTGAATCGTCAGGTTATTCACTACTACATCGCCAGAACCGGCGGTGAGAGTGAACTTGGTAAACGGAACGCGAGCCGCGTTTTCAGGCGCAAGGCCAGAAGCCGGCTGTTCCGTAGAAGAAACGACCAATCCAGTTCCCGCAGGAACCGTTACTACTGGGGTTGTACCCGGAGTAGTCGTTACCGGCGTACCGCCTGTCATTGCGTTTACGCTCTTCATAGTAACTGGGCCGAAATATCCGACCGCCGGCGAAATGCCGTTTGCCGCTTGATATTTGGCGAGCGCCGCGCGCGTCGCTGGTCCGAAGTATGTAGATTCGCTACCCACTGAACCCGGACCGGATGAAGCTACTGTGTATCCTTTGCTATTGAGGAACTTCTGTAGTTCCTTCACATCGTTGCCGGTAGAGCCAACTGTCAAACTGCGAGCAAAGGTCGTTCCCGCCGTCGTTCCCGACGAAGAGGAAGAAACCGCGGAGCGCGCTTGTTCTGCCTTTTCCGGCGAGATGATGCCCAAGCTGATGAAGAGTTCCACCAGATCCTTAAGCGTCATGCTCTGTGCATTCGCCACTTGGGCGAACGCGCCAGCAAAGAGAACTGCCGCCACTCCCACACCCACGAGCCCGACTGCTAGCCATTTTGTCTTGGATGATTGAATGGTATCCATAAAAAACTAAAAATTAATGGTAAATAATCTCCAGATCGGTATTTACGAATAAAAACGATAATGCCGAAAAGGAAACTACATTTTTTCTATAAACCGCACTGCGGAGCGCACGCGTTCGACGCGCACACGCTCAAAGCGGTTTGGCACCTAACACTTACTACCTGTTAGTAAATGCTGGGTCCAACTCCCTTTTTCTCGTTTTCTGTCATCGCCAACAGAAACAAAAAGGGCTTGTTGGTAATTGAACGAAACAAACACCTGCGCCCAAGAGTTCTACACTTACAAAGGCGCTATGTGTCTATCCTATACTGCTACCTATGAAGTTGTCAACGAACTCAAAGCACATTGTAGAACGACGCTTAAAATAGCGCAAAACAGCACAATGTGGATAACTGCCTAAAGAAGCTACACTTCTAGCAGTTGTTGAACGAAAGAGTACGCGCTCCAACGCTTTTCTCCCGTCTTTTTTAGCACTCCACTCTCCACCAAAGACGATAATTCTCTTTGCAACATCTTCTCTCCGCAATTTTTCATAAAAGACAAGAGTTCTTTTGAGGTTATTTTCTTTTTGTCTTTAAGAATCTCAATAATCGCCTGCTGTCGTTGAACTCGTTCAACCGCCCTTATTTCTCGGGCTTTTTTTGTAAAAGACATTGGATCTTTTTTAATAATCTTTCTCTGTCCATTAGAAATCTCATGGACATCTAAAGGACGCTCTGATTCATGCATCGCTTCTTTCATGGACACATTCTTGCTTCCGCGCGGTCTGCCGCGCACAGGCCGACGCATTAGCGCTGGCTTAAAATCCTTCGCAATGGGTAGCACAGGAGTAAGGGTATGCATCGTAAATATCTTCTCATTAAAAATTGGGAAGAAACTCTGTATTTCCCTCTTCAGGAGCTCTACGTTCGCAGGAGATAAAGATCCGCTTTCTTCGCCAACATTTAATAGCGAAACAAGAGCTGATAAACACCCCGCAAAACTGGAGCGATAAACGGCCTCATTGGCCCCGTGTCCTTTATCGCGCATAAAGGACATTATCCTCTCAATTAATTCAGTCGATATTGTCCTTAACCGCCACTTTAATGGTTCGTTGTCTGATAGGAAATTCGTCACTAAATATATTGCGCGTACAAAATTCTCTACCTTTTTAACTAGGAAAATCAAGTACTTTCCGCCCATAAAGGACACATCTGGATAATCGGTGATTTTATAAAGGACATCTTTGTTTATACCTCTGTCCTTTATGATATTCTTTAGCATATTGTGTTGTCCTTTATAAATCCTCACGGACATTTATAAAAGACATACCCATTATATAAAAGACATCGTCCGTGACAAGCAGAAAAGGCAGTTGGAAACGGTAACGCATAAGAAGCAATAGCAGCTACCAAGGTGAAATTGTGAATATGTTATGATGTACCAATCCAAATGGCAAAGCGCGGAAAAAAGTCATCATACAAAGGAAAGCCTTCTATGAAACCGGAGACATGGAGCGGTATTGGCGCAGTCGCCTTGCTTGCGCTTGCTATATTTGCCGTTTTGGCGGGCATAGATAAAGCAGGATCCGCCGGCGCTTCGTTCTACGGCACGCTAGGAGTGTTCTTCGGAGCGGCGTACTTCCTAGTACCGCTTGCGCTTCTTGGCGGCGGCGCACTCATTTTCCGAGCTTCCAAAGAAGACACATCTAAACTCCCGTACTTAAAAATAATCTCGATTGCCGTTTTTGTAGCCGCATCACTTGGAATTACAGAAATCGCCCTTCCAACGCGCGGAGGGCTTGCAGGAGAAGCGATGTCGCGTGTGTTTGTTTCTCTATTTGAACCGCTCGCAAGTGGTATTTTGCTTAGTGCGCTAGCACTTATATCGCTTCTAATTGCACTAGATACGCGCATTTCGCTTTCCCCCATCGCGCACATATGGCGCTTCCTTAGATCGTTCGTACGCCCTCCACTCGTCACCGTAGGTGCTGAAGATACCGTCGAAGAAACGGCGGATGAAGAGACGGGTGCGGAAGAAACGGAAGAGGAATCAGAAGAATCGTCGGTCGTATTGTCATCTGATGAAAACGAAGAAGAACGGCCGAGGAAAGCGGCTCGTCCGCCAGCATGGCGAGCGCGCTTCGGAACATACGAGCCGCCTCCATTGTCGCTTCTTGAACACACTCACGACAAACCAGATGTCGGCGACATTAAAGCGAACGCGAACATTATTAAACGAACGCTTCGCAACTTCGGCATTACTGTAGAAATGGATGAGGTGTCGGTCGGACCTTCCGTAACACGCTACGCGCTCAAACCCGCCGAGGGTGTGAAGGTAACGGCGATTGTCGCGCGGCAAGGCGACCTGGCGCTTGCGCTCGCCGCGCATTCCATACGCCTTGAAGCGCCTATACCCGGCCGCGCTCTTGTCGGCATTGAAATACCGAACCAAACTAGAGCGACGGTGCGTTTAGGGACATTGCTTTCAGGAGAAGAATTCGCTTCGTCAGACAAACATCTTCTTTTTGGTCTTGGAAAAAGCGTCGCCGGCAAGCTCCACTTCGGCAACCTTGCCAAGATGCCGCACCTATTGGTTGCTGGAGCAACGGGCTCTGGAAAGTCAGTAGCCATTCATGCGATTGTCGCATCACTTATCTATCGCAACTCGCCTGAAGAGCTTCGTTTTCTTTTTATTGACCCGAAGCGCGTAGAGCTCACCCTTTGGGGCGGAATACCTCACTTGCTTACTCCAGTTATTACCGATGCCAAAAAAGCGATACAGGCATTGCGGTGGACCGCAAAAGAGATGGACCGTCGGTACGACATTTTAGAAAAAGAACGCTCGCGCGACATTGATTCGTATCACAAGAATGTATACATGCCAGCGCGCGAGGCGCACGACCCGATGCCGTATATAGTGGTGATTATTGATGAGCTCGCCGACATAATGTCCTCATATCCGCGCGAGCTTGAAGCGGCGGTCGTACGCCTTGCGCAGATGAGCCGAGCGGTAGGCATTCACCTTGTCCTATCCACTCAGCGTCCATCGGTAAATGTTATCACCGGTCTTATCAAGGCAAACATTCCTTCGCGTATAGCATTGCAAGTGGTCTCGCAGGTGGACTCGCGCACTATTTTGGATACGATGGGCGCGGAGAAACTCTTGGGAAGCGGCGACATGCTTTTCCTCTCCGGCGAACGCTCTAAACCAGAACGCATACAATCGGCATTTATCTCCGAAAACGAAGTCAAGAAAGTGGCGGGCTATCTCGTGAAGCGTTACCCCGACGGCGGCGGTATTGAACCGCTCACCCCAGAAGGCGCCGGCTCCACCGCCCTTGAGAGCGCGTTTACCGAGGGTACGGGTACTGACGATGAAGTAGACGACGCTTTGTACGCCGCGGCAAAAGAAGAAGTGGAGCGCGCGGGCAAAGCGTCTACTTCGTACCTACAAAGGAAACTACGCGTCGGCTACGCGCGCGCCGCGCGCATTATGGACATTCTTGAAGAACGCGGCGTTATAGGACCCGCCGATGGAGCAAGGCCACGCGAAGTGCGCCGCGCGAGCGCTCCAGCCGCAGTAAACCCCGTGGAGAATAGAGAAGAAGAAGCAATGGTATGAACCAACTTCGTAAACGACTCGCGTTTCTCGGCTCCGCAATAATCCTGGTCCTACTTGCGTCGTACGGCGTATACCAAGCGCGAGAATACCTGCGCGGCCCGCGTATTGTTATTGAGGAAAAACAAGCGGACGGCTTGCTATTACGCATTGGCGGGCAGGCGGAGCGTATCGCGTTTTTGTCGCTCCAAGGCAAGCAAATCTTCACAGACGAAAACGGGCATTGGCAAGAGACCATTCTCCTCCTTCCGGGGTACAATAGTATTCAACTTGCGGCTACAGACCGCTTCGGACGCAAAACGGAAGAGCACACTGAAGCGTATCGCGCACCGCTATAGCATTACCAATTAAAACAACTCTATGGCATTTGGAAAGAAAAAAGAACCGAAGGAGCCGAAGACGATTGCGAGCGCCGACAAGAAGATTGAAGACGCAATCGCGGCAATTAAAATGAAATTCGGCGATGAAGCGATTATGAAGCTGGGCGAGAAGCCGCGCGTAGATGTAAATGCAATACCGACTGGGTCTATCGGGCTTGATGCCGCGCTCGGAGTTGGCGGTCTCCCACGCGGTAGGATTGTAGAAATTTTCGGACCTGAGTCGTCTGGCAAAACAACTCTTGCATTACATGTGGTGCGCGAAGCGCAAAAGCGCGGGGGCATTTGCGCATATATAGACGCGGAGCAAGCAATGGACCCGGAATACGCGAAAAAAATCGGCGCAAACATAGACGAACTACTTATCTCACAGCCAGATACCGGCGAGCAGGCGCTAGAAATAGTAGAATCGCTTGTGCGTAGCGGCAAGATTGATGTAATCGTTGTGGATTCAGTCGCCGCGCTTACGCCAAAAGACGAAATTGAAGGCGATATGGGCCAACAACATGTCGGCAAGCAAGCTCGCCTTATGTCGCAAGCGCTCCGCAAACTCACCGCAATAGTCGCGAGGAGCAAGACGATTGTCATATTTATAAACCAAATCCGAATGCAAATTGGCGTTATGTGGGGCAACCCAGAGACGACTCCGGGCGGCAAAGCGCTTAAGTTTTATACTTCGGTCCGCATTGATGTGCGGCGCATTGCGCAAATAAAAAAAGGCGAGGAAATCGTGGGTGGGCGCGTGCGCGCGAAGATTGTGAAGAACAAAGTCGCCGCGCCGTTTAAGCAAACAGAGTTTGACCTGATGTACAACGAGGGCATTTCCGAAGAAGGAGAAATAATCGCGCTAGGCGAAAAGTTCGGGATTATTACAAAAGCTGGCGCGGGCTCGTACACATATGGGGAAGAAAAACTCGGCCGCGGCTACGACGCGACCCGCCAATATCTCCGCGACACCCCCAAAACCAAATCCGAAATTCTCAAACAAATCCGCGAGAAGTTAAAGGGGGTATAAAAAAACCAGCGATGGGAAGCTCGCTGGTATATACGCATCACTAATCGAGCGGACGATACACTAAGCGCACACAAACTTCCCAGTTTGTTTGATGCCTTACACCCAAAACCCTGTGCAATTCATCAGTTAGAGAACCGCCGTGCTGCTTTTGTAACCGTCTGGCTTTATTATTGAGGAACTTTTCCACTACTTTGACTCGATGATCGGCATCAGC
Source organism: uncultured Candidatus Saccharibacteria bacterium (assembly GCA_964366535.1). Classification (GTDB taxonomy): domain Bacteria; phylum Patescibacteriota; class Minisyncoccia; order Phycocordibacterales; family UBA10002; genus UBA10002. The sequence continues at coordinate 8,950 of CAYIUC010000006.1, read as the reverse complement.
CAATGCCTTATTCACCATTTTATCTATCTTGTTTCTCATTTCTCCTCCATGACTATTTCAACCGAAACGCATGCGCGTTTCTTAACTGTTTTTTGCTATTTCCACCCTGCATTATACACACGCCTCGCCCCCCGTCAACCCCCAGTAATGTAATACAAACTTCGCAACATTATCTCCATCTTTTGTTATACCGCCTTGCGTTGTCCACATTCACCTCCTTTTGTTAAGGTACGATATATCGTACTATAACAAAATGCCGCATGTATCGCGAAGACAGCTCAAGCAGAAGACCCACGATCGGGTGCAAAATACATTTTTGGAACTCATGGCGTTCCCGCGCGAGAAAAAGAGAGCGCATCTCTTTTTGACAGATGTGCTAACGCACACTGAACGAACGATGCTTGCAAAGCGGCTAGCCGTAATCGTGATGCTTTGTCGAGGGTATTCTGGGTATAAGATTCGCACTGTGCTCAAAGTAAGCCCCTCTACCACCACGCGACTCGCCGCCGAACTTCACAAAGGCGCATTCCCCTACTTAGAGAAATTATTCGGCTACAAACGAACCACTCCGTGGAAACGGGAAGCGGAGGACTTTTGGGACACCCTTTATAAAGCACTCCTGATGGGCATGCCGCCGCGATGCGGTAGGGGTCGGTGGAAATTCCTTTTTGAAAATAAATAACGCATTTCCTGATTTCTGTTATAGTACGATATATCGTACTATAACATACGCATATTGCTATCTGGCGCTTCATAGTAGATGTCTAGTTTGGAGCTTTTGGGATATTCTGCTACACTGCCTGTCTTATGCTGAACTATAGCGAGATTACGCAAAAGAAGTTTATCGTGATGGACGGCGCGCCGTATGAGGTGCTGGATGCGCACATCTTTCGTATGCAGCAAAGGAAGCCGGTGAACCAAACGAAACTCAAGAATCTTATTACCGGAAAGATTGCCGAGACGACCTTCCACCAAGCCGACAAAGTAGAGGAAGCGGACTTACAAAAGAAAGAAGCTAAATATCTCTATAGCAATCGCGGAGAATGGTGGTTTTGCGAGCCCGCGAACCCCGCGAACAGATTTAAGATTGTAGAGGATATGATTGGAAGCGCCGGCAGATTTCTTAAATCAAACGCGCTTGTGGAATTGCTCGTGTTTGATGAAAAGATAATCGGAGTGAAATTGCCGATAAAAGTAGAACTTAAAGTAACCGAAGCACCGCCCGCAATAAAGGGTGATACGGCAAAGGGTGGATCAAAAGTAGTAACACTGGAAAATGGAGCGACTATCAACGCCCCACTCTTCATAAACGAAGGCGATGTGCTACGCATCAACACCGAAACTGGCAACTATGTAGAAAGAGTGTAAGCGAAGCTATTATCTGGCGACAAACGGCAGGAGCGCCATAAAGCGCGCGCGCTTCACTGCGAGCGCCAAACTTCGTTGCGCCTTGGCGGAAAGACCGGTACGAGAACGCGAGAGAATTCGCCCGTGCGGATTTAGAAACTTCTTTAGAAGTTCCGCATTTTTGTAATCAAATGCCTTTTGTGCATGAGATGCGTTTGGATTCATAATTGATGTTTAAAATGGTATGTCTTCGGGCTTAATATCTTCTTCGGGATACTGAATAGTTTCTCCTGCATCTTTCGGCTCCGATGCTTCAGAAGATGGAGCGCTCTTCGCCTTACCTTGCCACGCGCCGCCCCCCTCGCCCGCCGGCCGCGGGCCAAATTGGAAGTGATCTACGACTATTTCGGTGCGATACCGCTTGCCGCTCCCATCTTTCGCTTCCCAATTGCGCGTGCGGATGCGCCCCTCAATATATACGCCGCGTCCTTTTTTCAGATACTGCGCAATCACCTCTGCCTGCTTGCCGAAAGAAACTATGTTGTGGAACTCCACTTCTTCTTTCTGATTGCCGTCGCGGTCTTTGTACGAACGATTCGTCGCAAGCCCAAACTCCGCTACCTTGCCGCCATTCGGTAGCGCCTTTAACTCCGGGTCGCGCGTCAAGTTGCCGTACAAGATTGCTTTGTTGATGTACATATTCGTATGGTATTACACTCCTGCAAGTTCATCAATTTTGCGATCAAGCTCTTCTGCCGAGACAGCTGGCTTCGCAGTATCTGCAGTAGACGCCTCATTCGGAGAAATATGGACTGCACTTTCGTGTTCTTTGTGTTGAAAACCAACAAACGAACGCGCGGGCAATACTGCTACCTCTGCCTTAGTGATTAGAAATCGTATAATGTCGTGGATAGTAACCAATAGTTTTTTTACTTCGCCTATTGTATCCGCTTCCGCCTCAAACCGAATCCACCCAAACGACGCTGAATCGAATGTTTGTTTTTTGCCTCCGGGCGCAGGAACTCGGATTGGGTACGCAAGACGGCGAAATTTCGGCGCTTCTTCGGCAGACACAACAACATTCTTGCTTGCAAGCAAGTCCTTAACGGGCAATATCGCAGTAGATGCTTTGTCTTCCGCAAGCGCGGGGCTCACAAGGTACGCCGCCTCGTATAGACGCACGAGCTCCGAGTCAACAACTTTGTTTTCTGACATGGGTGTGAGAATAGCACGGCACACCCCATTTACGCAAGTGAAATACCGAAAAATCGCCTTGCGTTTTCGAGTAATTGCGTGCGCACTTTTTCTTGCTCCTCGCCGCGGATTTCAGCGATTTTCTTCACCACTTCCACGACATATGACGGCTCGTTGCGCATGCCGCGATGCGGTGCTGGTGCGACATACGGTGCATCCGTCTCCGACATAATCCGATCAAGCGGCAAGAATCGGAGCACTTCGTCGTAACTGCGAGCAAAAGAAATAACGCCGGTAAACGAAAATGAAAAGCCCAAATCCAGGAACGGCTTCGCCTCTTCTGTCGTCCCTGCGAAGAAATGAAGGTTGCCGAGCACTTTCGCACGCACCTTAAGTATTTCGTACGCCTCTTTATACGCCTGCCGTATGTGGAGCATAAGCGGTTTACCTACTTCGTTTGCGAGCTCAATCTGCCGCACAAACGCATCTTGCTGTTTTGCGACGCTTTCTCTTTCTAGACGATAAAAATCAAGCCCGAATACCCTTATGCCTACCACCGGTGGTTTAAGGGAAATATATTTATATTAATGTTAATCACACGGTTCGCCGGGCTGGGCTAAGCCTTGCCCGCCCCGAGCGGAGTCGAGGGGCTCTCCCAACTCCTCTGCGTCATGGTATGACGCACTCGTATGAATCGGGTGGAGACCTACCGCCGCAAATGCGCCATCATACTTTTCCGCAAGCGCCACTGCAGATGCCGAAGTGTCTTTTTGCGTTCCTACATTAATCATCGCCACTCCAGCTTCGCTTGCGCGGCGCATAACCTCCTCGCGGTCTTTATCAAAGGCCGCAAAGTTTAGGTGAGTGTGGATGTCTATATATTTTGCATCCATAGTTACTTGCGCGGAAATAAATTCTCCGGTTTTTTGTTTTGTTTTATTGCTTCTTTTATTTTTTGACTTGTTGTAGGCATAAACGGTTCAAGAAGTACCGCTATTCTGTCAAGTTCCTTAACTAAGTAAGTAATCTGCTTTTGTGCTTGTATTTTGTTCTTTTGTACGACCTCAAACGGTTTCTCTTCCTGAATAAACTCGTCGAGTGTGGTGATGTCGCTCCATAACGCCAGCGCGGCTTTATTAAACTCAAATTTGTCGAGCCATTGATTCAAAGGCAGTGGTTCTCTGATATCAGATAGAGTAACCGGGACATCAAGAAAACTGCTGGACATCTGCATAATGCGCGCAACGAGATTCCCCAACCCATTCGCCAAGTCGGCGTTGTAGGCGTCTTTAAACCCTTCAAGGGTAATATCACCGTCTTCAAACGGCGAGATGTGCCGCGCGAGGAACCAACGCACCGCCTCGCCGCCGTACTCTGCAACGAGTACATTGGGGTCTATCACATTGCCGAGCGTCTTAGACATTTTCTTGCCGCCGCTCGTGATAAATCCGTGCACAAGAATCTTCTTCGGTAGTGGAAGTCCCGCAGAGAGGAGCATCCCTGGCCAAATTGCCGCGTGGAAGCGCAAGATATCTTTGCCGATAAGGTGCAGGTCGGCGGGCCAAAACTTTTGATACAGCGCGTCATCGCGCCCAAACCCGAGCGCGCTTATATAATTCGCCAGTGCGTCGCACCACACATACATTCTTTGCGACGGGTCACCTGGTACTGGAATTCCAACCGACACCTTGTCGGCGGGGCGCGAGAAGCTCACATCTTCAAGCCCGCGTTCCAACAGTGCCAAGATTTCGTTCTTGCGCGATGCTGGAATAATTTGGAGTTCGTCGTTTTCAATACGCTTTCGTATCTCAGCGGTATATTTCGAAAGACGGAAAAAATAATTCTTTTCTTTCAGGCGCTCTGGGGCTTCGTTGTGATCGGGACATTTTCCATCTATTAAGTCCTTTTCAGTGATGAATGCCTCATGCCCCACGCAATACAGCCCGTCGTAAGAAGCGGTGTATAGGTCCCCGGCATCCGCGAGGCGTTTCCAAAGCGCCCGCGCTCCGGGCCAATGCACGCGCTCATCAGAAGTCCTGATAAATTGTTCGTACGAGATGTTGAGTTTGTCGCCTGAAAATAAATCTCTGAATGAATTTACTACAGTATTTAAATAGTCGCCCGTTTCCTGCCCCACCGCGCGCGCGGCGCGCGCGACCTTTTCTGTATTCTCATCAAGACCAGTCAGAAAATACACCTCATCTCCCGCGGTGCGATGATACCGCGCCAATATATCGGCAACGGTTGCAGTATACGCATGTCCGAGGTGCGGGCGCGCGTTGGGGTAGAAAATCGGCGTCGTAATATAAAACGGCTTACTCATTATTTATTGCCGCACTCCAAATTTCGCTTGCTGGATGTCGTTCACATACTCCATAAGCGTCGTAGCGACAGGCACCGAAAGGAGGAGACCGAGAAAGCCCGCGAGCTTTGCGCCCACAATTAGCGAAAGGATGACGAGAATCGGCGGCACGCCGACAATTTTCTTCACGACGAGCGGATAGAATAAGTGGTTCTCAAATTGCTGAATAATTAAGTAGAGTCCTACTACAAGTAGTCCAGTAGATATGCCTCCAGATAGGTATGCCGCGGCAATAGCCGGAATAGCGGCGATAATAGGACCGAACAGAGGAATCGTCTCAAGCAACGCCGCAAGGAAAGCAAAAGCAAGCGCGTTTTCTATCCCAAGCACAGTGAGCCCCAAATACACAAGAAGTCCTACAAGCGCCGCGAGCAGAAGCTGCCCTTGCATCCAGCGTCCTATTTTGTCTTGCGCCCGCCTCCAGAGCCCCAAAACATATGCCTCGTGCTTTATAGGCGTGACAATGCGAAGAAATGATGCGATGCCGTTCTCCTGCACGGCGAGGTAAAACGAAATTACCACAATAAGAACGAGCGAGAATGCGCCGCCGAAAAATGCAGATAGAGTCGGTAAGAAGCCCTCGGACACATTGGAAGAAACGATGCGTAGCGCGTCTATTAGATCGCCAAATGCAAATTGGTTTAGAGGCGATGCGCCGTCTCCTATAAACGCCGTTGCCCCGGGCGCGTCTAGCACAGAAAACGGACTCCACGCGGAGAGCGAGTCAACCAGCATCGGCAATCTGCTTAGAAGCTCAACGAAATCCGACACGAGGAGAGGTACGAAATAGTAGAAGACGCCAAGCGCGAGAAGCGCAAATACTAAATATATTAGGATCACTGCCGGCAACCTGCCAATACGCACTCGCCCGAGTGCGCGCGCAAACGGTTCCACTGCAGAAGCGAGAACTACGGAAGCTAGGACTACTAGCACTATGTCGCGCAGAAACCAAAGCGCCCATGCGCAAACGCCGAACACAAGCACTTTCGCAAGTGTTCCTGTAGAAACGGAAAATTGTGGAGAAGCGTCTCCTTGCATATGTATATATGGTAGCACCCCACGCTAGAGCGTCAATGCGCGTGCAAGCGCTTCTTCGCTCGCCTGCCCTACTATCGCAAGATTCAGTCGTTCAGGAACAAAAATGCCGAGCGCAACTTCTTGTATCTCGGAGCTCGTTACTTTTTCTATCTCCGCCGCAATGTCGCTAGGATGTTTCAGATCCTTACGCAAAATCTCTTGCATTCCGTAAAACTCAGCGAACTCGTCGGAAGATTCTAGCGCAAGAGCCATGTTGCCTTTGAGGCAATCTTTCACCTTGCGTAGCTCTGTATCTGAAACCAGCTCGTCGCGAAGTCGAGCAAACTCGGCGAGGAGCGCACGCACCGCCTCGTCTGCTCGGCGCGGTGCGACTCCCGCCGACACGGTGAGTAGCCCGTGGTCGGATAGCGCATCGGTGTCTGTCTTCACATAGTAGCAAATGCCTAATTCTTCGCGCATTTTCTGGAATAGGCGCGAGCTCATACCCGCCCCCAAAACCCCCGCTAGCACTTTGAGCGCAGGCAACTTAAGGTCGTATGCGTTTAATGCGCGCACGCCGAGTACTAGGTGCGTTTGGTCGGTCGCGCGCGCAACGACGCGGAGCGCGGGCGAATGTTGTTCGTCTACAACTTTCGTTTTCGGATGCTTCGCCCCCGCGTGCATACCCGCAAATGCGGCGGACACTGCATTACGCGCTTCTTGTTCTGTAACGGCTCCGGCGACAACGACAGTAGTTGCTCCGGACACATAGTGCTTCTCGCGATAGGAAACAAAATCTGCGCGCGTCATCTTGCGCACAATCTCTGGCGTGCCTGCAATGTTCCACCCAGCGGGCTGGTCGCCGTACAAGAGTTCTAGAAACACATCCTGAACATGCCTCTGCGGCAAGTCGCGATACATATTTATTTCCTCCACAATCACACCTTTTTCTTTTTCTATCTCCGCTTCTGGAAAAGCGTGGTTCATATACAAATCAGAAACGACAGAAAGTATTTTTGCAAAATGCTCCTTCGCGGCTTTGGCGAAGTAGCCCGTAAACTCTTGCGAGGTGAACGCGTTGTACTCTGCGCCCACCGCGTCTAGCTCTCGCGAAATATCCGCCGCGCGCGGACGCGCGGCGGTACCCTTGAAGCACATATGTTCCAAAAAGTGCGACAAGCCGCTTATTTCTTTCGTCTCGTATTTGCTCCCAGCCTCCACGAGCGCCATTACTGTTACCGTCTGATTTTCATGCATAGGCACGACAATGAGACGCAGTCCATTCGGAAGTACGCTTCGGTGAAAGGTCATAGAAGTTTTTCGGAAAGGTATTTCGCCAACTCTGGAATCCCCACTCGCTCCTGCTTCCCCGTATCTCTATCTCGCACAGTTACATCACCTTTCTCCAACGAATCAAAATCAACGGTAATGCAAAACGGCGTTCCTATCTCGTCTTGGCGGCGGTAGCGTTTGCCGATGTTGCCGTTATCGTCAAACGCGATAGCGTTTGCCCCGAGCGAAGTCGAGGGGCTTAATTCTTTTTTCAGCGCCGCGTACACTTCGCGCGCCCTCGCCACGAGTTCTGGCTTGTTTTTAAGAAGCGGAAATACCGCAATCTTCACTGGAGCAATTGACGGCTTCAATTTAAGTACGACGCGCTTTTCTCCGCCGAGTTCATCCTCGCAGTACGCACTGCAAAGCACCGCGAGCACAGTGCGGTCTACTCCAAGCGATGGTTCAATGACATGCGGCACGATCTTCTCTTTCGTTTCTTCGTCAAGGTACGCAAGGTCTGCCCCGCTCGCCTTCGCATGCTGCATAAGGTCGTAGTCAGTGCGGTACGCCAGCCCGTAGAGCTCTTTGCGCCCAAACGGAAAGTCAAACTCAAAATCAATAGTGCGTTTGGAGTAGTGCGCTCGTTCCGCGTCCGGCACATCCAATTCGTGCACCTTCTTCGCGTCAATCCCCGCCGCGGCAATCCACCGATGCATTGTCTGCCGCCATATTTCAAAAGCGCCCTCCCATGCATCGTGCTTTACAAAATATTCTACTTCCATCTGCTCGAACTCGCGCGAACGGAATATGAAATCGCGCGGGGATATTTCGTTGCGGAACGCCTTGCCTATCTGCGCGATACCGAAAGGAAGTTTTGGGTGAAATGAATCAACGATATTTTTAAAATTAGTGAAAATGCCTTGCGCTGTCTCTGGACGCAAGTATGCCACCTGTGCATCCTCGCCCGCGCCGGCGGAAGTGCGGAACATGGTATTAAATCGCGAGCCGTCCTCTAACGGGTCGCTAAAACCAGACACATGCCCGCTAGCTTCAAGTACCGCCGACTTGGTGATTTGTGCCGCATCCAGACGAAACATATCTTCCCGTTCCTCCACAAACATCTTCCACCACAACTTCTTGATGTTTTCTTTGAGCGCCGCCCCGTAAGGCCCATAATCCCAAAACCCGGCAAACCCGCCGTATATTTCCGCACTCTGGTACACAAACCCCCTCCGCTTGCATAGCGACACAATTTTATCCAACAAGTTTTCCTTTTCTTTCATACAAACACTCTAACACATTTTTAGTGCGGATACTTAACATAAAGCAGCGATGCCAGCGTGTTCATGCAAAAGAATACCCCCTTGTTCTCGGAAGAACAAGGGGGTCAAGGGGACAGGGAGTCAAGGCGTCAAAGTTGCGGGAGAGAAAAACCGACGCCCGGCACTCCACTCGTGCCCAGCGTGGAAGCGGTTGCAGTACCCATCCCAACCGTCCGAGCGCCGGTACGCGAGCACCGAGAAGACGGACGCCCCAACCTGTAAGAAGAAGATATTGGCGTATTCGTCTGTTCTGAGACCGGTGTTTTCGCCTTTCTCCGTTCGCAGAATGAGATTCTCAATCTGCAGAGGGTTGGTGAGCTTACCGCCTACCTTCGCGAGGTCGGCTTCAGTGGTTACTTCAGTGAGTTCGTAGCAACTCACCTTGGTTTCTGCACTCGCCGGAAGCGTTTCTGGTAGTAAGTTGTCGAAGTCG
>CAYIUC010000005.1:0-43866 GCA_964366535.1 uncultured Candidatus Saccharibacteria bacterium | reverse complement strand
ATCTCAAAAGTAGGGCTCTGGACGGAGCCGGCGACACCAAGCGCCCTTGCGACTTGCTGAACGAATGTAGTTTTACCACTACCTAAATCGCCGTACAGACCGACAGTAGTCGCGCCCTTTGCGCTAGGATATAATCGCGCGAGAAACTCGCGCGCAAAATTAGCGGTGTCGGAGATGCTTGTGCTAGTCATAGTGGCGGCGCTAGATGTTGATAGGCCTCAAACATCTGGTGCCGCCTAGTATGCGCACAAAAGAAGAGGCGCGCAAACTTCGTTTGTGCGCCTCGCGGACATTGTCCACTATGGTATCCGAAACTTTCTCCCGAACAACCTTCGTTGTTCACCTGAGTATGCCGGTACTCTGGCGTACGGATACCGATAGTATCCATATCCGTATGGCTGCTCCACCACGATGATGTTCGGTGCGGGTTCCCCCTGCTGAACACTCTGCCCCGACGGCACTTGCGTTGGAATTGGGTCTTTCTCCCCGAACACCAACCCCATCACACTCCATCGCCTCTGCGGTTTCAGGAAGCTCTGGGTTTGTGAGTTCACTACCGACACCACATTGGTGCCTGTGGTGGTCACCGATGAAGTGGTGTTTGTCACCACATACATCGGCGAGCGCGTACTCGCGCTTTTTTGCGCGGTGGCGCACCCAACCAACAAAATTGAAACAACAACAAACAAAACCAGATTTTTCATTTTCTCTCTCCGTAAAAGGTTTCAGATTTCAGTCATTCAGTTGACCGCTATCTACTATACAGTATAGCACCTCCTGTATTAAAAGTCAAGCCCCTGAAACAGGGGCTTTTGGCGTCTTTATGGGATATACTTTACACATATGCCTATCTCATTTTCGGAAGAAAAGCAGGGCGAACAACTGAAAGACCTACGCGAGCGCGAGGAGCGCGAGCTTGTGCAAACCCAGGCGGAAAAAGCTGGTATCCCCTATATAGACCTCATCCCTACCCCCATTGAGCTAGATGCCTTGCGGCTCATCCCCGAAACAGAAGCGCGCACTGCACTCGCGGCGGGTTTTGGATTAAACGGCAAGAAAGTAAGCGTTGCTGTGTTTTCGCCCGAACAAAAAGAAACGAAAGCAGCGCTCAAGAAACTTTCTGGAGCGGGCTACGAGGTAGAGCTCTTTATGTCAGAGCGAAAAGGGCTAGAAAAAGCGTGGGGACGCTACAAAGACCTGTCGTTTGCGCGTGAGGAGCATTCCGGCTCCATCACAATTTCCGAAAGCGAGGTATCGGCGCAGGCAAAAAATCTGAAAACAGTTGCCGACATTGCGCAGGTGCTCCGTAACGAGCTTGCTTCCAAGCAAGCATCGCGCATCTCGCGCACCGTGGAGACATTGCTCGCTGGGGCGCTTTCTACCAACGCCTCCGACATCCACCTAGAACCGGAGGAGTCGGGTGTTCGCGTACGCATACGGCTAGACGGCGTGTTGAACGACCTCGCGTCAATCGATAGCGATGCTTTCGCACTTATCCTCTCGCGAGTAAAACTTGTATCGGGGCTTCTCTTGAATGTCCGCGAGGAAGCGCAAGACGGGCGGTTTAGCGTACGGCTGGAAGGTACGGAAATTGAAATACGAACTTCGGTAATTCCCGGCGCCTATGGCGAATCGGTAGTGCTGCGCGTGTTGAACCCCGCAACTATTGCCGTCAAGATGGAAGAGCTCGGTATGCCCGCGCGCTTGCGCACACTTGTTGAAAAAGAGATCAAGAAACCAAATGGGATGATTTTGACTACGGGCCCTACTGGGAGCGGCAAGACAACCACCCTGTACGCATTTTTGCGCGCCATTTATACGCCTGGAGTGAAGGTGATCACTATTGAAGACCCGGTTGAGTATCATCTGAAAGGCATCGTGCAGACGCAAGTACATCCGAAAGAAGAGTATACCTTTTTGGAAGGCCTGCGCTCCGCCTTACGGCAAGACCCGGATGTGATTATGGTCGGCGAGATCCGCGACAACGAGACCGCAGGAGTCGCTCTGAACGCCTCACTCACGGGGCATATGGTATTTTCTACTCTGCATACCAACAATGCCGCGGGCTCATTCCCCCGCCTTATGGACCTAGGCATTGACCCGAAAATTATGTCTTCGGCGGTAACGCTCACGCTCGCCCAGCGCCTGGTGCGGAAACTTTGCCCGCATTGCAAAAAGGAGACCGCGCCAACAGCAGAAGAAAAGAAACAGATTGAACAAACACTCGCAAATATGCCGGCGGGCGAAGCGGTACCGCCGCAAATGAAGCTTTGGAAACCAGTAGGATGCAGTAAATGTTCCGAGACGGGCTATAAAGGGCGCATCGGCGTATTTGAAGGCATAGCAATGGATGCCGCTATTGAGAAAATTATCCGCGAAAACCCGAGCGAGCGCGAAATCCGCGCCGCTGCGCTTCCGCAAGGGCTTATGACTATGCCGCAAGACGGCATTTTGAAGGCGCTCGCGGGCATTTCGTCGTTTGAAGAGGTCGAGCGCGTGGTCGGGTTTAATGAATAGGTATTAGAAAACAAAAAATGCGCGTGAGGCAGTGGCGGCGCGTGCAAAGGCGAGATAGATTTGCAAAAGCGATTTCCAGAACGCGAATCTCTAAGCAATACTTTTCATACAAGATGAAAAGCAAAACACAGCTCTGTGGGGTGTTCCCGTAGGAGGCCGTGAAGCACCCGACCGGAACATCCATGACGAAGCGTCAAAAAACCCGAAGATTCTATTGCTTAGAGATTCGCGAGCTTGAAACCAAAAGTATCCTAGCATAGTGCAATTAAAATGTCAACCCCAAAAAGCAAAAAACAAGGAGAAGAAACGGGGGCAAAGCGCGATGCGTTTTTGGACTCCGCGCTCCGCCCTGCCTCGTGGAACGAATATATCGGGCAGAAACAAATTACCGGAAACCTAAAAATACTCCTTTCTGCGGCGGCGGAACGCAAACATCCGCCAGAGCATATCCTCTTTTACGGTCCGCCTGGGCTTGGTAAGACCACCTTGGCGCATTTGATTGCGAAAGAAATGGGCGCGCAAATGAAGTCCACCTCTGGACCTGCAATTGAGAAGGTTGGCGACCTTGCGTCAATCCTCACAAACCTTTCTGCCGGCGACATTTTGTTTATAGACGAAATTCACCGACTGAACCGCTCTATTGAAGAAGTGCTCTACCCGGCAATGGAAACCGGCGAGCTGCACATCATTATCGGTAAAGGACCTTCGGCGCGCACGATACAACTGGAACTGCCGCCCTTTACGCTTATTGCCGCTACGACGCGCATCGCGCTTCTCTCTTCGCCGCTCCGCTCGCGCTTTGGCGGCGGTGTGCATCGGTTGGAGTTTTATTCTACAGAAGAAATTGAGAAAATTATCCGCCGTTCCGCGCGCCTATTAGAAATTGCTATAGATGAAAACGCCGTGCGCGCCATAGCAGAGCGAAGCCGCGCTACCCCGCGCGTAGGCAATTACCTACTTAAACGATGCCGCGATTTTGCTCAACTAAAGCGCGGGGCGCTTACGGAAGAGATTGTAGAAGATGCGCTCGCGCTTCTAGGCGTTGATACATTGGGGCTCAATGCGTCCGACCGCGCGCTTTTGGAAACTCTTATTCAGAAGTTTGGGGGTGGGCCTGTTGGGCTAAACACATTGGCGGCCGCGCTATCGGAAGAGGAAGCGACTCTTGAAGAAGTAAACGAGCCCTACTTACTACAACTCGGCCTCATTGAACGCACACCACGCGGCCGCCGCGCCACCCCCAAAGCGCATGAACATGTGCACGGAGTTAAAAACACTTTGATATAGTTTTGATAGATACAAATAAAAAAATATGCTATGATGGCTGTATGACTTTAACGCTTAATATAAAACAAAAAACAACGAAGACCACGAAGAGGGTTGTGGTGGAAATGGATGCTGACCGTTTGGAAAAAATGGCAGCGGCTTTTGAAATGTTTAATCCGGATTTTCTAAACAGCGTTGAGCGCGCCGAGGCTGACTACCGCGCCGGGCGCGTGCGCAGAATTTCTTCGCTACGAACGCTCGCGCGCTAAGCAGATTATGATTATATTATTAGCCACCGAAGAGTTTGAACGCCGTTTCCGCTCGTTACCGAACGAAATCCAACAGAAAGCGACCAAACAACAAGGGCTGTTTTCCATTAACCCTTTTCATCCTTCGCTGAACACTGAAAAACTTGAGCCGAAAGAAAAGGCGCGGTGGACATTCCGCATTGACCGCCGGTACCGCATCGCATTCAGATTTCTTGATGGTAAAACTGCGCTTCTACTGACTGTTGGCCCGCACGACTGGATTTATAAATTACATTGGTAGGAAATAAAAAAGCCCGCATTGCTGCGGGTGCTTTTGATTTTGTTCACGGGTTTAATAACCCCCAATGAACATCAAGATTCACTTGGTACTCAAGCCAGTAGTAGTAAATTATTGGCGTTTGTCCGAAAATGTTCTGTATATATGGAACATACAGGTTTCTGCACATACCCAATACCGTTGATTTCCACAAGAGCGTCCGTGTACCCGTAAAGGGCGGTTTACGAAAAATTGAGTCCGCCATGAGAGATTTTGCATCTTGAATGTTGAGACAATTAGTTATAAGACCAGATTGTCTAAGATGCGCAAAAAGAACGCGCCCAGTGACCAACCGGCTATGCTGGTCTTGTGGGTTAGTGAACGCGCCTAATTTTTTCAAATTGATTGATTCCGGGCCATTGTTTTGCAAATCGTGCATTTCCCACTGTAATACCCAGTCAGGGAAACCATAACTCGCGCGACGATCAATATATACAACACTCATAAAGATCCTTTGCTTTTCAATTCTATAGGCATATAATCACAAAACATGTCCGGACACAACAAATGGAGTCAGATAAAAGAGAAAAAAGGCAAAACCGATGCGGTTAAGAGCCGCGTGTTTAGCAAGTTCGCGCGACTGATTGGAGACGAAGCACGGCGCGCGAAAGGCGACAAAAACGCTCCGGCGCTCCGCGCCGCCATAGAGCGCGCGCGTAAGGAAAATATGCCGAGCGACAACATTGAGCGCGCAATTAAGAAAGCGACGGAGGAGGGCGGCGGCGCGGCGTTAGAACAAGTGCGCTACGAAGCGTACGGGCCGGGCGGTGTGGCGCTTATTATAGAAGTGCTCACCGATAGCCGAAATCGCGTCTCGCAAGAAATTAAACACCTACTATCGGAAAATGGCGGCAACTTGGCTGGGCCAGGCGCCGCGGCGTGGGCGTTTGAGAAAACGGCGGACGGATGGAAACCAACGACCACTACCCCGCTCTCCGACGAAGACCTTGCAAAACTATCTGCACTAGTAGAAAAACTGGAAGCATACGAAGATGTGCAAGAGGTTTTCACCAACGCAGAATGAGAAAAATCCATCCCCCCACCCCCCCTTCCTTTATAAAGGAAGGGGGGCTAGGAGGTTGGATTTAAATTCCAAGCAATCACTCCAATCACTGAGTTAATATCTGCCTCAACTTCTTTATTAGAAAAACGCAAAACTCTAAATCCGAGCAACTCTAGTTGTTCCTGACGAAAAGTATCGGTGTTTCTATGTTGCAGATGAATTGGTCCGTCAATTTCTATCACCAACTTTGACTGTAGGCACACAAAATCAACAATAAAACTAGCGATCGCTCTTTGCCTAACAAATTGGCAATTTTTAATTTTTTTACCTCTGATTTGTTCCCACAACAACGCTTCTGCGGGTGTCTGATTTTTTCTTAATTCACGGGCTCTGGGTTTAAGTTTTTGGTTGTAGATGAGAACCATATTACTCTAACTAACAATTTTATTCTTTTTCTTCCCCCACAAACGGTATCCAAGATATCCTGCACCCGCCAAGAAAACAACCCCAGCTAACCATATATTTGGGGATATAAATATAATAGAAAAGCCCATCAATACCCACCAAATAACACAAAATATAAGAAAACCTCTCAAAACCCTACCAAAACCTACAACTTCTTTATTCGTTTGCTCTTTTGCAAAATTATTCATACTCACTTTTTTTAACTTTTAATTTCTACATTATATAAAATATATGTTTTATAGTAAAGATTTAATTAATGTTCCTGTGTGTTGCATTTTTCCCCTTCCTTTGTAAAGGAAGGGGCCGGGGGATGGATTTAAAAACCGCCCGATAACTTGCTACACTACCAATATGCGCGTGCTCGCTATAGATCCAGGGTATGACAGATTGGGAATTGCAGTGCTGGAAAAACAGAACGGGCAAGAGATTGCACTTTTTTCTGCGTGCGCTATTACCGACAAAAAACAAACGCACGGCGAGCGGCTCGCGACAATAGGCGGCGCGGTACAAGATGCGATACGAAAATGGAAACCAAACGCGCTTGCTATAGAAACCCTGTTTCTATTCTCTAACCAAAAAACAGCAATGAAAGTAGCGGAAGCGCGCGGCGTCGTACTCTACGAGGCCGCGCGCGCAGGACTAAAGATTTTTGAATACACGCCGCTCCAAATCAAAATAGCGGTGACGGGTTACGGCAAGAGCGACAAAAAGCAAGTTACCGAAATGGTGCAGAAACTTGTTCCTCTCTCAAAAAAGAAACGCCTAGACGACGAATACGACGCGCTCGCGATAGGCCTAACTTGTCTCGCCACTGAAAAGTTTTCCACAAGCGAGCATGTTGCAAAGAAAACCTAATCTGTTACAACTATCCCGTACCTTTTATAAGATAACCTACAAGAGGTATGGATGAAGAACAATTGGATCCGATTTTAAGTGTGGAAGAAGAGGAGGAAACGGCTCCAGAAATTGGAGACGAGAGCGAAGACGAGGCAATCTAAACAATCCGCACAAAGCGGTGCTTGCCGAGCCGGTATTCCCCAGGGGGAGGATTTTTCAGAAAATCCTCCCCCTGCTTTTTGCCGCTTCCGACTTCTGTTACCGCACCCTCTGCAATGAGTCGGCGTAGGTCGGTCTTTGAAGTAATAATCCCATTTTCAAGAAGTGTTTCCACTGCGCTTGCTTGCGGCACATCTACAAACTCCTGTGGCCTGCCTTCGCCAAATGTTGCGCGGAAGCTTGCGCGCGCTTTCTCGGCGTCTGTTCGACTATGGAAACGAGTCACTATTTCTGTAGCAAGGTGTATTTTGACATCGCGTGGATTGACGCCGTCTTTTAATTTTTGTTCCCATTGTCCAACTTCAGTAATTGGAACTTCGGTGCAGTCAATAAATAACTGGCTGATTGCCTCATCTGGGAGAGCCATTACACCGCCAAACATATCATGCGGCGTCGCTGAGAGAGCGACATATCGGCCTTCGCTTTTACTCATCAACTTTTTCCCCGTCTTTGGATTGATTAAGAGCGTTGTTGCAATCACAAACTTTTCTGTGTTTTTGTATTTCTTGAGCAATGTTCTGCCGGTCAACATATTGAATGTCTGATCGTTCCCCCCCACTTCACCGTCCACCCCAAGCGCAACACTGTCATAGCCCTGCATTAATGGATACAAAAACTCGTGCAGATAAATCGGTTTTTTATTCTTCCACCTTTTCTCGAACATGTCGCGCTCAATCATTTGCTGTGCGGTGAACGAAGATGCGAGATCAAGCACTTCTGCAAAACCAAGTTTCCCCAACCACGAACTATTTTTTTCTATGCGCACAGGATTATGCGCATCATTTAAATTAAGCGCACGGCCAACCTGATGTGTCCAATTCGATATATTCTCCCCCACCTCTGCTTCAGAAAGCATTTTGCGTTCCGTATCTCTCCCTGTAGGGTCTCCAATGCGCGCAGTAAAATCTCCAAAGAGAACAATGATTTCATGGCCAAGTTTCCTCAAACGTTCAAGCAAAAGAAAATTTGTTGCATGCCCTATGTGCAAATCTGGACCCGTTGCGTCGCATCCAATGTAAAACTTCATTTTCTTTCCGCTCATCAATTCGTTTATGAGCGCCTCACGCGAAGGTAAGATCGTCGCGATGCTTCGTTCTGTGGCCTGTTCTATTGCTATCCTATTAGTATTTATTTTCTCCATACAAATCATAGTATGTGCTAGTATTTCTTTGCATGCAACGGCGGAACAAAAAACACGGGCTTTTCAAACGACTCTTCATTTTCTCCGCCTCGCTCGCGCTCCTCGCGGCGGGAGGCGCGGCGCTTTGGATTTCCAGTTTTCGCATTCCAGACCTTGCATCGCTTCACGAAAGACGCATTAGCGAGTCCACCAAAATATACGACCGCACAGGCACGGTGCTACTCTACGACCTACACCGCGGCGTCAAGCGGCGTGTTGTTTCCTTTGACGACATTTCTCCGTTCGTACGCAATGCGGCTGTGGCGCTGGAAGACGCGCGGTTTTACGAACATAACGGCATTGAACCGAAAGCGATACTGCGCGCCGTACTAGCAAACCTAGTAAGTCGAAGCTACGGACAGGGCGGCTCTACAATCACACAGCAAGTTGTTAAGAATTCGCTTCTTACAGGAGAGAAGAAAATCTCGCGCAAACTCAAAGAGTGGGTCTTAGCGCTTAAACTGGAAAAGGTGCTTACGAAAGATGAAATACTGGAACTCTACCTAAACGAAGCTCCGTACGGCGGCAATATTTATGGCATTGAGGAAGCGAGCAAGGCATATTTTAATAAAACGGCAAAAGATCTTACTCTTGCAGAATCGGCGTACCTAGCGGCGCTTCCCAACGCGCCATCGTACTTCTCGCCCTACGGAGTTAATAAAAAACAATTGGAAGACAGGAAAAATCTCGCGCTTCTGCGTATGCGCGGAGCTGGTTTTATTACAGAAGCCGAATATGCAGTGGCGCAAAACGAAGAGGTGGCGTTCCAACCGATGGACCCGTACGGCATCCGTGCGCCGCACTTCACGCTTATGGTTCGCGATGAACTGGTGCGCGAGTACGGAGAGAGCGTCGCCGAAGCGGGGCTTCGCGTCATCACAACTTTGGACTGGCGCTTGCAAGAACTCGCAGAGAAAATTGTGAAAAAGCACGCACTGGAAAACGAACAAAAATACAACGCAGAAAACGCGTCGCTCGTAGCCATAGACCCTAAAACAGGCGATGTGCTAGCACTCGTCGGCTCCCGCGACTACTTTGATACTGCAATAGACGGTAACTTCAATGTGGCGACTGGACCTGGGAGGCAGCCCGGCTCGGCGTTTAAGCCCTTTGCGTACGCGGAGGCGTTTTTAAAGGGCTACACGCCCGATACCGCGCTCTTTGATCTTCCAACGCAATTTAGCGCACGCTGTGACGCAGAGGGCAAGCCATTAAACGAGTCTGACAATCCGGAGGAAGTTTGCTACTCGCCGGGAAATTATGACGAAAAATACCGAGGACCTATTACTATGCGCGAAGCGCTCGCTCAATCGGTAAACATACCTTCGGTAAAGACGCTCTACCTTGCGGGCCAGCAAGACACTTTCGCGCTCGCATCGCTTATGGGGCTATCAACCCTCACAAACGCGAATCAGTACGGATTGACTCTGGTACTCGGCGGCGGCGAGGTGAAGCTTTTGGAACTCACCGGAGCGTATGCGGTGTTTGCAAACAAAGGAGAGAAAAACGAGGCACACAGCGTACGGCAAATATTTAACCCATCAAATGAACTGCTAAAAGAGCCGCGCCCAAATACCGAGCGCGTTCTACCCGAAGCAGTAGCACTGCAAATCTCCGATGTGCTTTCCGATGACAAAGCACGAGCGCCCGCCTTCGGTGTCCACTCATACCTATATGTCCCAGGGTTTTCTGTCGCAGCAAAGACAGGTACCACCAACGACTACAAAGACGCGTGGATCGTGGGGTACTCGCCCACTCTCGCTGTAGGCGCGTGGGCGGGCAACAATGATGCAACGCCTATGGAGAAAAAAGTGGCGGGGTTTATAGTCGCGCCGCTCTGGAACGAATTTATACGCGAAGCTCTTCCGCTTATGCCGCGCGAAGCATTTCCGCCGCCGCCCACAGAAAGCATAGAAGGTTTACCGCCAGTACTTAAGGGCGAATGGCGCGGAGGCAAAGCATTTACAGTAGATCGAATGTCTGGAAAGCTCGCGACGGAGTACACGCCCGCGGAAACGCGCGAGGAGCGCGTTGTGCGCGAGGTGCATGATATCTTGTATTGGATAGATAAAGATTCTCCTCGAAACGGCATAAAACCTTTTAATCCTGAAGCGGACCCGCAATTCTTGCTTTGGGAAACGCCAGTGCGCAAGTGGGCGGAAGAACAGAAATTAAATGACGAGACGGATGCAGTGATACCTACCGATACAGACCAGATTCACAAGCCGGAATTTGCACCGACTGTTTCTATAGCCGCGCCCGCGGCGGGCGTGGCGTTCGGAAAAACTGCGCGCGTTGCGGTGTCTATACTCGCCGCGCCGAAAAAGTACGGCTTGCTCAAAGCGGAACTTTATATAAACGGAGTGTTTGCCGATTCCTCGTTTTCTACTCCGTTCTCATTCTCTTTTATCCCAAAAGATACGAACGGAATCCAAGAAGCAAACGATCTCAAAGTAGTCGTATACGACACCGCCCTGAACCGCTCCGAGGCAAGCGTGAGTTTTTATGTTACTGAGTAAAAACCGCTACCTATTCATCGGCATTACGATGTAGCGGAAGGAGGCGTTGCCTGTGCCTGTGAGCATCAATGGTTTTGCAGCGCCTGAGAATAAGAGCGATACGGACGGCTCGGAAATAGCGTTTAGGCAGTCCAAGAGATATCTCGCGTTGAAGCTCATCTCAAACGGCTCACCGGAAACAGCCGCTTTTATTTTGCTCGTCCCCTCCCCCACCTCTGCGTTTTTCACAAACAAAGAAATCTCACCCTCCTCCTTCGGCACATTGAGAACAATCTGGTTTGATTTTTCGGAAAGCCCGGCAATAAGTTGAAGCGCCTTTAGAAAATCATCTCTTAAGATGGTAATGGTCGTTACAAAATCCTTTGGAATAATTTGCTTGTAGTCGGGAAATGAGCCGTCTATGGTCCGCGAGGTAAAGAGCATTCCTCCACCTTGCACCGCAAACTGACCTTTTTCGCTAGACACAAAACATAATTCCTGCTCCATTTCAGAAAGCACACGCAGAAGTTCCGATGCGTTTTTGGCGGGCACAAGTGTCGGTGTAAACTGAATGTTTTTCTGAAGTGTTATGTGCTTTTCCGCAAGGCGGAAAGAGTCGGTTGCCACAAACACCACGCCATTCCCCTCTGAAAATATATAAATACTGGAAAGTTCTGGGCGCACCGACGACATGGAAGCGCTGTAGAGTACCGACTTTAGGCCAGAAAGCACTTGCGACACAGGAATTTGGTTTGCGGACTCTTTCGGGTGCGAAAAATTTGGAAAATCCTCGTGAGGAAACACTTTGAATGTTGCGTTTGAGTTTCCTACGCGCACCGATATACCTCCAGCTGTAGAACTAAAAGAAATATTCTGCGCCGAAGATCCGGACAAAAACGAAGTAAGCGCCGCGCCGGAAAGAGCGACAACTCCATCTTTCTCAACGCGTGCAGGTACGCTTGCCTCGTAAGACACATCTATGTTGGTGGCGCGCACAAGAAGCGACCCCTTCTTTGCCTCTACTAGCACGCAGGCAAGCACAGGAAGAGATGGGTTTTTGCTGGTCATACGGCTTGCGTGCCGCATCGCCTGTTCTAGTTTATCTTTGAAACATTCTCCTTTCATAGTATTTATATTTTTAGTAAATAAAGATTAAGAGTATGAGTATGGTTATGTGTATATGTGGAAAAACGCATTTTATATTTATATTTATTGCTTATTTTTTCTTTTTTGATGTTCATATCTTTGTTGTATCTTTGAATATAACTGGGATATTTTCGTTTTATATTTTTTATAATTAACTTTTCCACAATCTTTCTATATCTTTTCCCCACTACAACATTGCGCGCAATTGTTTGATCTCCTGTTCCAATTCGCTGTTATGTTTTAACTCCTCTTTTATTTTCTCATACGAATGTATAACCGTAGTATGGTCTCTCCCGCCTAATTTCTGCCCTATTAGCGGGTACGACACACTGCAATCTTCACGAAGTAGAAACATTGCAATTTGCCGAGGGCGCACCACTTCCTTTCGCCGCGTCTTTTCATAAATACTACTCTCTTCTATTTGGTAAAAATGTGAAATTACACGCAAGACATCTTTAACCGAAGTTGTTTTCTTTGGTTTTTCGTTTGCCTTTACAATCCCCTTTACTTCATTTAGCGTAAGTTCCCTACCCTTTAACTGTGAATTGCATACAATAGCATTGAGAAGTCCCTCCAGTTCGCGAATATTCCCTTCTATAATTCCTGCTAGATACTGCGCTGTATCAAGTGACATTTGGAATCCGGCTTGTTTTGCTTTTGATTGTAAGATGGCGATGCGCGACTCAAAGTCGGGTGCCGGCAGGTCTACTACCATACCGGATGCAAAGCGCGACTTTAGGCGGTCTTGAATATCAGAGATGAAATTTGGATGCACATCTGCAGAAAATATAATTTGACGGTTGTTTTCGTAGAGCGTATTGAAGAGATGAAAAAGTTCTTCTTGCGTCTTCCATTTTTCCGAAAGGAATTGTATGTCGTCCATTATAAACAGGTCGTACACGCGGTACTTTTCTTTAAATTGGTTTATGCGGTTTGCCTGCATCGCTGCGACAAACTCAATCTGAAACTTTTCCGAGGTGATATAAAACGCTTTTTTTGACGGGTCTGCTTTGGCTAGATGGTTCCCAACGGCTTGAATGAGGTGCGTCTTTCCATGCCCGGTGTTGCCGTAAAAAAAGAGCGGATTGTACACGGCGGGTTTTTTCATAATCGCTTGCGCTGCGGCGTGCGCTAGTTCGTTGAAAGGCCCGACTACAAAAGAATCAAATGTGTAGCGCGGGTTTAAGTTGCTTTCTTTATTTATATAATGCTCTTTAAGCGGCAACTCGTTGTTTCCTTGGGTAACCCCAGGTACCCACGCCGCCGCTTCTAGCGCCTTCTTCGGCTCGTCTTTAGAGATTACATACTCTACAGAGCGAACGCTCTCCGATAGGCCGCGCAATGCATGCATAATCATCTTGTGGTACTTGTCAGAAAGCCAGTCGCGCACGAAAGCGTTTGGCACAGCAAGATACGCCACACCGTCTTCCATTCTGGAAATGGCGGTATCTTTAAACCATGTTTGGAAGTTCGCTTTGGACACAGACAACCCAACTTCCACAAGCGCGCTATCCCATAATTGTTTTGGCATCATATTTTTTGCGAGTGCGGCAATTACAGAAGTATAGCGCGCTACGGCGAGCGCGTAAGTTGCGCGGAAAGCCCCGTTGTGTTAATAATATGTGTACAGCCGGTGTACAACATTTTCTATGAGCTTTACCTACAAACCAAAGAAGAAAAAGCGCGCGAGGACGCACGGCTTCCTCGCGCGTATGAGCCGCACCTCCGGAAAGCGCGTAATCGCTCGCCGCAGGCAGAAAGGTCGTAAGCGTCTTACGGTGTAACGAAGCAGAAAGCGGAATTTTTTATCTCGTAGGACCCCCGTAGAGAGGGTAAAGAGGAAAAAATTCCGCTTTCTGCGAAGTGACACATGCTAAAAAAAATAAATCGCATCACTATTGCGGAGTTTAAGCGCCTCGGAAGGCCGCTTAGAGTTTTCCATTCGCCTTTATTTAGCATACGGCTATACAATACAGATAGCGAAAAGCCGAAATGCGCCGTAGTTGTGTCAAAAAAAGCGGCGGCGACTGCGGTCGCACGCAACTTGGCGCGCCGCCGCTTCTACGAGGCGTTATACGCCAATTTAGCAAGCATGCAAGCGTATACCGCATCGGTGGTAATGGTTACCAAAGGTGGAGTAGGCGCTTCGTTTGCGGCGATACAAAAAGCGCTTTCTGAAGTGTACGGCGAGCGTTAATTTTGCTACGATAAGCAAATGCTAGAATTGTTTAAGGAAGTATTCTACCAACCGCTCTATAATGGGTTGGTTTTTTTGATGGACATTCTACCGGGAGCTGATGCCGGTCTCGCGGTTATTATCCTCACAATAGCGGTGAAGCTTATACTCTTTCCCCTCTCTAAACGCTCTATTGAAACGCAATTTGCTATGCGTAAGTTCCAACCAGAGCTAGACGCGCTAAAAAAGAAATTTGATGGCGACCGCGAGGGGTACGCGCGCGCTACGATGGCGTTCTACAAAGAAAAGCGCATCAACCCGTTCGCGGGGTTTTTCCTTCTTCTTATACAACTTCCTGTTATTATTTCGCTCTACTATGTGTTCTTTCGCGGCGGGCTCCCAGACATCAACGAGGCGCTTCGCTACTCCTTTATCCCACGCCCAGAAGTGAATATGGAATTTTTAGGTCTTATAGACATTGCTGGGAAAAGTATCTTTCTTGCGGCGCTTGCCGGCATCACGCAATTTTTCCAGGTAAAGTTAGTTATGCCGCCACCGACTCCCGGCTCGCGCGACGGATCATTTCAAGGGGAGTTGATGCACGGTATGCATATGCAAATGAAGTATGTAATGCCGATTGTGGCGGCAATCGCTGCATATACCATCTCCGGCGCAGTCGCGCTCTACTGGACCACTTCTAACCTTTTTGCGATTGTGCAGGAGGTTGTAGTGCGGCGCCGCCTGACACCCGATGTTGATAGGCGGCAAACATCGGGTGTCTCTAAATCTTAAGCAGCCACAAGCTTAAATCGTTTTTGTTTTGGAAAAGTAGATATTTGTCGTCTGGGCTGATATCAAAATTAAAAGCATCAATGCTCTCACGCGCAACCTCGCTTATGTCTGCGACAATAGAAGCGCGCGCGTCTTCGGCATCAATTGCCCACAAAGCGTCTTCTGTTTGTATAACCCCTTGGTACCAACTATCGGGGAAGTTGTTTCCTGGTATTCCGCTTGGTACCGCGCAATATGCGTTTGTGCGCGTACGCTTGCCCCATACGCACTTATCGGCGAGTGTTTGTAGCCCGAGCGGTGTTATGTCTCCCAAAGAGCGATTAAAGAGCGAAAGACCCGAGCCGCCTTCCCCGCTTGATGCAAGAAGCGCTAGAGTTCCTCCTCGGCTTGTAAGCGCTGTGAGCCCAGTGTCGCTTGCGACAACATCAACTGCTCCGCTTTGTGTACCGACAGAGAAGAGGTGCCCGGGAGCGCCCGACGACGCGCGCGTCGTGAGGAAGAGCGAATCGTTTACCGACCATATTACTGCAAGATCTTTTAGAGGCAGTTCAAACAAGGTGTTTTTGCGCGTGCCGTCGGGCGCAGCGAGAATACCGGAGGAGCCGGAAGAGTTTTCCGAAAGATAAAAGAGCGTATTGCCGGTAGGCGAGAACGCAAGCGTTCGGATATTGCGCGGGAGGAAAGATGCGCGGAGCGGCGCGTCTTCTGTAGCGTCGGCGGGAACGCTTGCATAAAAACTCTCAATGTATTCCGTACCCGCCGATTCCTTTGCGTAGCGTACGATAATACCCAACCCATCTGGCTTCCAAAGCACCTCGCCGATTTCTGGAATTGTCTGGTTGGAGATGCGTTTTGGTTCGGCATCGTCTGCGCCGATTTCAAATAAATGCCCAGTGCCGCGCTCGGCATAGCGCACGAGTGTAGAGCCGGCGCGCGAGAAAATTACTGCTCCAGCAACGGGGTTTTTGGTAAGTTGCCGTAGGAGCGGGGCCTCTCCTTCCTCTATCCCGATATTGCCTTGTCCGCCGAGCAACTCTGGACTACCTTCGTCGATGCCGATATTTTCTCCTGTTGGAAATGTCACGGGCTCACTCACGGCAACTTCGGCACTGGGACGCATAAAGAACCACCAATACGCAAATGCTCCAGCCGCCGCTAGTAGTACAATCAGAACCCCCCAGATTATTTTTTTGGTTTTGTTTTGCATAAAATTATGGGCACGCGTCTCCCGATCTCCAATTCGTTGGCATAGGTTTAGTGGCCCCATCACACGCCCTCCCGAAATCTTTTCCTCGAGTGAATTGATCAGTCATACCATTTATTTTTGTCTGCAACGCATCTGCTCTTTGTGTTAAACCCGCCGCGCGCAATTCCGCCATGCGTTTATTAGCATCTTTTTGTGCGCCATCTAAAAACTTCGCGGCTTCCGCTTCGTCTGCTTGTAGTTGCGTTTCTGATCTTCCCCCAAGGATCTTATTTCTAATAAATCTTGATACCGCGCTATTGCTAACATATCTTTGGCAAGACCCATATCCGGTAAGACAATCCAACATGTTTTTGCTATTCAAATCAATTTGATCAAGCGCGTTTTCATAATTTCGCACATTAACTTCTTGTACATCCAAAAAACCAACTTCTTTGTCCAGTAAGTTTATTTGTGATTGAAGAGATTCAAGTTCCGCGTCGTTCTCATAATTCCCCTCGTCAATTTTTTGTTGAAGTAAACCACGCTCTAGTCGCTTATCGTCAGAAAGTTTTTTTATGTCCCGTGCTTTTTGAGATGTCGCCTGTACTCTTTGGAGCATACTATCAAGAAATTTACCGTAAGTTTCTTCCGGTGTTGGTATTCTAGTACGATTCACCCTATTCAAATTCCCAATCGTGAGGCCGATGTCTACTAGACGCGGGTTGATGGTGACGAGAAGAAGGTACGAGCCTAGAATTACCGCGAGACCCCATACGACATTCATAATAATACCCCTACTTTCGCTTTTTCCCATTACCGCTTCCGTAGTCGCATACTGGAATCCGCCCCAGACGAGCATAAGTACGGCAAGTATTCCCGCAGCGCCTATGCCCACTCGGTACATACCGGTAAGGTAAGACGAGAGCGATGCGGTTGTTTTCCCAACTTCAGTGGTGCCAGGAATTGACGCAAGCGGAATATAATCGGCGGCAAAGACAAAGAACGGGAGAACAAACAAAATCAGCGTGCCTGTGCCCGCAATTATTCCAACCAATTTTGTTTTATTCGTAGACATTTGTAGATTCGTATAATTCGTATATTCGTATATTAAAAATGTATCACTCCACGCGCTTCGCCAAACTGAAACATTGCGCGCGGGTTGGTTATCTCGACGGTAACGCCCGCTGTGCCTTCCGCGCCCTCTTTGCGAAATACTACGCTCGCGTCAGACTGGGCGCCGACCTTTTTGCCGGATAGCGTCCAGTCATATTTGAGAAATGGCGCATCGGCTTTGTTGAAGAAGAGCGGCTCTGCAAGCACGCGCACCTCTGGCGCAACTAGCGTTAGTTCCGAGAGCGCCTTGTTCCAGAGCGTCCCGTATAGCGGGTGTGTTTCGTAGAGTACTATTTCAGGCGCTTTCGCTTCGGCAAGAATGCGCCCTTCGGCGATTGCGCTCCCATCTACTGTCGCAACTTCCACTTCTATTTCCGTCGGTCGGAACGGCACTTTTGCGTAGAATGTAAACACATC
This sequence comes from uncultured Candidatus Saccharibacteria bacterium, assembly GCA_964366535.1. Lineage (GTDB taxonomy): Bacteria > Patescibacteriota > Minisyncoccia > Phycocordibacterales > UBA10002 > UBA10002. The sequence goes on along the minus strand of CAYIUC010000005.1, from coordinate 26,466 downwards.
GCGCCCAATTCCAGACGAGCCCTCGGGTACTCTGTCGGCAATACGCCAAGTGTAGCTGAGCGTTTTTGGGTTCGCGCGCGCGCCGTTTGCGCTTGCAAAGAATGGAATTGCCGCAATGCGAGTTGAGCCATGGTAAGAAAAAAGCGTTTTGCCGCGGTAGAAAGGCGGCACATTGCCGTCTGATTCTGCTACAAGCACGACTGATGCGGGAGAAAGCACGAGCGTCTTCTCAACTTTTTCTTCGCCTTCTGAAATCCGCGCTGTGAGCGTAGTTCGGGCGCCGAGCTTCCCGGTGCGGAACGAAATAGAAGATACCCCCTTCCCTTTCCGTATCGATGTTCCGTTTACAAGCCACTCTATATCCATATCCGCCGCGCTGCCGCCGCTCAAAATGGAGAGCGTTGCCTGCACCGTCGTATCTGGCGCGGGCTTTTCTGGCGATAGCGTTATGACCACCGCGTCTGGCGAAGGCGGCAGCGCGGCAAAAGCCGGCACGGCGGCGAGAAAGACGATAAGAAAAAATATTCTCTTCATACTTTTTCCGGTAATTTAATCCCGGTTCTGTCTTCTAATTGTACCATGCCGACAGTGAGCGCCACCCCGACCGTGAGCGCGGGAAGAATATTTAGTACCGGAATCGCTTCAATAATTCCTGAACCGAAAAATGTTGCAGTACGCTTAGGATTTACAAATCCGATACCTCGCTTCCAGAACCATAGTGTAAATGTGCAGTACCCGACTATAGAAATTAGCACTGCGAGAATTTGCCCTAGTACGGGTATTAGGTTAATACCGGCATTCGCAATATCAAAAAGCGCCGCGACGGCAATCATCACAATGCCAGTTGCTTTGTCTATTTTTGGTTCTTGTTTTGCATTTTCTTCCATACTTTATCTATGAAGCTGCTTTCAATTCGTCTTTCGCTTTCTTAATCGCCAAAAGTTGCGATGGGTCGCTGGTAATAATCTGATCTTCGGTATAGGAAGCAACGATTTTTATCGCAACATGCTTCAGCCCTACGAAGAAAAGCCCCTCCCCCACATCCGACTCCAAGAGCAGGTACTTTTCCTCATCTGTCAGGTTAAATACTTTTTGGATGCGATCTATCACTGCCGGCGACTGCTTAAGTAGCATCTGGATAGAAGAGTTTGTAACAATCGGCAATCCGTATGGCGAAGAGAGGAAGTCGTCCACATCTTGCGTAATAGTTGCCACCCCCAAGAAATATTTGCGCCCGCGTTTTGCTACAGATAAAAGGAAAGATGCAGTATCTTCGCTCCTCATCATCCACCACGCCTCGTCTACAATCAGTAGGCGGCGCTTCAGGTTTCTGCGTACCGCGTTCCAGATGTGGTGCGTTACGATGTAAGTAGCGACCGATTTTAGCTCGTCTTCCATGTCTCGCAAAGAAAACACGACAAGGTTTCCGTCTATGGAAACATTGGATGGGCGGTTTATGAAGTTTGACCAGGTGCCCTTCGTATATTTGGTGAGCCGTACGCGGATACTTTCTGCGCCTTCCATACCCGCGAGCACCAGTTCAAAATCGGAAAGTAGCGGCGGCTCGGTTTTTCCAAAGTCCGAGTCGGGCGTAATGTCTTTGAGCGCGTATGTTTCTGTAATCGCGCGGTCTACGAGTGCATCTTCTTCGGGTGATAGACCTCCGAGCATAATGCGGAAAAGCCCGACCAAGGAAATTATATGGCTTCGCAATATATCCGCTGGCGACTCGTCTTCGCGCGGGAGCGGTAGGTCAAATGGGTTTATGTGGTGTTCGGATGTAAGCGAGATGGAAAAGAATTTTCCTCCCACCGATTCTGCGAGAAACGCGTACTCTTTTTCGGGGTCAATCACAATAACTTCCGTACCAAACATAAGCGTGCGGAGAATTTCCAGCTTCATCATATACGACTTGCCCGCGCCGGACTTTGCGAAGACGACAGAGTTGTAGTTTTCCAGAGAAAATCGGTCAAACAGCACTAGCGACGAGTTGTGTCTGTTTATGCCGTATAGAATGCCTTTGTCGGACGAGAGGTCAAACGAAATAAATGGAAAGATGGAAGAAAGCGGTCCGGAGTTTAGTTTAGAGTGCACTAGGAGTTCGTCGGTGGCTAAAGGCGCTACCGAGCGGAACCCTTCTGCCTGCTGGAAGAGCGCGGGCTTCATATACACGAGCTTCGCTTCCATAATGGACTTCACCTCGCTCTCCACCTTTTCCAACTCTTCTTCCGAGTCCGCATAGAGCGTGAGGTAGAGCCCAACATCAAAAATCTTTTCCTGCGCCTGTTGCAGTTCATCGCGCAGTTTCTCTAGGTCTTGGTAGGCGGTTTCCAACTGCGGGTCGCGCACGAACCCCTTTTCCTCCCTAGTGTGTATTTGGCTTTGCACCTCGGCGACTTTCTTTTGGAATTGCTTCAGCACCTTTCCTGTCTCCACTGGGTGTACGAAGATGGAAACATCAAATACTTTGTCCAAATTGATAATTGGTGAGAACCACCCTGCGGTGAGAAAGCGCGGATATGAGATGACAAAGTATGAACGCGCTATTTTCTCGCCGAGATTTAGGATTTTTGGAGAGATTTTGAGCGCGGCGGGCGCGAGCACATCGCGCAATTCCAAAACTCCCGACTGGTAGATTTGTTCGGGTAGTATCGGGGTTACCTCGTCCGTCTCTTTCCTTTTTGGTTTTAGAAAATCAAAGATTCCCATAGTATTTTTATGCGGTAACTGCCGCATGCTGTTCTTCGCCAGGGTTAAACAATTTATAAAACAACTCTATCTCTTCGTCTGTTCCAAGCCGCGCGGTGCGCAGCCCGCACCGCGTAAGCCCCTGCTCCACAATAGAGATACGCTGCTCCAATTGCGTTCTGGTTTCGTTGAAGTCGCTGGCCGTAGCGCTTTTTGATTGGTTTTTGCGGAACCCGACAGGAAGCCCGCCCTTAAGTTTAACTGGAGTAGGCGAATACGGCACGGTGATAAAGAAGGTTTTGGACATAATTGCAGTGCTTTCGGTAAACGAGCGCACGAAGCCGATATACTCGCGCGTTTGGATTTTCAAGAGTTCCGTTTCTTGCGCCTTCACTCGTTCTTCTAATAGGGCAAGGTAAGGACGCACATCAAAACGGCGCGAATGTACTACAATTTGTACCGAAAAATCCAGCGTATTAAGGAAGTTTTGAAACTGCAGAAGTATCGCTTCTTGGTTGTCTTCGGATTTGAGCGCGAAGTTGACAGATGAGACCATAAGCAAAGCGCGCAACCCGCCGTCTCGCAAAATGAGCACCCCGTCTCGTATTTCAGAGATTGGGACGAACTCCTGTGTTGGTTTCGTATGTGGTGGCATGGTGATAGTATACCCCGCTTACTTTCGCGTTGTCGTATGCGAAATGTCTAGCGTCCAAGTGAGGTCGCGCAACTTGCCTTCATTTAATTTCGGTATTGTTGGGGGGGCGTTTGGCGCGACACTCTTTGCCAACATGGTTTTAGGCACCTTGCGCCAGAGGTAGAGCTTGTCGGAGAAGTAATAACGAATAGCGGATTCTAAGATAAACACAAACGGTTTGCCGTTGATTTTCCAAAACGCGAGTGCGAGTGCGAGTGCGGCAATCGGCAGGATGACGATTATATTTATAACGGTCGGCAAAAAACGATATGCGATAAACGAAAGTCCAGCTCCACCGACTAGGTAGATGAATTGTTTGACCGTAAACGGCCCAAATAGCTTGTCTTCTATGTCTATAAATTGCGGTGTCTGATACTTCATATTAGTTTATTGGTTCGCGGTAGGGGTCGGTAGTGTATTTTTGCACTGGAGAAAATCCGCCCCCTCCGCCCCCTCCTTTACTAAAGGAGGGGGTTGGGGGAGGATTTTGTGAAGGAGCAGGGGTGGCGGGCGGCGCAAATCGCAGCTCCTCCGACGGCACACTCATCTTCCGCAAAATTTCCCGCACTGGGCGCAGTACCTCCATATTTACCGCTTGCCCTACCGCCATCGCGCGGTCGCGCGGCAGTCGCAATCGTTTCGTGAGATTGTCTACGAAGTTCATTGGTTGTGTTAGCCCGAGCATTACGAGCCCCGACTCGCTCACGAGCTCCCCAGTTTCTTCCACATTTAAACCAAACTTTTTCGCAACGCCTTCCATTCGTGATAGAAACCCGACACTCTCTAGCGACTGCTTGACTTCAATCGGCGTTTTTCGGAAGGCATCGGCTATACGATTCTCGTCGTATGCCGTGCCGCGGCGAATGTCGGCGAGGAGGGATTGGAGAGAGGGTACAACCCCTCCCCCCGCCCTCCCCAAAAGGGAGGGAGCAAGAGGGGGTAGTGGCTTGCGGATGGGGACGGGGCGAGGGGGAGAAATTTGTTTTTGTTCCCCCTCCCCTCTTTGAGAGGGGAGGTGCCCCGCCTCGCCGACTGGCGGGGCGGGGCGGAGGGGTATGCCTTGTGCGTGACCAACCCCTACCCCCTCGTCCGCCTTAGACGGACTCGGGGACTTCCCCTTTGAAAAAGGGGCAGAGGGAGAACTATTAAAAATCTCTTTCTCCACCTCCCCCGCAATCGCGGCGGCTTTTTCTGGCGGCAGTTGCAACTCTGCAACCAACTGCTCGGCAAGTTTTTCTTTTTGAATCAAACCGAGTAGTACAGTTCCTACTGCAGAACTAAAAGCAAGGATCTTTTCTTTTGGAACTACATTTCTTTCCGCGATACGAATAGTCGCGTCGGTTATTTCTTGCGAAGTGACGCGCTCGCGCGTCTCTTGCGGGAGTTTGTTAAGAGATTCTAGGGCTTGTGTATGTGTAAATTTCATATGAGGTTACGTCCATAAGACCGCATTTGCCGGATTTTGAACATAAGTGCGTTGGGCATTCTGCGCTGGATATGTTATCGGTGCACCCACTACTCCTATCTCATTCATTATTGCCTGTATTTCATCCGGAAGTAGGTTTCCATTTTCCATCAAATCGCGTAGGTGTTGTGGACGCAAACGGCGAATAATTTCAGGGTTTGTACGCGCTTCGTGTGAAAGATCGCGCGCTTGATTTGGGCGGAGTTGAGTAACCGCTGTTATTTGGTCGGCAGTAAGCGGCGTACCAACTGGAACCGCAGTGATTGTTTCCACGGTAGCCATTCGTTGTTCATTACCCTCTTCTTGTCGTACCTTGCGTCGCGCCTCGTCAACCTTGTCACGCTCCTCTGGATTGAGGCGTCCATACATATCGTTTATCTGCGCTTGTTGCAATACGCCAGTACGCTCAATTGCAACCCTATCTCGTGCCGACAACTTCTCATATGCCTTACGCCGTTGGCCTTCGGAAAGTCGCGAGAGGTACGCCGCTTGTTCTTGCGGTCGGCTCTTAAACTGCTTCATGTTTCGTTCTATCTCCTCCTCCCCCACTCCAAAGAAAGTCCCCTTCTCTTGCATCTCCTTGTATGACTTGCCGCCGATTTTCATATTTTGCAAACGGTCGGCAGTGCGGAGCGCCGCGCGCCCAAAGGCACTCGTGGTTCCCGACAAGCCGCCCGTCGCCGCCTTGGAAAGACCGCCCAAAGCGCGCGCGGCAACCCCTCCCGCGGCACCTGTAACGAGCCCCTGCCCCCACCCTTGGAGCGATTTGCCCCAGCCGATGACCATCTTGCTTCCATACGCGCCACCCTGGCTTGCGATAACGAGCGTGTACACCATCGCGCCGATGAGGAAGATGTAGTTGACAACAATGCCGATATTGTCAGACGGTTCGCCAGTAAGGAGCGCGGCAAACGATGCTTGGTTGCCGGTAATGTTGGTAAGGTCCGAAAATCCGTTACTTTGTATTGCCTTGGCCACGACATAAGTGAGCGCCATATAGAGCGGAGCGAAGAAGGTTTGTTTGAGAAGTGTATCCCAAAAACGCTTAGCTTGTCCCTGCATGCTTGGTATCACCTGCGCCGCAAATGCGAGTGGCGAGAGTAACATAAGGAACATAAGCACAACCGCGCGACCGATAAAGAGAAATGCGGCGGCGAAGAAAACAAACGCCGCCACAAGGAAGAAGACGGAGCCGAGAATTGTTACCAACCCAATTTTGATAAATTGGTTGGTGAAGCCGCCTGCAGTTGCGACTAAGTTGTTCACAGAGCTACCGCTCCCCATAAAGGTCTGCATTTTTAGCCCTTCCATATATATGTCGGAAAGACCCGCCTTTACTTGTTTTCCTTGCGCATCCTTTACTGGTTGCCCGTTCTCATATAGGTCGGGGCGCATAGCGTCGTAGAAGTGGAGTGTTGCAATGTTTCCCATATCCACCACCGCTTTGGTGATAAAGAGCGAGAAGTTTATAAGAAGTGCCATTACTACTACCCATAGAAGCGTCTTACGCACCTCGTTGTCGCTTCCCATTTGCAAAATAGTGCGTATTCCGACCCAGAGGAGTATGAAGATGAAGAAAAGGTTTGCAATATCGCGCATTATCTTCCACCCCACATCCACAATTTTTACCTTTGCAAGAAACGCGCTCATATTGACGGTAAGGTCCACCGAGAAGTTCAGCGCCGCGCCCGCTATACTGAGCACGCTAGAGACAAGCGTCATTACCATATTGCCCATTTGGGCAATAAAGAAGGTGATGCAGTCGCCTATAGAAAACATCCCGCACCCGCCATTCACCTCGCCGTTTGTTTGCGGGGCATTTCCGCCGGTTTCCACTGCAAAAGCCACCCCCCCGCCCACCGGAGCGAGTGCGATGCCGAGCAACAAAACGATGATAATAAGTTTTTTCATTGGTTAATTTGGTGCTTGAATTCTCATTGTGCTTACGGCACCGGGAACCTGATTTCCATCCGAGCCGATTATTTCGGTGTTAAGCGCGTAGTTTCCCTTTGCGCCGCTTTGTGGAGTAAACTCGTATCCGACGGTTATTTTTTCTCCCGCCGTGGCACTAAAGGTTTGGGTGGTGCGGTATGTTTTTATTTCCGTATTGGTAAACTCCTCAGTAAACTTCTCCACACCCGTTTCCTGATTTTTTACCCGCACGAGGATTTTTGAAAACGCTTGCTGTGGCGCAAACGGCTTGTATGTCGTACCCACTTGTTGGTCCATTGAGATGCCTATATGCGCATTTACGATCGGTTCATTGATGGTAAATACCGGACCGTCAATTTTCAGTTCCACATTTCGTTGTACCGAAACCACTGGAGTTGCACTAGGTGGAGGAGCGGTAACGCCAGTTGGCGGCGGCGTGTTTGCAGTCGCCGTCTCCCATTCCGTGCCGTACACTTCTACTTCTGCAAGCGCAAGTTCGTCTCCATTCGCGCGCTCAATGCGCACAATCGCGCCAGCGGTATTGATGTTCGGCATCACGAGTGGAATCGCAGTGGCAGAATTGGCCGCAACTTCTTTCGTGTACGCGATACCGCGGTCCGGCTTTAAGATAGAAAGTTTAAATGTCCCCAACGCTGCATCATAAGAAAGGTCGTTTGCCTTGTGTATCCACACTTCTTTTATGGAATATGTTTTCCCTAGCGCAACTTCCCAGTATATCGGGGATGATTTGGAGGTTACTGCGGCGCAGTTGAAGCCATAACAATCGCCCTTGACCGCGTCCTTGCCTCCATTGACTGCTTTGTCGGCATCATAGCGCGGTAAGGCATAATATCCCGATTGTGATGCCGGCCTATTAAGCGCAAGATTTCGGTCTGGCGACAACCGCTCTCCATTACTGCCGCCCGCGCTTCCTGATTTTGTTTCCGCCACAACTTTTGTGAGCGTATTGTCGTCCTTAGAAGCCAAATCATATTTTGTAGTTATAAATCCACCGGTTGTGTCGGTTTGCGTGTTTGCATATACCTCGTTCATTATCGTACCCTCTGACCTTCGCAGGCGCGACGCCGCGCTTTCTTGTCCCGCCGCCGCCTTGCTCGCGCCACGGAGTCCGCCGCCTGTCGCTGTAAACACTTGCCGAAGCCCATAGTTTACAAGCGCTTGAAACACCTCGTTTATTTCGTCCGCCAACTCAAATTTGCGCAATTCCGAGCCGAACGCATTATTTAGTTGGTTGTTGATAAGAGAGCCAGGGGTTTCCACTTTGTATTTTGCGCATCTTTTTCCGCTCCCCTCGCCCGTTCCCTCACTTGATGCATCTACCCACTCAGAACATTTTTTAAACGACAGAAATCCCCTACCGTACGAGAGATCGCGAAGTGTTTCATTCGCCCTTTTGACGAATTCATTGTTAAGAGCGTCCGAGGCGTAGAGGAACGCGCCGTATTGGTTGTTGCGAGGGTCGGAAGTTATTGCGTTAAATGTTTTCCAACCGCCGGAAGCGATAAACGAACCTTGTGTAAACGCATCGTGCACATTCATCTGCACATCGGTAAGGCGACAGCCGATGTACTGCTTGCGCGAGGCGCTTGTTGCAAGCCAAAGATTCAAACGCAGTCGCAAGTCAAACGGACTGCAAAGCAGTTGTCCGATGGGACCTAATTGATTTTCTATAAACCGCCCGGCGGTCTCGTCGGCAATATTTACGAAAAACCCTGCGGGGTCGGTTACGAACGCCGGACCGCCCTCAAAGTCGTTGTTTATCCAATCCACAATGGAGCCGGTGATGTTTTGTATCAGCGCTTCTTTGAGGAATGTAACCATCGCATCCAGAATGCACTCTTTGGTGAAATTGGAGGCACTGAAAGTATTGGCAATATTTTGCCGCGTCATTTCTCCGAAGTTTTGTACAGGTACGGCTAGTGGTATATCTGGAATAGGGGCGATGGCTGGAATACAGCTCACAAGCGCATGGGCGCGCTTCGTCGGCGTAAATAGCGAGCCAGTTACGAAAAGAGAGACGATGAGCAGAGTTGTAATGTGTTTGCAACGCATAATTCGCCTGTCGCGTTTAGCGAGGCGTCTTCCGTGCCCTTATTATAGAGGGTTTGTTTTGTGTGCGGAAGTGGAAAACCCAATCAAACACACCACCCCTCCCTCCTACTCCCTCCCCAAAGGGAAGGGAGGGTCAGAACCTCCCCTTGGGGGAGGCAGGAGGGGTTGTCTCTGGGCGGTTAATTTACTGGTTAGCGGTCGCATTCCACAGCGCGTAACCATCTTCGTCTTCTGTGTACGAAATACCTCGGTTTTCTAGGTATGCTCGCAATTCCGCAAGCGCGTCTCCTAGTCGAGGGCCTGCGCCGAAGTAGCGAGCGACACTTGATACTGCCTTGATGGGATCATCTAGAGCAGAGCTCATACCGCGCACGCTCTCGCCTATCTCCATTGTGGCGTTTGCGGCGCGCAGGTGCGAAGCTAGCGCGCCCGCGGGGGCTTGTATGCGTGCGATGTCTTTCCCCATATTGCCGTATGCGAGCGAAATGGGCGTGAGGTTGGCAAGGTCTAGCCGCGCCGTCTCGGGGTTTTCGTCTTGTATTGCGCGTTCAAAGACGGCAATTTCGTTTTCGCGCGCGGGCCATGGCTTTTTGAGCACTGAGCCGAGTGCATTTCCGTACGCGCGTAACGCCGCGCTATTTTCATCGGCAAATGTTTTCACATCCGTAGCGGTAAATATTTTAGGGCTTTCTTCTGGTACGCTTGCAGATACCGTGTCTATTATGTTTGCAATTTCATTTTGCGAAAGGGGCAGACCTTCTTGCCTGGTGGAAAGGTAGGTGCCAAAGATTTCTCTCGCAAGGCGCTCGGTGTCGGTTGTAGTCGTTTTTGCGTCTGGGTTCACCTTAGTCGCGGCGGTTGCGGCATCTAGCTTATCTTCAGGGCCTGCAATAAGCGGATTCCTTCCGTTTTTTATTTCCTCCGCATCATTCGTGCCGTCGGCATCTGTATCTGGTTTGTCGGGAGCAGTGCGCCAAAGTTCTTCCTCCCAATCCTTTAATCCGTCGCGGTCGCTGTCGGCGATAAGCGCCGCAGAACCGAGAACGCTCGCGGGCGCTTCTTCTCGCGCCGCAACCTCTTCACCTTGATTTATGTATTCAGAATAGGCAAAGAAGCCGACGAGTGCGGCGAGAAATATAACGGCGGATATTGTAATTGGGCGTGTCCGCATCATTTATGAGTATAGTATACTTGAATATATGATGTCTCGCGTATTTATATCCGCTATTTTGTGTGTCGTGGCGTTTCAGCCCGCGTATGCAGGAGAATGGCGCTTTGCGCGCGATCTCCAATTTGGTTCGCGCGGCCCCGATGTGTTCGCTCTCCAGAGACTTTTGAACGAACGAGCGGAAACGCGCGTTGCTAATACCGGTGCTGGCTCGCCTAGCAAGGAAACAAATTATTTTGGCGCTGCCACGGCAAGGTCGGTCGCGGTGTTTCAACGCGAGCATGCGATTAAGGGCGAACTAGGAGTGGTTGGGCCAAAAACCCTAGCGGCTCTGAATGTTTTTTTATACGAAAAGAAAACACCCCTCCGCCCCGACCAAAGCGTCGGGGCACCTCCCCTTAAGTTAAGGGCAGGAGAAGAGACAAAAAAAGAAAATCCAAACTCGCGCAATCTGGAGCAATTTCTGGAAATAGTTAAGCGAGTTGGAGGAGAACAAGGCCGCTCTGCGGAAGAATTGGAAAAACTTGCGGGCGACATGCGCTCGCTTGCCCTAGCTACAACAACCGACTTTCTTACGCAATTTGTAAGCGAGTCGCGAAAAAATGTGCGTACTATCTCTTGGGAGTCGCCGTGGCGGCATAGAGTTACATCTTTGTTTCAGAAACTTACGGACGCACTTATGCCGCGCGCAGATGCGCAGATACCCGGGTTTGGAGGGATGGTCGTGTATGTTTTTCCTTGCACCTGTAGCGGCAACTGGCTAGTTGGTATGGTACCTCTTTCGGTACCACCACTTGCACTAATGACGCATTACACCGGTTCGCAAGCGTTTCTTAATTTCAATGCGCCGTTTACCCTATTTATGCTTGGAAGCTACATACCGCAAGGAGCCCCGTGTTTAATGTATGCAGTATTCGGATGTTTCCCTCTACCATCACAAGCACAGACCGTGCCCATGCTAGGCACTTCGTGATGCACTTGCGATACACTTCCATTGTTCCAAAGAAACATTTTCGGCACGCGCCCGCGCGTGTATGCCGCATTGTTCCAGCACAGATGCACTGATGTCGAGGTTGTTAGAAAGTAGTTTACGCGGATGCGCGAAGCCCTTTTTAATAATAGTAAAAAATGTTTCTTCGGAGAAGACAACCCCTCCACCCGTGAAGAAATCTTTAGAAATATCTTCAATCGCTAGTATCGCCGAATCCACCTTCGGCGGCGGCGAGAAGGAGCCGGCTTTAACTGTTGTTATGTAGCGCGGAGCCCCGTAGCACTTAACGCTAAGCGAAAGAATAGATTCTTTTTTGTCGGTCGCTGTGATGCGTTTCGCCACTTCTCTTTGCAGCAGTAAAACCATCATACTCGGTTGTGTTTCGGTTTGCAGAAACTTACGCAAGAATTGCCCAGTGATGTAGTACGGAAGATTGGCGACGATTTTGTATGCGGCGGCCGGAAAAACCGCACCAGATGTTTGAAGCCCATCAACATCTGGCGCGGTTTTTCTAAACATCTGGGGCGTCTTGATTTCGAGAATATCAGCGTGCACGAGTCCCAATTTTCCTGCAGCAATCTCGCGCGCAAACTTTTCTTGCAAAATCGGTATAAGCCGCGCATCTTTTTCTACAGCAACGACTTTCCCTGCTCGTTCTAAGAGAAGAACGGTAAGCGCTCCCTCCCCTGGTCCAACCTCCAACACAACATCAGTCGGCGTAAGCGCTGGGGCCGCCGCGATTTTTTCTAATGCGGCGCGGCTTCGTAGAAAATGTTGACCCAGTGATTTTTTTGCAAACATAATAATAACAAAACTCGTTGAGCGCGAAGCGGAAGGCGAAATTTCGTATCTCGTAGGACCCCCGTAGAGAGGGTAAAGAGGACGAAATTTTGCCTTCCGCAAAGCGCTAGGTTTCAGCTTCTAGCAATTCCTCCGGAATGTCAAAGATAAACTCCGAGGGGAGGTTTGCTTGCCGCGAGCCGAATACGCTCCGCATACCGGCATATGAGAGGTACACCTTTTTCTTTGCTCGAGTAAGCGCCACATAGAAAAGCCGCCGTTCCTCTTCGGCAGCTTCCGCAGTAACGCTTTCGGCAAATAGTCGCGCATGCGGGAATAACCCGTCTTCAAGACCTGTGATAAACACGATATCAAACTCAAGTCCTTTCGCGGCGTGCACAGTCATAAGCCGAACGGCGTTCTTCTCTTCTTTCAGTTCATCTTGGTCGCTCTGGAGTGCTGCGTCTTGCAAAAACGCTTCCACAAGCGTGCTGCGCTCCCCCTCCCGCGCGTCATAGCGCATTGCAAAGACAATAAGCTCGCGGATGTTTAAGAGCCGCTCCTCGTCTTCTTCACTTCCCTCGCGAAGCGTTTTTTCCAACCCGCTTGCAGTAAGAATATATTTCAGAGCGACTGAAATCTGTTCATGCTCAAGTTTTTCTTTTATTTTGGCTAGAAGTGCGCGGAGCCCGGAAACTTTTTGCCGCATACCAAACGGCAGTTCGCCTTCCCGCCCCGCAAGAATCTTCAGCAGTGTTACTTTGCCGATTCCTCGCGTTGGAACATTCACAATGCGCGCAAAATCAGCTGTATTTTGTGCGTCTAGTGCCGCACGAACATATGAAAGTATGTCTTTTACTTCTTTTCGTTCAAAAAATCGCACGCCGACTACTTGGTACGGAATGTCGGCATTGAGAAACGCTTCTTCCAACGCGCGGCTTTGGAAGTTGGCGCGAAACAAAACGGCGATTTCCCTAGCCATAGTGCCGTGCGCAATGAGCGCTTGGGAAGTGCTTGCGACAAACTGCGCTTCGTGCGCTTCGTCTAGCCCAGCGAAAAGCCCAATCGGCTCCCCGCCGCCGTTTTTCGTAAAAAGCGTTTTCGGTAGGCGGTGTTTGTTTTTCTCAATCACCCGATTGGCGGCGTTTAGAATCGTTTGCGTGGAGCGGTAATTTTCTTCAAGCGTTACCACTTTTGCATTAGGCCAATCCTTTTCAAAGTCCAAAATATTGCGCATAGATGCTCCGCGCCACTGGTAAATATTCTGGTCCGCATCGCCTACAACCGCAATGTTGCGATGGCTCTCGGCAAGGAGGCGTGCGATGTCGTACTGCACGCGGTTTGTGTCCTGGTATTCGTCTATATGCACGAAACGCCACTGGTTTTGATAGCGCTCTCGTAGCGCGGATTCTTTCTTTAAGAGAAGCGATGTCTTGAGTAGAAGGTCATCGAAGTCAACCGCCTTTTCTTCGGCGAGAATCTTTTCGTATGCGTCCCACACGCGCGACACGACGCGCGGGAAGAAGTCGCTCGCTTGCTCTGCGAAGGCGTCTGCAGTAACCCCCTCCCCTTTTTGGCGGCTGATTGCAGAAAGTATTTTCGGCGGCTCAAAGTTCTTCGGGTCAAAGCCGGCAAGCGCAGTCGCCTTTTTCACCGCGCGCACGGAGTCGCCTCGGTCAAAGATTGTGAAGCGTTTTGGTAGCCCGGCAATCTCTGGATGGTTGCGGAGGAGTGTAGCTCCAAGTGAGTGAAAGGTGGAGATGAAAGGAAGCTCTTCCGTGTCTCCCGCGCCAGATGTTGTGGGCTGCAAACATCTGGCGCGGTCTGATGATAATAGGGTGTATACGCGCTCCCGCATCTCTTGTGCCGCCTTGTTCGTGAAGGTAATCGCGAGAATGGATTCCGGCGCAACTCCGCTTTGTATAAGATGCAAAATTCTGTGCGCAATCACGCGTGTCTTGCCCGCCCCCGCGCCAGCGATAATGAGAAGCGGCCCGTCGCGATGCTCTGCCGCCTCGCGCTGGCGCGGATTCAGTTGGTCTAGGTGCGACATACGCGAAAGCATAGCACAAACAAAAATCCGACACTTTTGGTCGGATTTTGTAAAACACCCCCTCACCCTGCCTCTCTTTTAACCTGCCCTTTACCTAAGGGGAGGTGCTGAGTCTGCGAAGCGGAGGGGTGGTGTTTTGCTGACCCACCCCCTCCCTCCGACTAAAGTCGGAGTACTCCCCCTCAACCGAGGGGGAGATTTAAGAAAAGATTTATCACCTCCCAAAAAACGCCTTCAAGAAGTTCCACACATCCGTATCGGGTACTGCAGTCGCGGCTAGTTCGCGCGATACGCCGATAAACGCCCCCGCTTGCGGGAGAATTTCTATACAAGCAGAAGGTCCGATATTGTCGGTGCCGCTATCTATCGCGACACGGAAACAGAAATTCCCAACGCCGCCATCCCATGTGTGCGAGACATTCTTGGGGGTAGTGCTAATCGGGCCTACTTCCTGGAAGTCGTACCAATTTGCGCCATTGTTGGGCGAGTACTGGAAGCGAGCTGATACGGAAGTGGTGAGTGGTCCGCCGCTATTTTGTATCGTTGAGGTAATGGACATGGAACCCGGGTAGAGCTTGTCGCCCGCTGCCGTGCGCGTGCCGGAGATTGTGGGCGCGCTTGCGCTTAGTACAGGAGCGGTTGCGGGGGTAATTTCGGTAATCGCCTGCGTTACTTCTACGCGCACAGAGTCGCTCGCAGTTCCAGTGCCGCCGTCTTGCGTACAGCTAACTGTGTAGGTCTTTGATTCGCTTGCAATGATTCGTTTGCTCCCATTTGAGCCGCCTTCTACATCACCCGTGCACCGTTCTACCTTACCAGTAGTCGTGTACAAGAGCCCGATGGAGGTTCCTGCGGCAACAGTTATCGGCCCATCGTTCGCCCCGTCTCCTTTGTTTGCTTTGAGGTCTACGGTAATCGGGCTTGCGGTTGGTGCGGGGGCGGTGATGGTGAAATAAGAGTCGCTATAATCTTGAAATTGGCTTGTGTCCTTAATTGCAGAACCGTATAGAATCGCCCGCATCTTGAACAAATTAGGATTCATACTGCTTCCCCCATATTTTGTCGGTATTACCCACGAATGCCCGCCTTTCAAATCTGGTTGTAGGTTTTCTGAAACAATCACATCCTCATATACGACAGCATTTGAACTGTATGAAATCTGCAACCCAACGGTCGTATTTGCGGGGATATTTGCCACATTCCACCGGACATTTATTGTATCCCCAACCTTGTAGTTCTCCCCCCCATTCGGACTGAGCACCGTAATCTTCGGCTGCGCGGAGGTGGTGGGGGCGGGTAACACATCTACAAAACCACCGACTCCACCTACACCGGCATTGTTCGGCAAAGT
The DNA here is from genome assembly GCA_964366535.1 of uncultured Candidatus Saccharibacteria bacterium. GTDB lineage: Bacteria > Patescibacteriota > Minisyncoccia > Phycocordibacterales > UBA10002 > UBA10002. The sequence goes on along the minus strand of CAYIUC010000005.1, from coordinate 11,271 downwards.
TACATTGTAACTTAACTGAACCCGTTGAGTTTGTGTAGAGGTGTTGTAGAAAATGAGCGTCCAGTCAGTATTGGAAGTTACATCAACGCTTGAGTTGCATAATTCAGAAGTAGTGCGCGTGCTCACTGAAGCAGGGCAGGTGATATATAGTCGAGAGCCCAAGCCATTTCTCGGAAAAGTAAAATTAACCTTAAACATCTCGCCTGAGTTCACCGTTGCCTTGCTTAATGTCATGTTCGGCAATTCCTGCGCGGAGGTGGTGGTTGAGGCTCCGGTACAACGCGGAAATGTAGAGTCCATCCCAGCGAGATAACGGTTTATAAGGGTTATATCGTTTGCCTTTAACTCTCCATCGCCGCTTACATCTGCTCGAACTAATTCAACTGCAGACGGCGTGCGTGACCCAGCAACAAGTTGTGCGACCAAATCTGCATCTGTTTGCGAAATCACTCCATCACCGTTGACATCTCCCACAGAGCCGCAAACCAGCTGTCTCGGCTGCGCGGAGGTGGTGGGGGTCACAGGCACAGGTGTAGTAACAGCCGGCTTGCCGGTAACATTTACAACTACCGCATCATCATCGCGATTGTTTTCCTTGTCTATGCAAGCGGCTTTAATCACAACAGAGCGCGAGATGCGCCCCGATACGGTGCCGCTCGTCTTAATGTCGTTCTTGCTCCAGTTTCCCTTGCATCTCGCTGCTCCTTCGGAAAGCCATGAGACGACGATGCGATCTCCAGAATTGACCGTTACTGGTCCATCTTGCCCGTTTACCTTTAGGTCTACCGATACGCTCTCAAAGATATTCTCAAACCCGACATCTTGCGCTTGCGCAACTGAGACAAATGCAAATACCGAAATGCCAACCGCACCCAACCATAGAAGTTTTTTCATACTTATGCTATTGCGTAATAATAACTTGCTAAAATACATCACCCCCTCTCCCTCGCTCTGCTCGGGCTTCTCCCCCTTGATTAAGGGGGAGATACAGAGGGGGTGGTTTATGTATTTTTCCAGTATACCACTGGGGGGGGGCGTGCTATAAGCGCCTGTGTATAACTCCGCTAATCTAGCCCGATAAGTTTTCTCGCAATCGCCGGCACTTCCGCGCGGAAATACTCTTTAATGTCCTCCCATGTCGCGTCAAAAAGCAATGCAGGCATTTGGTCGGCGTCTGCGTCGTTGAAATAGGTTAAACTCTTGATAATATGCTGGAAGTTATGCGCAACGGTCGGGTATTGCCTAGGTAATTTGGTAAGCACCGATTCTAGTGGGGCGTTATGTTTCGCGTACCAATACAAATCAACGAAATCGCGTTTGCGTCCGCGCTGACTGAGCGCAATTATTTTCATAACGGCAATGTCGTCTTTATCAAGCACGGCGACAGCGCCATATCTTAAAAAAGGAACGGCGGGGATAAAGAACGGATATGCGATAAAACTTACTTTTGCTTTGCATAGCGTACCGTACACGGTGCCTTCTTTAACTATTGTACTTTTCCACACCGTATCGGGGAAATGCCGCGTTACTTCCGCGGGGGCAAAGGTTTTTTCTTGTGTAAAGAAGTCCAGGTCAACCGATTGCCGATGTCCGACCTGTAGCGCGAGCGCTGTGCCACCAGCTAGGTACCAAGTGCTTTTTTCCAGCCAGTGTTCTTTGCGGGCATATTCCAATGCCTTTTGCGTGGATGCAGGTAAAACTTCGCGTTTAGGAATCCATTCATTCATGTTGTTTATGTTGCAAACATTAGGTTCCAAAAAGAGCGCGTTTCTGGGAAAAGCGCGCGCGAACGCTGCACCACATCGCGTATGAGCGCGTGGTCGTAGTATCGCCATACCCACCGCACCTCCGCATCATCGCCGAAGTCCAAAATCCGCTCAATGATATAGCGGCCGTGCTTTTCTGGGTCAATTGTTTTCGGGTCCACATCCCAAAAGAGCGATTGGCGGCGTGGCATTTCTTCTTTCATACACTTTATTATAGCATATTTACCTGTGGAAAACCCGTACTTGCAGGGTTGCCCTTTCGTTCTACCTCTGATAGTATAAAGAGGTTAGTAACGAATGTGCTTCTGTATCGTTTTTCGGTTGTAATTTCCGCCATCAGAACGATTAGCAATTAGAAAAAACTTATAGTATTTACCTCACATGAACCTGGCGATTCTTCCGTAGCCAATTCCTCCCAGGCGACAAAGTATAGTACGCGTTTTACCCTTTGGACTAAGGGTGTTTCTTCTATACTCATTGTTTCTGCCCTAGTGTTCTCTTTTGCGCCCGCTTCAGTTGAAGCCGGCGTATTTTCTTTTATAGAATCGCTCATTTCTTCGGAAGCAAACGCGCAGGAGTCGCAAGGGGCGGGCATAGGCAACTCGCAAACGATTGAGCTTTTGCGCTCTGCCTTAAATTCCGACCCGAACGCAGGCAAGGGCGGCGGCGACATCGCTATTGTAGGAGGAATGGCGCTACTCCCCGAGTCAGGCCCTTCAGGTACGCTTGCCGATATTTCCGCAAGCGGCGAGCACGGCTCTATCAGCGTATATGTAGTGCGGCAGGGCGACACGCTCTCGCAAATTGCAAAAATGTTTGGCGTCTCCGTCAATACGGTAGTGTGGGCAAACAATATTAAGAACGGCATCATTCGCCCGGGCGAAACGCTTGTCATTCTTCCAATTTCCGGCGTGCGACATATGGTAAAAAAGGGCGATACGCTCGCAAGTATTGCGAAGCAGTATAAGGCGGACGCGCGCGAGGTGGCGCTCTTTAACAATCTTTCTACAAACGCTACGCTTGCAGTGGGTGATGAAGTAATTATCCCCGACGGCGAGCTCGCGCAAGTGTCGCTCTCCATACCATCGCGCGTGCGCGGCGCAGGCGGCCCTGAGTACCAAGGGTACTACCTTCGCCCCATACTCGGCGGGCGCAAAACGCAGGGGCTCCATGGTTTCAATGGCGTAGACCTCGCCAATTACTTCGGCGCGCCTATTTTCGCTTCAGCCGAAGGAGAGGTTATTGTTGCACGCTACGACGGCTGGAACGGCGGGTACGGCAAATATATCGTCGTGGCGCATCCAAACGGCACGCAGACGCTCTACTCGCACCTTTCGCAAGTACTCACCTACATCGGCAAGCAAGTTACGCGCGGCGAAATTATCGGCAACATCGGTTCTACGGGCAATTCCACAGGCCCCCACCTCCACTTTGAAATTCGCGGAGCAAAAAACCCCTTTTAGGGGTAAAAAATCCGTTTTAGGTTTTTTATTTCACTTACTCTTCGTTGTGGATAAGTCAATATAAACCATATAAGATGCATAATTTACTGATTCAGCACCTGCTTCGGGCGGTAGCGGAGGGCTTCTAAAATGTCGTCTTCGGAAACGCGCTCGCGCTCGGCAAGGTCGGCAATCGTGCGCGCGAGCTTCATCACGCGGTGGTACGAGCGCGCCGATAGGTCTAAGCGCCGCGCGTTGCTGTTTAACATTCCCTTAGTTTTTTCATCCAGTGGAATAAGCTTGGCGATATGCTTTGCCGGAGTATCGGCATTTGTCTTTACCGAAAGTTTCGCCTTCGCAAACCGTTCTGCCTGCCGCGCGCGCGCCGCAAGGACGCGCGCGCGTACCTCGCGCGAAAGCGAGCCGTCTCGCGCCTCCTCCGAGAGCTTGCCGTGCTCTACGGCAGACACTTCAATTGCAAGGTCAATGCGGTCAATCACCGGTCCAGATATTTTCCTGCGGTAGCGTTCCGCCGCATTCGGCGCGCACACGCACGATTTCCCTTTCACGCCTTTGTTTCCGCATGGGCACGGATTCATCGCCGCAATCAATATAAAATGCGCAGGAAAGTGTGCCGAGCCGCGCGCACGCGATACGGAAATCATTCGTTCTTCCAATGGCTCGCGGAGGGTATCTATCACTCGCCTGTCAAACTCTGGGAATTCGTCTAGGAAAAGCACTCCCCTATGCGCTAGCGTCGCCTCGCCCGGCTTCGGTATCGCTCCTCCACCTGTTATGGAAACATACGAGGCAGTATGGTGCGGGCTTCGCACGGGAGGGTGTGCTATTAGTGTGTCGCGAATTTTTCCCGCGACAGAATGTATGCCCGTTACCTCTAGCATTTCTTGAAACGAAAGCGGCGGAAGGATTCCCGCAAACGCTTTTGCGAGCATTGTCTTGCCCGTCCCAGGCGGACCCCAGAGCAATATGTTGTGTCCTCCCGCCGCAGCAATTTCTAGCCCGCGCTTCGCGGTTTCCTGCCCTTTAATGTCTGAAAAATCAATCTGTGCTTCTGGCGGCTCGTCAGGAATCGGCGTTTCTGGTGTTGGTTTTATAGCGCGCTTTTTTACAAACGGCGCGTCCTCGCCGTCTCCCGGCAGATCTTTTGGAATCAAATGCGCGATCACCGCAGAAAGCGTCTGCGCGGCAAACACCGTAATTCCTCGCACGAGCGCCGCTTCGCGCGCATTCTCTTGTGGCACGAATACTTCTGTAAATCCGCGCCTCCGTGCTTCTTCTACAAGCGGTAACACGCCTGCAACCGAGCGTAGTGCGCCATCAAGCGAAAGTTCGCCTAGGAACAAACGCTTTTCCGTTTCAAATCGGATAGCGCCAACGGCTTTGAGGTACGCGAGCGCCATTGGCAAATCAAACGCCGGCCCCTCTTTCTTTAGGTCTGCCGGCGCGAGCGAGACGGTTACTTTCTGGTTTTTCTGCTTCGGCGACTTGAACCCGCTGTTTTTAATTGCTGCCGACACGCGATCGCGCGATTCTTCTACCGCCTTGTCGGGTAGCCCAACGACGGAAAACGAATGTAGTCCTGGCGCAATGTCTGTTTCAACAGATATTAGATGCGGCGCGAGCAGGTGTGTTTCCGCGCTCCAAACTTTGGCGAAACTCATAAAAAATAGCGTATCGCTATAGGTGTTTTTTGCAAGTCGTTGCTGCAGGGTTTGCATCAAGGCGGTCCCTCTCTATCACTTCCCCACCCTTTTCGCACAGCCCGTACGAGCCCGCCTTTACGCGCGCGAGCGCCGCTTTGACTTCGTTGTAGCGGATTTCCAATTGTTTCAGAATTGCCGTATTTCCCTCAAATGCCTCCAAACTATCGGCTATTTCTGTTTCGTCCGAGGCGAGCGTGTCCATTTTTTCCGGCGTCGCCTCCCAATCTTTCGGGTTGTCGGGGTTTTTGCGCCCGATACCTTCAAGCTCCGAGCGCAATTCCGCGAATTCCGCATTTAATTTTTCTTCAAAATGTTTTATCGTCTTTTTGTCCATTGTTGCGTAATTATACCATACACTTACTCCGTTTGCACCAATTTTCCAATAACTTGGGTAAATGTATCTTCATCTGTTGTTATAATAATGGTTTCTTTGTTTGCAAACCCCCATATAAGCAAGGTTTTTCCGGAAGAATCAAGAAGTATGCGCGTATCGCGGTTTTTAATGGTCTTGTCGGCAAATTGCACACCTCCAATCGCTTGCCCAAACAGCGGACCAGCATCATTAAATAGCGTATCTTCCCACTGTAGCATGCCGGCTAGCGCCGTTTGATAATAATTGGTTTTAAAAATGAGAAATGCGCGGTTTTGCGGAAGTCCGCGCAATCCAAGTACAAACTCTGGCGCGAGCGCGCGCGCGAATGTTCCGTCTACTCCAGCATTGAGAAGCGATAGGAATTCGGCGGTTGTGAGAGAGCGCGCCGCCACAGGTACTACAAGCGTAAATGAAGAGAGTGCTAAAGCGGATGTTCGCTCGCGCGCGAAAGCGGCGATAAACGAATCGCGAGTGAGCTGTGCCGTGTTCAATTGCTTTTCCGCGTCGGCAATCAGTATTTTTTGCGTACTCGAGTTTGGCGTGGTTGGTAGAACAGCCACCGTTTCCGGCAGGTTGCTCCAATACCAGTATCCTATTCCCGTTGCTCCCACTAGGAAGACCAGTGCGATACTCCATAACACAAGCACTCGCGCAGACACGCGAAGGCGTTCGGCGGAAGGAGATGGAATAGAGACCACCCCTCCCCCCGCCCTCCCCGAAGGGTAGGGAGCAGGAAAAGAAAAATCGCGCTCTGGAAGGAGGGGTGGTTTTTGTTCTCGGTCAATTCTTTTCTCTTGCTCCGCAAGCGCAATTTTCGCCGCAGTCCCACCCTCGCGCTCCATAAACTCCGCTACATCGCGCTCGTAGGTGCGCACGCGCGGCGCGCCACTCGGAGCATTTTCTTTTTTTACTTCATCCTCCATACGCCTATTATAGCGTATTCAACAATATGGCGAATTGCATTATCACCTCCTGGCGCTCTCTATTAGGTGTTTGATGACAGCGGCGGCTTTTTCGGCGGAGCCGTTTTTGCCTGTAATAAAGACGCGTCCATCGTCTTCTATGTCTATCGCGTCCACTTCCGTCCGAGCTTTTATTTCATTTATTGTTTTTCCTCCGCTCCCAATCACAAGTCCTACTTGCTCTTTGCGTACGCGCACAACTAGTATTTTTGGCGCCGACGGCGCAATATCCGCGCGCGGCGCTCCGAGCACCTTTTCCATTGTGTCTAAAATGTAGTGTCGCGCCGTGCGCGCCTTTTGAAGCGCTTCGGCTAGTATTCCGTTAGGTACGCCGTCTACTTTTACATCCATCTGTACCGCCGTTACTCCCTTACGCGTCCCGGCTACCTTTAGGTCCATGTCGCCGTGGTGGTCTTCCGGTCCTTGAATGTCGGTGAGTATTTTGTAGCGGTATTCCATTCCGCCAGAGGCGGATTTCGCTGCGCTCAACATAAGCCCCGATGCAATACCGGCTACTGGAGCCGTGATCGGCACGCCGCCGTCCATAAGCGCGAGTGAGGAGGCGCATACGCTGCCCATAGAAGTTGAACCGTTGGAAGAAAGGGCTTCAGACACGACGCGAATTGTGTACGGAAATATTTCTGGAGATGGCAGTACCGGTATAAGCGCTTTTTCCGCAAGCGCGCCGTGGCCTATCATGCGGCGATTCTTGCCCCCGAGTTTTCCCGTCTCGCCCGTTCCAAACGGCGGGAAGTTGTAATGGTGCATAAAATGCTTTTTTTGTCCGTGCGTTTGTAGCGCGTCTAAAATTTGCGCATCCTTCGGCCCGCCGAGCGTGAGCGTTGACAGAATGTGCGTCCCGCCGCGGTAAAACACGCCCGAGCCATGTAGTACGGGCGATATGCCGCCCGCCTGCGCGAAGAGTGGGCGCACCTCATCTACCCCCCTACCATCGGCACGCCGGCTGTTTTCTATTGCCTCGTGATGCAGAAGATTGTTTACCGCGTGTTCAAAATGCGCGTCTGCAAACGCGAGTGCGCGCGTTTCGCCCGTGAATTTCTCCGCGGCAAGCGTGAGCCACTCGGTCTTAAGAGCGTCTATTGTTTTATGCCCAGGAGTTCCTGAAAACACGGCATTTCCCAACTTCGGTTCAATGTGTTTGTGGAAAAGTTCCGCAAGTTCTTCTGGAGGATTCTGGAAAGCGATCACGCGTTTACTCTTTCCTATTTCTTTGATTATTTTTTCTTGCCACTTGTGCAGTACTTCAATTTCTTTCTGTGCATGCTCTAGCGACGCTACGAGCACCGCTTCTTCAATTTCCATTCCGCCGGCTTCTACCATATTGATAAGCCCTGTAGTGCCGCACGCTACCAGCGATAATGCACCTTCGGCAATATGCACTGCGGAAACTGGCCCGCCCCACGGAATGTCGGAGGCGCCGAGCGCGAGCGAGGCGCCTATAGTCGCGAGTGTTTCAGGAAACGCATCCTTTCCAAGCGCTAGGACAAGCGCCACCACCTGTATGTCGTGGCGTATTCGTTGGTCGAATAGCGGGCGAATGGTTCGGTCTACGATGCGCCCCGCGAGAACGGCCTCATCAGATGGTTTCCCCTCTCGGCGCACAAAACTGCTTCCTAGCATTTTTCCAACTGCATAAAACCGCTCCTCGTAATCAACGGTAAGCGGTAAGTAATCCGTATCTTCCTCATCTTTTGACATCACGGCGGTTACTAGCACCGCCGTATCTCCAGAGCGCATAAGTACGCTCCCGTTTGCCTGCTCCGCCAAGTCGTTAAACTCTGCAATAATTTTCTTACCGCCAACCTCAACCGAGTATTCTCTTTTTTGCATACACTACAGTGTAGCACAAAAGATTTCTATCGCCGGCCGCGGCTATTGCCGAGCAAATATTTGCGGGGGCTTTCATCCAAATCGGTAAAGTCGTCTGCCGCCTCAATAAGTTTTTGCGAAGTGGATTTACCAAACGCCACCACCTCTACTTGGCATCCTTGGTTGGTCTGCAGGTATTCCACAAGAGGTATAAAATCGCCGTCTCCCGAGAGCAATACTACGGCATTAACCTTCGGCGCAATCTTTACGGCATCTATCGCCAACCCCACATCCCAGTCCGCCTTTTTTGCGCCGCTACCGAAAATTTGCAATGGTTTCGTCTTGGTTTCAATGCCAACCTTGGCAAGCGCGTCAAAAAACCCTTTTTCTTCGCCGTTTTCAGTAGTAATAACATACGCGAGAGCGCGTACTAGCTGCCTTCCAGCAACGGCATCCTTCACCACCTGGCCGAAGTTCACATTCGCTCGGTACAGGTTTTTTGCGCTGTGATATAGATTTTGCGTGTCAATAAACACCGCAACGCGCTGTTCTTTGTGTTTTATAATCGACATTACTTTTTTAGTTCTAGTTTTCGCACTACTGAAGTATAGCGTTTCGGGTACTTCTTTTGAAGATAACGCAAATGCGACTGGCGTGCCGCCACCATACCGAGCAATCCTCGGCGCGAGTGTATATCCTTCTTGTGCGTTTTCAGGTGCTGTGTAAGTTCGTCTATGCGGCGCGACAAAATGCCGACCTGCACTTCCGGAGACCCTGTGTCCTTATCGTGCATGCCGACCTCTTTAATTACATTCTGCTTTTTTCTCTTGGTTATCATAGTAAGTCAAAGTATAGCACAAAACCTTTTTCTTTGCAACCTTCGGCTCGTATCTTGTAGTTACGACACAAAATCTAAAGGACAGCAACCAATTTATAAAGGACAATTCTAAAGGACACTGTCCTTTAGAATTGTCCTTTATAACCTTGAATGTCCATTAGAAGTGTGTCTTTCTGCGTATTTATGGAGTTTATCCACAGTTTCTAAAGGACAATGTCCTTTACGCGTAACGGACATGTCCTTTATAATGTCCTTTAGACACTTTTCGTTCTTTGACAGCAACATTTTCTCGACATTAGCGCAGAATTTTTTTTAGTTGTTAACCTTCCGCGCCGATGTTACACGGGAAACATTACCGCTCTATTCCTAAGAAAACATATCCCCAAAAACACTTCTAAAATTGGATAATGCTTTTCTTGAGATTCCATTTTTGTGTTTCCCCATCTCCTATACCGCCTAGTCGCCGGGCATCAAGAAGATTGCCCAATATGACTGGGCGGTTTTTATTGCTGGAGTTATTGTTTCATGTGTAACTTCGCCTTACTTTACCCAGTATTTACCACGAATCTCGCTTATCTTTGCCTCCTCCGTTTCTACTCGTTTCTCTTTACCCTTTTTACCCAATTTCTCTAGTTCTTTGTCAGAAAGAGCAGATAATTCAACGGTTCTTTGTGTGAGATACTCCTTGGTGTTCTTATTTGAATCATCCAAAACCTCCTCAAGGAGTGCATGAAGGATGAAACCAATTTTTGGGCTTGGCTTTATTTTTGCAATCTCCACGACTTCCCCACCCTTGATTTTCAACATGCCAACCGTTATTGGGTCATGCATCACTTCTTCTATAAGAGAGTGGTACTTGCGGAGGCGGTACGGGCTTTCCTTTGGCCTACCGGTGCCTATACGGTCGCAGGCGCGCACATTCATAAGGTCCCATATGTTTTCCTTGCCTACATTCATAAGTAGTCGGCGTACCGCAGAATGCGTTATGACCTCTGTATCCGAGAAGAACATATGCCAACGAACCAACTTTACTACCTTTTCGGTAAGTTTCACGGGAAACTTTAGGCGAGTTAATATTCTTTCTGTGGTTCTGGCGCCTGTAACATCATGACCGTAGAAGGTCCAGTCCTTCTTTTCTTCAGACCATCGTCGCGTTTCTGGTTTAGATATGTCGTGCAAGAGGGAAGCGAGGCGTATTTCCAAAGAAAACCCTTTCTTTGCCGCATGCGAAACGGTTTTTAGCAGATGTTCTCCTACACCGAATGAGTGCGCTTTGTTTTGTTTCACCTGAAACGATTGCTCAATTTCAGGTAGAAAATGTTGCAAAAGCCCCAATTTGCTACACAACATAATGCCCTCCATTGGACGGTCTGACATAAGAATCTTTGTAAACTCGTCTCGGATTCGCTCTGGAGCTATTTCTTTCAAAATCGTATTTTGTTTGAATATTGCGTCTGCTGTTTCATTTTCAATAGTAAAACCGAGCTCTGCGGCTATGCGTACCGCCCGTAAAAGACGCAACCCGTCCTCCGCAAATCGCTCTTGTGGGTTTCCGACTGATTTTATAAGGGTTTTCTTTAAGTCACCCTGTCCTTTATATGGGTCAACAAGATGTCCTTTATGATTTATGTTATGTCTTTTAGAATTCTCACGGACATTATCGGACATTTTATTTTGTCCTTTATGAATTATTTCTTGTCCTTTAGAAATGTCCGTGAGAGTGTCGTTTATAGCATTGACGGGCTCTATCTTTAGTGCGATAGCATTAATAGTGAAGTCGCGGCGTTTAAGGTCGTCTTCTAGATTTTTACTGAAAGACACCGAATCCGGCCGCCTTTTGTCGGAATACGCCCCTTCAAGACGGTATGGGGTAACCTCGACTACCTTGAGCGTCGGGTCCTCGGATGCAGTTACTACACCTACTGTGCCATACTCATTTTCATAAAACGATTCCGCAAAAAGCTTTTGTATCTCGTCGGGAGTAGCGTTTGTGGTAATGTCCCAATCGGAAGGTTTCCTTTCTAGTAGCAAGTCGCGCACACACCCACCTACCAAATACGCCTCAAAACCTTTCTTTTCAATGGTTTCTGCGACTTTGGCGACTTCCTCGGGAATACAGAAAGTGTCTTTTTCTTTTGTCATTTTTGATGTGTGTTTATTGTACCAAGTCCGAACCTATTTCCAAAACAAATGATGTGTCGCACGCGCGGAGCGCGTGGTGGCTCTGAATTGAATCGTACGCTCGAATCTGCGCGCCTCGTCCGCTCCCTTTGGTCGCGGGAGCAAAAACCAAAAATTTCCTTTCCATTTTTTGTCGGGGGGCCCCCCCCCCCCCC
>CAYIUC010000004.1:40404-45754 GCA_964366535.1 uncultured Candidatus Saccharibacteria bacterium | reverse complement strand
TTGTCGGGGTCTTTTTCATACCCTGCCCTTATCATAAGGGGAGGGAAAGGGAGGGGTGTGTTGCGTATCTACTAATTCCCGCACTGGATCGTAGTTGTATTAGCGGCAGCTTCTTTGGCTATGCCGCTTGAGTCCACGCACCAGTGCTTAGTTTTGTCGCGTAGAGGTACGGATACGACCCAGAGTGTCGTGCCGTTGGCGCATGTGGCAACAGATCCGCCTCCGGATGCACTTTCTGCCGCTGTACGCTGTGCAGCCACTCGTGTGTCGGCAAATACGCTCCCCGCCGTCGTACAGCTAGTACCAGTATTTGGCCCGTAGCTGTTGTTATTATCTTCGTAATAAAGCGCCGCTTGTGATCGGAGATTTCCCAAATTTGCCTTGACTGCTACATCACCAGCTTTGTCGCGTCCAGAATTGAGGGAGGCGAGCACAACCGAAGTCAAAATCCCGATAATTGCAATGACGACCAAAAGCTCAATCAAAGTGAAGCCCTTTTTGTATTTCATAATTTCAATTACTGCTTAATAAAACGGCCTTTGTTAGTAGGGGTATTATAGCACGACCAAAACCACTTTACGCAACAAGCCCCGACCAAAGTCGGAGCTTGTTGCGGTCCGCAGAGAAATATAGTTCCTAACGAAAGTTAGGTGGGTGCTCGCACGAGCATCGCGGACGACGCTCAAATATTAAGCTCCCTGTATGAATGTTATAGAGATTATATTCCACAAACGGACCTGCTTACATTTTACCGCGCACAAGCCGTAGCGCAAGTGGATAACCCCCACACCTTTCATATGAAATGTGTGGGGGATAACCTACACCAACAACTTAAAAATCGCCGCAAGCGCGCGCGCCCAGCGCTCGCTTGTAAAATTCTCTAAAACGGATTTTTGGGCGACTGCGCCAAGTGTGTTTCGCATCGACTCATCGACTGTGAGCCGTTCTATTGCCGCGCGAAGCGCGCGGCTGTCTTCCGGCGGAACAAGAATGCCGGTCTTTTCGTGTTCTATATAATCGCGGACGACGGGCTTATCGCTCACAATCACTGCTTTACCCGCCGCCATCGGCTCAAGATATCCGTATTGCCCAGATGTTTCGGAGCCGCTTGGATTGTCGGCGCGCTTTAGCGGGGTAACGACAAACGAGGCACCAGCGTATAGCGCGGGCATATCGGAATACGGCACATTGAAGCGAATTTCCACATTTGGGGGCACGGTGAGCCCCGCTATGGTTTCTTGTTTGGTAGCGACTATAACTTTTATAGGCAAACCGCGCACCGCATCAAAAAGCGTTTTATAATCGCGCCCAAGGTCGCGGCCGACAGACAATATGTAGCTAGAAGAGAAGTCCCGCGAGAAAGACGGCGAGGAGCCGAGCGGCCATGGACTCTCGAGCGAAGCGAGAGAGGAGCGAGGCGAGCGGATAAGGCAAAATTCCTCGGAGGGGAATTTTGCCGGTCTTTCGAGCGGGAGCTTCTCTTTGGCGACGAATTTTCTCGCATCAATCCCAATTGGCACGAATTTTATTTTTTCTTTCGCGATGCCGGCGTCTATAAGCGGAGGTATTTGCGCGCGGGCGGTGCAGACAATAATATCCAGATTTTCTATCGCTTTGCGCGTGATAAAGCCAGATATGCCGCGCTGGTTGCGCGCGAGCGCGTTTGCAAGGAAAGTGTTGTAAATGACGAACTTCGGTTTTTTCCAGCGCAAAACATATTTCGCGATAAACACGAGCGGTAGTCCCGCGCATAAAAAGACAATGTCGTATTTTTTAATTGCAAACAGGTACGGGATATGCACAAGGTTGAAATTTATGCGACGGAGCCATTCGCAAAACCGCCATTCTATAAACTCGGCATCTATGCCGAGGTTTTTCATATAGTTTAGGCCAAGAAGCTGGGTGTCTGGCGCCTCGTCGCGCCGCCACGACTCGTAAAACGCTTTGCGCGAGCCCGCGTATAGATATAGCACTCTCATGTGTTGTATAGTATACAACGCTATGAAAACTCTTTTGTTAGCGGTCGCGAGGTGGTTTGGGCTTACCGAAAAGCTTGTGCGCACGCGTCTTGACGCATTTGTGCGGAAGCACGCTACGCGTGCGCGAACGCTCGATATCGGCGGCGGAAGCGGACCGTACAAGAAGTATTTTCCTAACCGCGTGTGCATAGACACTACGGCGGGCGACGGGGTGGACTTTGCCGGCGATGCGCACGACCTATCGCGGTTTAGAGACGGCGAATTTTCTTGCATACTCTGTACTGAAGTATTGGAGCATTTGCACGCGCCGCAAGAAGCGATTGACGAAATGTGGCGAGTCCTTGCTCCTGGTGGCAAACTCATCTTAACCACCCGTTTTATTTTTCCTCTGCACAATATTCCGGGCGACTACTTCCGCTTCACGCGCTATGGGCTCGCGCACCTTTTGCGCGATTGGGGGCGCGTAGAAATACGCGAAGAGACGACTACTGTGGAGACCTTCGCGGTACTCTTTGAACGTCTAGGGTTTCAGACGAACATGCTTTATACGCGATTTCTCGCATGGCTCTGGCTCATTCTCGCAAAGGCAGTGCCGCAATTTTGGTTCCTAGTGACGGGCGAATACGGAGAGGTGGAGCGAAAAAATAAAACAAAGCACATTTTAACTAGCGGATATTATGTGGTTGCGGAGAAGTGAGCGCGTATAAGCGGCACAAGTTCGTCTACCACCTTACATACCATCTCGACGGTCGTTGCTTTGCTTTGGCGCAGTTCTTCTTCTGGATTGCTTCCATCATGGTTTAAAATACCAAATGCGGGGCGCGTACGCGTCGGCACGACGACGCGATGTAATTTTCCGCGCGGAGGTTGGGCGTTTTCGTCCATAGGTCCTACGATATCTATTGTAGGTATATCAAACGCTTCGGCGATGTAGATTGGTCCAGTATCGGCGCTTATAAAGAGCGAGAATGACGCTATGAGCGCCTTCAGTTCATCAAGAGAGAAAAGGTCAAGCGTATTGACAATTTTCGTACGCGGCGAAAGAGAGCGGAGCATATTTTCAATGTCGTCTTTGTCCCGTCCAGAACCGACAACAATAATCTTCGCGCTGTATCTTTCTGCAAGATAGTCGGCGACTGCTGAAAACTTTGCCGGCGACCAGCGTTTGCGCGGATTACCGCCGACTGCTGGAGTTATTCCTATTAGTAAGTCGTGCCGCGGGACTAGCCCTATTTCCGCGAAGAAACTAGTGACGTGCGCTTGTGCTTCTTTCGAAACCGTTAGCCATTTTTTTGTATTATCGCTTTGTATGCCTATAGGTTCGAGAAGGCGCAAATACTCACGCGGTACATAACCTCCGTATCGGTGCGGTACTGCAATCGCGAAACCGCGCAAGAAACTATACAGGCGCGTTTCAAAGGGCGATATGCCACCAATAACAATCGGTGCGGCTACCGCGCGCGCGCCGCCGCAAACTAAGAGTGCGAGCGATTCTAGCGATGGGAGCGCGACAAGCCCGTAGTCAATACGCTCACGCCGTAGCGCGCGCGCGGTAGCTCTGAAATTCTTCTGCCACACGATGTAACGCGCAATCGCCGGATGGCCGCGAAGCAATTTCTGATTCACTGCATCTCCAATTACGATGATGCGGCTCGTGGGGTAGGCGCGTTGTATCGCGCGAAATAGAGGTGTGGTACACACCATGTCTCCGAGTTTTGCGCCTTGTACGATTGCGATATTCTTTGGGTTCGCGGGTGCTTTTTTGCGAGTACCAAAAATCACGATATGCAAGAGTGCAAACGCAATTATAGTGGCACTCCGCAAATGCCAGTAGTTTTTCTTCATATTTGACATAAAAGGGTTGGCGGTTACACTGGTTCAGGAATTGAACCTTTACAAAAGCATATCATGACAACTACAACAACCGAACCAACTGCGCGATTACACATAGCGCCGCAACACGACTTTTTCACAAAACTCCTTCATCCGTCTGTGTTTGCGCGCACGCAGGAATACATTGCGTGGCGACAGGCGCTTGCGCGAGCGCGTGCGAATGGTGTACCAGAACTCCCTACGCCGCGTCTAACGCCAGTGTCCATCAACCTGGACTTAACCACCGCTTGCAATTATTATTGCGGGCACTGCGTGGACTTAAAGGTACTGAACAGCGGGAGAAACTTTGTCAATGATGAATTATTTTCTTCGCTTACATACCTAGCCGACAATGGTCTGCGTTCCGTAATTCTTATCGGCGGCGGCGAACCGACTGTGCACCCGAAGTTTCAAGAAGTCGTCCGTTTTCTCAAGAACCGCGGCATGCAAGTCGCAGTGGTGAGCAACGGCAGTCGTACCGATGTCGTACACGGCGTCGCTGATTGTTTGACCGGGAAGGACTGGGTCCGATTTTCGTTGGACTCTGGAACAGAAGACACCTTCCAGAAAATGCATAGACCGCGAAAGCCGATTACGCTTGGAGAGATTTGCGCCGGTGTTTCGCGCATTCGAGAAAGAAATCCGTTACTTTCTATAGGATTTTCTTTCGTGATTGTGTGGGACCAAAAGCCGTTGATGAAAAATGCGACGGTGGAAAAAGATGCCGTCGTAAACATTCACGAAATGGTTGAGGCGGCAGTGCTTGCACGCGATTCAGGATTCTCGTACATCTCGTTCAAGCCGTTCTTGAACCGCTTTCCTGATGGAGGGGAAGTGATGAATCCGGACGCAATGACGGATATGGAATCAACCATTATGGCTATCCGTACCGGTCTTGAAGGGGCGCGGTTGTGCGAGACGAAGACATTCCGCGTCTTGGAGAGCACAAATTTGCGTGTACTTCTTAATAAAGCGTGGAAGCCGTTTATGCATCAACCATGCGTTTGCCACATGCAGGCATTTCGGCATGTGCTGTCGCCTCTCGGTGTATTCAACTGCCCTGCAAAGCGAGGTGTACCGAAGGCGCGGCTTGGCAACAAAGACGGGTTTGCAGATGAGACGCGGATAACGGCTGTGGAGCAGTCAGTGGTGGCGCATCTGGATTCTTTTGACGCGTCCAGAGAATGCGTAGAGATCACTTGCCTGTACAATCTTGCCAACTGGGAGATTGAAAAGGCAATACAAAGCGGATATTCCGGACTGGAAGCACAGTATGCTTTTGGGGAGCAGGACTTATTCCTGTAGAGCCCTATTTTAGGGCGCACGGCCGCTCCTTTCACGGAGCGGCTTTTTTGTTATACTGCGCGAATATGCACGGGATGCAACGGCTACGCTTTTATTACGGAATTGCCCGCGGCCCCCCTTAGCGCGCCCCCGGGCGCAGCGCCCACCGCCCCCCCGGAGACGGGGGGGGGCGGGGGTGGGGACGCGGCGCCGGC
>CAYIUC010000004.1:0-40394 GCA_964366535.1 uncultured Candidatus Saccharibacteria bacterium | reverse complement strand
TTTTCAACCCGCCCTCTACCCCCCGCCGAACCCCGCCCTGCGTTATATTCCCACCCGCGCCGCGGGGGGCGGGCCCCCCCCCCCGGGGCCGAAGCGCCTCGCGCACCGAGGAATCGGTGCGCGAGGCGTATGGAGCCGCGTACGCAGGAAAAACGGACGATTATTTCTTCCAGAAAATGGCGCCTGTGTATCTATGCGGTAAACCGATGCTACTTCGTATAGTTGATTACAAAAAAGCGCTTCTCACGCAATTTGCGAAGACCTTAAATGAATTCAGCGCGGAAAGCGTTTTGGAGTTAGGATGCGGCCGCGGCTTAAACCTTCTTGCACTAGCCGTGCTTGTGCCTAGTTTGCGCTTCGCGCATGGAGTTGAGCTCACCGCCGAAGGCGCCGCGGCCACGCAAGGAAACTTCGCCTCACCCGCAATTCATATTCTGGAAGAATTAACGGGGCTTCCTCGCGAGTCGATTACAAGCCGGCTTTCGCAGGTCTCGTTTTCTGTCGAAAAAGGAAGCATGCTTAAACTGCCGTTTCCCGACTCTTCGTTCGATGTCGTCTTTTCTAATTCAGCAATTGAGCAAGTTCCGCGCGAATACCCGAATGTGTTTTCCGAAGCCTATCGCGTTGCGCGCCGCGCTGGCATTTTTAGCGAGCCGTTTGAAGAAGCGCAGGGGTGGAATTTTCTTTACCGTATGTATCTAAGAAATATCGATTACTTTTGTGCATCATACCGAGCGGTGGAGAAGGCGGGCTGGCGTATTTCTGCTTTTTCCGTACCCACACTTCAGAAAGCGGAGTTTAACACCGGATTTCTTGTTTGTGAAAAAAACTGATATGCACAATTCAGAATCGCGCACCATTTTATTTTTTATACGCTCGGCGGGGTATCTAAAAACCTACCGAAGTATGATTTTAGCCCTTCTTGCACGTGGATTCGCTGTAGTAGCGGCGTTTGACCCAAGTCCTCGTGAGCTTGATGCCTCATCTGTGCAAGTGCTAGATGCGTTTGCGCACGATAATCAAGGTTTTATTTGGGTGCATGGCGTTCGCCGCGGCGGCGTATGGAAGCGCATACTACGACCTGTGCGTGAGATGTTAAACTATCGGCGTTTTATACGCCTGCAATCACGCGCGCCGTTTTATGAAGAATTGTGCTTTAGATTTATGCCGCGCACGATTCAAAAAATACTACGCACTTTTCCTTTTTTAGAAAAAGTGCTTGCAAGCCGTCTCGTAGACTGGCTCTTGCGTTTTGTAGAATGGTGCGCGCCTCCCGTGCCAAAGATGCTCGAGCAAATGCGCGCGTACAGACCCGCCGCTGTGCTTGTAGCCTTTCGCAATCGCCCAAGTTCGTCGCCTGATTTGGATTATCTCAAGGCGGCTCGGTATCTGGGCATCCAGACGATCGTTCCTACTCCATCGTGGGACAACCTTTCAAGCAAGGGGTTGTTGCAAATCCTTCCTGATCTTCTTCTCGTATGGAATGAAGAGCAGGTGCGCGAAGCAGTGCGGCATCATAAAGTGCCGCGCGAACGCATCCGAATTGTCGGAGCTTACCAGTTTGATGGTTGGCGCGCCTTGCGCGCTCCGCGCGAATCTCGCGATGCGTTTTGCAGTCGAATCGGAGTTCCTACAGAGCGCAAATATATATTATATCTCGGCTCTGGGGCGGTGACGGGCGATAGCACTAAAGTGGTGGATGAATTGCGCCTCGGTATGGATGCATCACAAGACCCCGATGTCTCAAACGCCTATCTTGTAGTACGGCCGGCGCCGAACAATTTTGTTGCATTTAGTAGTTATAAAAGAGAGCGAGTTGTCGTGTGCCCGCACAAGCCCGTGCCGATTGGTACTCCGGAAGGAGTAGAACTCTTGCTTGCAACAATTACCTACGCAGAGGCGGCGGTTACGATTCACACTACCGGCATTATTGACGCGATGCTTAAGGGAAAGCCGGGGTTTGTGATGCTTCGTCAAGAGTATAAAGCGTTGCAAGATGCAGAACATTTCGCGCACTTGGTGCGAAGTGGAGCGGCGACTGTTTTTCGCACTGGCGATGAATTTGCCAGCGAGGTCGGCTCACTACTATCGGGACACGACAAAACCAAAGCGGCGCGCGAAGTATTCCTACGAGATTATATTTTACCGCCGACGAATGGCGATGTAAGCGCGGGTGAACTCGCCGCGCAAGAAATAGAACAAACTATTGCTCTAAAAATGAAACAACTATGAAAACAATTCTTATGCCTGTAGGCAACGGGTCCATCGCGCGAAACTTCTTGCGCGGCGGATTTGCAGAGTTACTTGCATCGCGCGGCGTGCGGCTAGTACTACTCTCGCCGCGCGAGAAGCTCCAGTATTACCGCTCGCAATTTACATCGCCGTATATTTCGTGGGATGTTCTACCGCGAGGTGCAGTGTCTCGATTAGAACGCGCATGGGCATTTTGCGAACACGCGTCGCTTCCGACGAGTACTGTGTATCTGATGCATTGGTTTTATTTCAGACGGCGCGGCACTAAAACACATTTTCTTGTGCGCATGCTTGGTTTTTTGTTTCGTATGACACTTTGGTCGCTCGGGCACTTTCGTTCGTATCGCTATATATTTCGATGCGCGTACGCACTGTGTGCTCCGCGAGATTTTTATGAGGTTCTCGCGCGCCATCGACCCGATATAGTGTTTTGTCCGACGCTCGTTTATGGCGGCGAGTATGCGCTTATCGCCGCGGCGCGCCGCCGCGGTATCAATACTGTAGGCATGCCAGCAAGTTGGGATAATCTTACTTCCAAAACATTTCTCCGCGTACCGCCGAACCGCTTGTTCGTGCAAACTAAGATTATGAAAAGAGATGCCGTCAGTTTCGGCGATTATCCGTTGTCGGATATCACTGTAGTCGGCGCGCCGCAATATGATGGGCATTTCAAGCGCGAAGGCATAGTATCCCGCGAAGTATTTTGCGATTCGCTCGGAGCGTCTAGCGGAAAGAATATAATTCTATTTGCGTTCTCAGGCAAGGCGAGTTTTGATGCTGATTTTGAAGCACTGGCTGTTTTGGCGGGAGCGTTTCAAGCGGGTGCGTTATCGCGAGACGCTGTACAAATCCTCGTGCGCCCGTACCCGAAGCGAAAACTTAGCATTGCCGAATATGAGCGTATTCGCACCGATTTTGGCTTCCTTATTGAGCCGCCGGTCGCTCGGGTAGGAGAAGGTAAAGACGCATGGGAATTTGACAAACACTCACTCGCGCTACTGCGCAATTCTCTGGCGCATGCGTCTGTAGTTGTTACAGCTTGCTCCACATTTTTTGTAGAAGCGGCGATTTTTGGAACGCCGCTCGTTGCGCTGGCTTTTGGTCCAGAGGGTGCGGACTTTTGGAATGGCGCGGCTCGGTATTTCTCGTGGAATCATTTATCGGACTTGGGGCGTACCGGCGGCATATGGCGCGCGCGTAGCGCCGATGAGCTTATTGCGGCAATTCGTGCATATCTATCTACTCCGTCGCTTCATTCGGCGGGTCGGGAACGCATTGCTCGTGAACAAGCGGGGTATACAGACGGCGCGTGCTTAGAGCGAATTGTCCGCGAACTTCTCTCGTAGGTACTTCTCTGCTTTTTTGAGCCATACTGCATCGGTGGTTGTCGTTGCGGGTGTGTCAGTAATAAATGCGGAAAGAAGCCCTTTTTTTGCAAGCGTACTAAAGAAGCCATGGTGGAGGCAATAATCATCTGGCGTATTTGTCGGCATATATTCCTCCGCCACTTTTTTCGTCAATAAAAAGAAACCAAGGTCTTGACCACGGTAAAAAGAATCAGATGACAATAAGTTGTCGTATCGTTCAATAACGCCGCTTTCATTTACACGCACATTGTTGTCGGGCCCATAGATGCCGTCTTTTGCGCGGTTGCGGTACACGGTCATCATTGCAGGAAGCCCCGCCTCGTTAAAACGCGCAAGATGTCTGGTTAAATTAAACGGCCAGTAAATGTCGTTGCGATGGAGGAGGAAAAAGTCGTCGCAAAGCGGGAGCGCGTCCGCAAGCCGCTTGCCGTGGTTCCATGCGCTTGGCGCGTGGCGGTAGGCAATATCCACCCCCCACTTTTTTCCGTTGCCAAAGTAATCGGTAATGCTTTCTGATGCGTGGCCAGTCAAAATCAAAAATCGCCGTATGCCGTTTTTCTTGAAAAGGAGAATAAGGTGCTCCAAAAACGGCTTGCCTGCAACATGTACCATTCCTTTGTTCATGTGCGCTGTTATAGGCATAAGCCGTTCACCTTTGCCGCCGGCTAGAATGACTACCTGAGTCGGGATTGACATTTCTGACATAAGGTGTATTCTTGTTTTGGAAAGAAAATAAAAAATAAAGGTAAAAGATGAACATTTATTACTTTAATGAATACATTGCACATTGTCAAAAAATTGAACTGGCATTCAGCCATCTTCATCTTCTGCAAGTAGATACCGAGGCAATCTTTGCCGCGTGGGAAGAGGGCGGACTTTTTGGGTTCAGCAAAGATGAGCGCGGCGCTCTTCAGTCATGGTTGAATGTCGTGGCACACATGAGTGTTTCGGCTGTACTTGGGGCCGAGATTTCGTGCCGCCTTATTAAGGAATTACGCAATGATGCTTCGTCGCCTCTGTATGTTGTCCATGCATTATTAGTACATGATTGGAGCAAACGACTTGACTCGGAGTACCGCATTAAATCTGGGGCGGATGAAGAAAGAGTTGGTCGTTTTGAAGCAAATAATATAACTCTTCTGAAACGATCATTTCCAGATATGGTCGTCCGATTGGCGGGCGCAGCGGGAGGCAGCGGCATGCACCTTGCAGAAACGCGCGGGTTTGCTCTAGATGAAAAAATCGTCTTCTTGTGCGACTACTGCACACACGAGAGTTCTGTGGTTTCTTTTGAGCGACGGCTCAAAGAGTTGGAGCCGCACTTCAAACCTGGTGGAAGGTATGCGGGCGCCGAAGCATACTATCGTCAAAGGTTCGGTGTGTCGCACAACGAGAAGCTCGCCTCAATTTTCTATCCGATGGAAAAGGAAATTGGATGTTTGCTTAGTTGGTCTGGTACGCCAGGTGAACTTGCTCTGTCATTTGCTCCAGAAGAGTTTCGTGGCGCATAAACACCATCAATATAAACGGCTCGCACTTCTAGTGCGAGCCGTTTTTTTGTGATATTCTGCGCCATATTATGACCGCAAAGAGAGTCATTATCACTGGTGCAGGGGGTTATGTAGGCAGTGTGCTTGTGCCGTTTCTAATTGGGCGCGGGTACGACATTGTCGGGCTTGATGCCGGATTTTTTACTGATGCCCTGTTGTACACAGTGCCGCCGTACCAAGTTATAAGAAAAGACGCGCGCGATATAACCGAAAAAGACCTCAACGGTTTTGATGCCGTGGTGCATCTTGCGGGTATTTCCATTAACGACCCCTTTGGAAACTTGCCGCCCGAGATGATTTACGAACCTACAAGAATATATGCGCGCGACATTGCGGTTCTGTGTAAAAAGAAAGGGGTGCGCTTTATTTTCGCCTCCAGTTGTTCAATTTATGGTACTTCTGGAGATGAGGTTGACGAGGACTCTACGGTACATCCACATATAGAATATTCAAAAAATAAATTGAAGGTAGAAGAGGACTTGCACGCGCTCGCAGATAAAGATTTTTCTCCGATTGCGCTTCGTTTTGCGACCGCATTTGGCTCATCGCCGCGTATGCGCTTCGACATTGTGGTGAACATGCTTGTTGGACAAGCGGTTGCAGACAAGAAGATTGTCTTAAATTCCGACGGGCAGGCGTGGCGCCCTAATGTGCATATATCGGACATGGCGCATGCGATAGAATGCGCGCTTCGTTCTGAATATTCTGGAGGCAAATTACTTGTGCTAAATGTTGGCCGCGATGATAACAATATGAAAATTATAGACATCGCGCGCATCGTATCGGTAGAAACAGGCGCGCCGATTTCTTTTGCAGTTTCATCCGCGCGTGGCGCTGGGAGCGAGATGGTAACGAATAAAATGGTGTCTGCAAGCGGCGCAGACGCGCGCAACTACCGCGTTTCGTTTGCGCGCATACGCGAATATTTTCCGAACTTTGCATGTCGCTATTCGGTTCATGATGGTGTTAAGGAAATGTGCACGCGATTTCGCGCAATGGGGCTTACCGAAGAGCAATTCAAAAACCGCGGATTCTACCGTATTAAGCGGTTAGAGGATTTGTATGCCGCAGGAGAAATTGACGGAGAAGTAAGATGGAAAAAATAACTATGCAATATCGCGAATTAGGAAAAACCGGCTTAAAGGTTTCGGTTGTCGGTATTGAAACCCACCAATGGAGCGGCATGGGCGGCAGGTTTTTTACGGTTGCCGAAATACGCGCCATACTCCGCCGCGCAGAAAAAGCGGGAATGAATTTTATTGACACGGGCGAGTGCTACTTCTTCCACGCGGCGGAGCGCATGGTCGGCGACGCGCTTGGGAAGAATCGCCGAAAGTGGATCATCGCCACCAAATTCGGGCACATAAGCAGGCCAAAGGAGATTGTCTCTGCATGGACTGGGGAGGACATACGGAAGCAACTAGACGATTCGCTTGCGGCGCTTCGGACGGACTATATTGACCTCTATCAACTGCATGTAAACGCGCCAGAGGATATTGCACATATTCGTGCGAATACGCTCAATATAAGAGATGCACTCGCCGAAGCGAAAAAGGCGGGCAAGATTCGCGCGGTTGGCGTATGCCTCGGCGATGATGCACTCTTCGGCGAGGACGGAGTCTTTTTGCAAGAAGCAGTAGAAATGCTTAGCGCATCAGCGGTGCAGGTAGTGTACAACCGTCTAGACAGAAAAGCGGAAGAACGCATCTTTCCGTTTGCGAAAAAACATAACCTTGGCATTATTGCGCGAGTACCTTTGGCAAAAGGGTATCTCTCTACCCGTTTTAAGCCACTCAATAAAACTTATGATGAGGTGCATATGAAAAAGGTGGAAGAGATAAAACAAAACGAGATGCCGGTTGGCGCAGACTTGTCCGAATGGGCAATCGGCTGGTGCGTCAAAAACCCTTCTATTTCATGCGTTGTTCCAGGACACAGCGCGCCTATGCAAATTGATGCAACCGTGCGCGCCGCACATCAGATATTTATATGAATTGCCGAGTATGCAACAAAAAGAACCTTGCGTTATTTCTTGACTTGGGGACACAACCTCACGGTGATAGTTTTATTGCAAAAAAGGATTTACGAAAGCGCGAGCCGCACTACCCGCTACGCGCGCACTTTTGCCGCGACTGCACGACTGTGCAGATTGACTACACCGTGCCGAAAGAAGTGATGTTTGAAGAATATGCTTATGTGTCTGGGACCACTCGTTCGCTTAAAGCGCATTTTGCGGAGAGTACTAAGCGTCTCGTAAAAAATCTCAATTTGCATGCGGGTGACTTTGTAATGGATCTTGGAAGCAACGACGGCACTTGGCTTGAGTGCTGGCGCGGCACTGGAATAAAAACTCTTGGCGTGGACGGCGCAAAGAATCTTGCAAAAATCGCGAACGAAAAAGGATTGGAGACATTGCCGTTGTTTTTCAATAAAAAAGTTGCAAAAGAAATAATTGCGAAAAAGGGCGCGGCGGATTTGGTAACTGCAGCCGGCGTGTTTTTCCACTTGGAAGAATTGCATTCCGTAACCGAAGGTATTGCAGAACTAATTGGCGAGAATGGAGTTCTCTGCGTTCAGGCGATATATCTTGGCGAAATGCTTCGCATCGGCGCGTTTGACCAAATTTATCACGAGCATCTTACATATTGGACCTTACGCTCGCTTGAGGCGCTTCTCGCGCAGTATGGTCTTGAAGTTTTCTCTATACAAAATATTCCCATACACGGCGGCACTGTGGAATATCTAATTGCAAAAAAAGGCGCGAGAAAAGTCGCGCAGTCTGTAGCTCTTATGCGGCGCGCCGAAAAAAGACGCCGTCTTGGCGAACTAGCGACCTACCGCGCGTTTGCGAAGGGCGTAAAGCGGATGAAAAAGGAATTGATACCCATACTGCGGCGGTTCAAAAAAGAGCACAAAACCGTGCATGCACTCGGCGCACCGATTAAAGGCGCCACGCTCCTCAATTCGTTTGGCATCGGCCCAGACCTTGTGACAGCCGCGGCGGAGGTAAACCCACTGAAGATAGGGAAGTATATCCCCGGAGCGCGTATTCCGATTGTAGATGAACGAACGGCAGCTCCGCCAGATGCGTACCTCGTGCTCGCATGGAACTTTCTGCCGGAACTTTTGCAAAAGATGGAAGGATACATCAAAGGCGGCGGCGCGTTCATTGTGCCTGTCCCAAAGCCGATGGTTGTTGACAGACGCAATTACAAAAGGTATCTTCGCAGAGGATAGTTTTTTACAAAGGAAAAAATAATGAATATTCTGGTAACTGGCGGGACTGGGTTTTTGGGACGGCATTTGGTGCCGCACTTGCAAAAGCAAGGGCACCAAGTTGTTGTCGTGAATTCCAAGAATTGTGATTTGCGGGAAACACAGAACCTGTTGCAATTTAGAAACGAAAAGTTTGACAGAATCTACCATCTAGCGGCGTGGACGAAGGCGGGGGACTTCTGTCTCCACCACCAAGGCGAGCAGTGGGTTATCAACCAGCAGATACATACGAATGTGCTGTGGTATTGGCACAAGTTTCAATCGCAGTCGCTTATGATTACGATGGGCACCTCTTGTTCGTACCCGCTTGGCGAAGAAGCATTGCGGGAGGAAAACTACCTTGCCGGCGAGCCGGACCCAAACCTCGCGACCTACGCGTACACCAAGCGCATGCTTTATGCAGGGCTTCTGGCATTTGCAGAGCAATTTAAGATGCGGTACCAGCATCTCATCCCCTCCACGCTCTACGGACCAGGGTTTGAGGCGGGCGACAATCACTTCATCTTTGACCTAATCAAGAAAATCCACGCGGGTAAAACGCGTGGCGAAGAAGTGGTGCTATGGGGCACTGGGGAGCAGGTGCGCGAGCTTATGTATGTCGGCGATGCAGTTGACCTAATTGAGCGCGCCGCCGCCTTGCCGACGAGCGAGAATCTAAACTTGGGTAGCGGCGCTCCCTACACCATTCGCGAGTATGCCGAGATGCTCTGCGAGATTATTGGGTACGACCATGGGAAAATCCGGTACGACACGACGAAATACAGCGGCAATCCGAAGCGGTTTTTTGACACCACAAAGGTCAAGACATTCTTTCCGGATTTCCGATACACGGATATACGGGAAGGTCTTGCCGAGACAGTTCAATATTACCAGTCCATTGCGGCGTAATGCCGCCTATCCCTCCGCATTGCGTCGGAGGGGTTTTTGTTGTAGGTTTCTTTTATGAAGCAAAAAAAGCCGACTTTCAATATGCGCGTATTTAGTTCGTCTTGCAACTTAAATACCATCAAAGACGGGCGTGGCGGGGTGTTTTCATTCGTTCCGCCGAAGCCTATTGCGGAGTGGACACATCAGTTTATAAAAGCGGGCAAGATTCGCGGCAATCACTACCACCCAGAGTTTGACGAATATATTTTGCTTATCAACGGTTCTGGAGTTGAGGTGGAAAAGGACAGGAAGACAGGGAAAGAACATTTTATAGCAATGGGAAAGGGCACATGCATCTTTGTTCCGCGCAATACGCTGCATGTCTTTATGGCGATTACCGACTGCGAATCGGTGTCGTTTCTAACGAAACCTTGGAATGCATGCAAACGGCCGATTGTGCACGAGAATGTTGGCTACGGCGACGGCGACCACGGCGACCCCAAAAGCCCGTTTTACAAAAAATGAATTTTGGCATCATTGGCTGTTCGCGCGTGGCGCGACGCAGGTTCCTCCCCGCCATTCGTTCTTCTAGCGCGGCGCGCCTGGTTTTTATTGGCAGTAGGGATTCGGAAAGGGCGAGCGAGTATGCGCGGGAGTTTGGCGCGCCTCGCGCCGGAAGTTACGAGGAAGTGTTATCGGACGAAGCGGTAGATGTTGTGTACATTTCTACGCCACCACTTTTGCATACTCAGTGGGTATTGGAGGCGGCACAAGCCGGCAAGCATATTATTGTTGAAAAACCTGCCTTTCCAACGCTTGCCGAAGCGCGTACCGCTATAGCGGTATGCCGCAAAGCTGGCGTGCGCTTGTTTGAAAATTACGCTTTTTTATACCACCCGCAACACGAATCAGCGCGCGCGTTGCTTAATGATGTAGGCGGACTACAACGGTTGGAAGCTCGATACCTTTATCCTTTCCCGCCAGCAGGCGATATTCGTTTCCAATCGGCGCTCGGCGGCGGCGTGTATCACGATTCTTTTGGCTACATATTTGCTCTAGCGCTCCGGTATTTTGGAAAGTCGCCGCAGTCAGTTTCGTGTATGCAAACATTTGATGCCGCATCTGGAATTGACACCGCGGCAGATGTAATTCTTCGTTTTTCTGAAAATCGTACTTTGCACGGCATGGTACAGATAGGAAGCGAGGAGTATGTATCGTCGTATGTGTTGCATGGTCCGAGCGGCAGTATAGAGGTGCGCCGCGCTTTCGCAGTGGATGCAGATAAGACATCGGAGATTATAGTGCATAGAGGCAACGATAAAAAAACCATAGTCGTGCCGCCCGCAAGCCAGTTTCAGCTTGCGTTAGAAGATTTTTGCGCTGTCGTAATGGGAGAAAACGCTCGCGACTTTGAGGGCGAGTTGCTTGCGCGCGCCGCCATGCGCGAATCTGCCCGCGAAGTATCTACGAAAAAAGAATCTGCGAGCCGGGTGCATTAATGCGCACCGGCAGTATCTGCTTGTGCGGAAATGCTCGTATAAGCCGTGCTTTGGCGCTTGGCGGTGCGCAGAATAGAATGAAGCCCCCGCCGCCCGCACCAAGCAGTTTCCCTCCCCACGCTCCCGCGCGGAGCCCTTTTTGGTAAAGAGCGTCAATGGTGTTGTTGGAGACGCAACCATCTAGAGAGCGTTTATGCTCCCACGCTTCGTTCAGTAATGCGCCGAATTGTCTTATCGGTTTATTTTCGACGAGCATGTGGTATCCGTCGTACGCCATTTGTTTCATTGCGCGGAGCGTTTCGGTGTTGTTGGATATCTTTTTGATTTGGTGCGCGGTAATGTCCGACGCCTTGCGCACTATGCCAGTGTAGACCATAAAGAGGTGTTGCTCCAATGCCACGATTTGCGCAGTGGAGAGCGGGACGCGCCGAACGATGAAATCGCGTTTCGTTTTGAATTCAATCAAATTAAAACCGCCGTATGCAGCAGAGATCTGGTCTTGGTATCCAACGAAATCCTTCACCATTTGTCTTTCCACAAAAATAGCTTCGCGTGCAAGTTCCTCCGGCGATATAAATTCTTGGTTGAAGGCGTGCAGGGCGTGGAGTACCGACACCGTGAATGCAGACGACGAGCCGAGCCCGCTAAATGCGTGCGTATCAAAAATACTATGCAGGGCGATGTCTTTGCGAATACCGCATCGCCGCAGGCATTCTCGGAAGATGTGGTGTTCAATATCATCAACACGCTTCGCGAGCTCAACACTGCTGTACGAAAGCCGAATGGCGTAATCATACATATGGCTCAAAAACCGATTCGCAGTAACAAAGGCGAATTTATCAATCGCCGTTGACAGTACCGCCCCGCCTTCTTTTAGGAAGAACTCTGGGTGGTCGGTGCCGCCGCCGAAGAAGCTTATTCGGAAAGGAGATCGCGCTACAATCATACGAGCACAAACTTATCACGAAAAGGATGCTTGTGCGAGCGTGTAGCGTTCTGGCGTACCTATGTCTATTAGAGGTTCTTTGATTGGATACCCATAACATGGCTCAACTAGGAGCGATGGAAAGACATCTCGTTCGAGCGAGAATGCGTGTCGGTTGGGGAAAAACCTGTCTGTTTCCTTGTCCATAAGATACACTCCTGCATTTACAAAAGTAGCTTTTCCAGCGTCACTAGGCATCTTTTTGCGCCATGATACAATGCGGCTAGTGTGGTCAAGTAGCGCCACATCTCCTCCATCGCCTTCGTACGCAGGGGCAATCATCATAGACATCAATCCGCCCATCTTTCTGTGGAAGTCGTATATAGCGCGAAAGTCGGGTCGGCACACAGTATCGCCGTTCATAACAAAGAATTCATTGTCGTGCGAAGTAAGCAAGCGAGCCGCTTTAAGCGCGCCGCCGGTGCCCAATGGCTCGTCTTCTTCGGAGAATAAAACCTCGTATTTGTGCTTGGTGCAGTGTTCGCGCACTTGCTCTTTTAGATATCCTACACTCAAAATAATTCGCTGAAATCCAGATGCATGTAGTAAGTCAATTAGCGTATCTAGAAATGTGTTCTTACCGAGCGGCGCTAGAACTTTCGGCTTGTCACTAATAACGCTTTGCAAGCGAGTGCCTTGTCCGCCGCATAATACAATAATGGGTATATGCCGTAAGTCGCTAGATGTTTGCATAACGGCTGTTTTGTAGCATCGCAAAACCTTTTATAAGTTCGGTAATACCATAGTCAAGCGTCCACTCGGTCTTAAAGCCTGTCTTTGCAATGCGCGCATTTGAGACGATGTAGTCTCGTTGGTCTGGGTCTTTGCCGATCGGCGCCTCCAAGTATGTAAATTTTGGCAGATGTTTCTTGATAACAGCACACAGTTCCAGTTTTGACAGGTTTGCTTCGTCAAGCCCTACATTGTAGGGTCTTCCGCACATCGTATCAAAATTATTTATGCCGTGTAGGAATACGCGCGCAACATCGCGAATGTGGATGTAATTTCTTTTGAAATGCCCCTCAAAGATTAGGAGCGCGCGATCATTCACTGCGCGGTGTACGAAATCATTTACAAGTAGGTCTAACCGCATGCGAGGCGACATTCCGAACACAGTGGCGAGGCGGAAGCTTATGCAATTCTCGCGAGCGAGCGCCGCTTTTTCCGCTTTCACTTTTGTAATGCCGTATACGGAAATTGGCTTCAAAGGCGACTCTTCAGTGCAGAATTTGTTTTTTTCTCCGATTCCATATCCGCTGTTTGTAATAGGTATGAGCATGCGTTGGTTTTTGCGCATTAATTTACAGAGCATCGCCACGGCTTCGTGATTAGTCGTTTCTGCAGCAATTTTGTCGCGATCGCATAACGGCGCGCCGACAAGTGCCGCGAGTGGAATAACTATGTCTGCTTTTGCAACGAGCGGCTGCAGTGTGTTTTTGTCGCGGCAATCGCCTCGCACGACCGAGAAATCTTTGTATCTGCAGCAGTCCGCTAAACTATTCTGGCGGTACATAAAATTATCCAGCACCGTTACTGCGTATCCTTCTTGTAAGAGTGTAGTAGTAAGTACAGAGCCGATATATCCTGCGCCGCCAGTAATGAGTATTCGTTGTGTCATAGTGAGTTGTTTTCTATTCTGAAAAGAGTAGTATACGATACATAATTATGCAAGACAAAAAGATAAGCGTAGCCGAATACATAGCCGATAGTATCGCAAAGCTAGGTGTAGACACTGTGCCGTTTGTACAGGGAGGAGCGATTATGAAAGTGATTGATGCGGTAGGGCAGCATCCAAAATTACGATATGTAGCTTGCAATCACGAGCAAGCAGTCGCGATGTTTGTAGACGGCTACGCTCGCATCAAGGGTTTCGGGGTCGGGCTTGCAACCTCCGGTCCTGGCGGTACAAACTTGATGACCGGTATCGCTTGCGCTTACTACGACTCGGTACCGTGTTTGTTTATCACGGGGCAAGTGGGAATGTTCCATGTGAAGGGGGATCGCCGCGTGCGTCAGCGCGGTTTCCAAGAGACCGACATGGTGTCTGTAATGAAGCCCATCACTAAATATGCGGTTATGCTTGAGCGCGGCGCTGATGCGCGACGCGTTTTTGAAGAAGCGGTGTGGCATGCGAAAGATGGCCGTCCAGGCCCAGTTCTAATTGATATTCCGTTTAATGTACAACGCGAGCTAGTGTCGCCATCGGAGCTCTCGCCTTTTGTTCCGCCGAAACAAGAGCGTTCTGTCGCGCCAGTTGATGCTGTGGAAGGCATCTTTTCAGAACTTACTAAAGCGAAACGCCCGATACTTCTTCTTGGTGGCGGAGTGCGTCTTTCTAGACAAACGGAAACAGCGCGCGCGCTTGCGCGCGCACTCCAAATTCCTGTAGTTGCTACTTGGGGTGCGGCGGATGTGATGCCGCACCGTGAACCGCTCTACCTAGGAAGTCCTGGACGATACGGCAATGTTTCTGCGAATGAGATATCTCTACGAAGCGACCTCATCTTAGCGCTCGGCTCGCGTTTTACTACAAAGATGGTCTATAACGACAAAATCTTCGCGAAAGATACGCGAGTTATCGCGGTAGATATAGACCAAGGCGAATTGGAAGACGGGCTTTTGAAACACGCGCAGACCATCGTAGCGGACCTATCGGTTTTTATACCAGCACTCCTCGCGCGCGCGAAGCGCGCGCGAAAAGCCGCCGATGGAAGAGCCGAGTGGCTTTCGCTCGCCCGCTCTCTCAAGCGCTCGTACCACGCAATCAATGTGCCGCCGCCGACATCGCGCGGCGCGCGGGTGAATCCGCATTCTTTCGTAAATGCGCTTTCGGAATTGATAGGTGATGAAGATGTTGTGGTGTCCGATTGCGGTTTAAACTTGGTTTGGGGGGTGCAGGGGTATCAAAGCAAAGGCGGTAATCAGCGCTTCATTTCAGCATGGGGGAATTCTCCGATGGGCTACTCATTTCCCGCCTCCGTCGGAGCACATTACGCGCGCCCGAAATCGCGCACAGTGTGCCTTATCGGAGACGGCGGTATGCAAATGAACATACAAGAAATGCAAACGGTTTTTCTGTACAAGGTACCGGTAAAGATTTTCGTTCTCAATAATTACTGCTACGGCATGATGATGCTCAACAAAAATGACTTTGCGGGTCGCACATTCGGCAATGAGCCGAAAACCGGCTATGCCGCGGCGGATTTTGTAAAAATCGCAAAGGCATATGGTATAAAATCTTTCAGTTTGAAAGATGATAAGCAGGTGAGAGCAAATTTACGAAAGATTCTTTCCATAAAAGGTCCGGCATTGATTAATGTAAATTTACATCCAGACCAAACTGTATTGGATGTAGTCGTAACTCCTCCCAAGGTTATTATTTAGTTTTTATGCGATCTCTTTCAGAATCGGCAAAGCGGCTTATAGGACAGCCGATGTTCGGCTTTCTTTCTGTAGTGAAGGAGCGCGAGCGCGCCGGCAAGAAAGTGATTCATTTTGAAATAGGCGATCCGCATTTTGATACGCCACCTGCGGTAGTCGCGGCTGCAAAAAAATCTCTTGACGCGGGCGAGACGCACTACACCTCTTCTTCTGGTTTGTGGGAATTGCGTGAGGAAATTGCGCGATACGCAAAAGATGAGTGGGGCTTTTTGCCTGATATCTCGCAAGTCGTTGTGTCTCCAGCAAACGCGCTCATTGATTTTGTAATTCGTACGATTGCGAACCCTGGAGACGAAGTGCTCTATCCAGACCCAGGATTTCCAACCTATGCCGCAGTATGCGCGTATGCAGGAGTTCGCGGCGTTCCTGTGCCGCTTCGTGAGAAAGACAGTTTCCGAATGTCACCAGAAGAAACTAGAAAGCGTATCACGCCGCGCACGCGCTTAATTATCCTAAACTCGCCGCAGAATCCTACGGGATCAGTGCTAACAAAAGATGATGTGGAAGCGTTTTATCGTCTTGCTGAAGAGAATGACTGCTGTATCTTGAGCGACGAAGTGTATAGAAAACTCTCGGACGCGCAAATAGCATCCGCGTCGTCTTTTGACAGATGCAGTGAGCGCGTCATTCTTTTGTATAGTTTTTCCAAAGCGTATGCGATGTCAGGATGGCGGCTCGGTTTTGTAGTTGCGCCACCAATAGTTGCACAAAAGATAGGACTTATGGCGGAAACAATTCTTTCGTGCCTTCCTGTTTTTATACAGCGCGGCGGAATTGCGGCGCTCAGTTCTGGCGAGAAAGGAGTTGCTATGCGGTGGCGGGAGCTCCAGAAGCGCCGCTCCGCTCTTATACAAGGGTTGAATACTATTCCAGGCGTTTCCTGTGTCTCGCCTGGCGGAGCATTTTATGCGTTTGCAAACATTAGCGGTACCGGACTTTCAAGCGTCGCCTTCCGCGATTTGATGCTTGAAAAAGCGGGAGTGTCGCTACTAGACGGCACGGCGTTTGGCGCGCAAGGCGACGGGTTTGTGCGTATGAGCTTCGCGTCAGCCACGGTGCCAATGATTAAAAAAGCAATCGCGCAGATGATTGCAGTGTTAAAAAACTCCCCAAACCGGTAAGGGTCTGGGGAGGGTGAGTGGAAGCGAGAGCTATGCGAATTCCCGCTGACCCAGCGCATAAAGCACCGTACAATCTTTGCAGATTTCCATGGCGCATTTGCGCCCGTCTTCGTGGATTCTGCGAATCGCCGCAAGCTGCGTCGAATTGTATATTTCAATGGGAGATTGCTCCCCTGCATTGCCGAAGTTGTACTCTGGCTTGTTCCAATCGTTGCAGCATAGCGGTACCGTTCCGTCGCAAAGAATGTACAGAATCTCTGATATCTGCGGACAAGCCATTTTCTCAATGACTTCCGTTCGGGTCACTGGAAAATGCACGCTTCCCCACGACCTGGCGTCTAAACATCCGATAAAGTCGCGCCGCTCGCGATTGATTTTTTCTTCCCAGAATGCCTTGAACACTTCCCATTCGCCGCGGTTCGCGTCTTGTCGAACGAAGCGGACGAGAAAACGGGTCGGATAGTTTCCGGCATTTCGTCGCTCAATCATCTCCACGCAATTCTTGACTACTGTGTCAAACTTTGCGCGTACGCGAATTGCTTCATGCGTTTCCGCTTTCGCGCCGTCTATGGAGAAGATAACTGTATCAACTCCACTTTCCAGAAGTGCGTCTTGCTTTTCTGGTGTCAGAAGCATCGCGTTAGTAGAGATGCTTAAGTTTTGGAATCCACGCGCTTTGGCGTACTTGATACGCTCAAAAATCATCTTGTCCATCAGCGGCTCGCCGAGACAAAAATAATCCAAGAGCTCGATGTTTTTTCGGTATGGGAAAAGATCGCTTATAATTTTTGCGAACAGGTCCCACGCCATAATGCCTTTTTTGCGCCCAGCCGGCATGTCTATTGGGCACATAACGCACGAGAGGTTGCATCCGAATATTGTCTCAATCGCCACGCGCCGCGGGATGATGAGTCCACCCACGGTTTGCACGCCCTTATGTTTCCAAGGTTCTTGTTTTCCAACTGCGATTTCAGGTTGCATACGCAATCCTTTCTCTTTTTCAGATTAAATGTTCTGTTTCCAGAAATAGCATAACACAGATTTACTTTCTCTTCCAGAATTCGTTCATGGGATATTTCTTGTCTTTCAGAAGATATTCCTCATCAAATCGAACAAAACCTTTTGAAATGAGAATGCGTTGTACTTCGCCGTGTTTTTTCTCATCGCTAATTTCAATTGACAATTCTCTTACCGAAGACATGTCAGAGTTTTCTATGATTTGCAGTTCGTATCCGTCCGTGTCTATTTTTAAGTACTCTGGGCGTGGAAGCCCGAAGAAGGTATGAAAGCTGTTGAGTGTCGTCGACAAAGTAGATACGATCTTTTTGCGCGAAGTTCTGTTGTCGAACGCGCATGAGCCGCTCCATTTTGTTCCTATGTCAAATGCGAGAATGCCGTTTTTATCCGATACCAAGCAATTTATCGGCGTAATTGCAATTCGGTTGAGCCGTATGTTTTGAAATAATGTACGGAAACTGTCTGGGTGCGGTTCAAAGGCGTAAACGCGCATGCCGGCTTTCGCTGCCAATATTGCGCATTGTCCTATGTTTGCTCCAATATCGTAAAATGCCGCCCCTGCATTTCTAGCTCCAATGTTCTGTACCCAAGAAGCCATTTGAGGCCCTATGGCATGCAGCATGCGCGCGTCTTTCCAGTTGGTAATTACGCTTTTTCCGCCTGTTGCAAAAACACCCACTACGGCTGGGCACAATGTAATTACCAATGAATTAAATACCGAGATTCCGTGTTTTCTTAATTCTCTATATGCAGAGTATTTCTTTACACTTAATTTTTGTGCAAACGGTTTTCTAAGTCGAGACAGCCAATTTGTAATTTTCATTTTTTTCTCTTCCAGAATTCATTGCGTGGGTAGCGCGCACCAGTTTCTTTGACGCCCACCAGTTCGTCCTCGTCGTATTTTACGAAATCCTTTTCCAATACGCGCCGCACGCGTTCGCGCGACTCGTCGGAAGATACCTCTACCAGTATTTCCTTCACGGAATCCAAAGGGGCATTCTCCAATACCTCCGCTTCGCGCCCGTCTATGTCTATTTTCAGATAATCAGGTGGCGGAAGTTTAAGTATGTCGCGCAGTCCGTAGAGAGAGAACGACAAAATTGGAAGCGACGCGTACCGCCGCTCGGGCGAACCGTGGTTTGCGGAGCCAGACGATAGTTGGCTCAAAGGAAAATCAGTAACCTCGTTTTTCCCTAGCACGGCAATTTGAAATGGTTGCACTGTGCTTTTGTTTAAAAGCACATTGTGGCAGAGCGTGCGGAAGTTTTCAAAATGCGGCTCAAATGCGTAAGCAGACATTCCTTCTTTCCACGCCGCAAACGAAAATTTTCCTATGTGTGCGCCGAGGTCGTACAACACGCCTCTTTTTCCTTTAATCCATTTTCCTGTCTTCGGTTCGTGGTCGGAGAGGCCGCGCGCGTCTCGCCAGACCGTAATGATGCTACTGCCTCCAGTATCAAAATCGCCAGTAACAACACCGGTATGCTTAATCGTCACAGTAAGTGCCTTCTTCCTAGTCAGTCCATGCTCGCGACATAATAAATAGTGTCGTCGTTGTTTTGCGAGCATTTGTGCAATGCCGCGCATTTTTTGCAAAAGATTTTTCTTTGCGGGCATACGAAAGTCCTGCTAGCATAGCACACCATGAGAACGAGCGACAAGATTTGTGCACATCATGTAGGCGCGCGCGGCGGCACACGCCCGTTTCCAACACTCGCGAACTTTGAGACGGACATAATCAATGTGCTATATGACGCCGACAAGAAGTGCCTTGCGGATATTGCCGATACGCCGAATGCAGGCGCGGCGCATGTGATAACTGTGCCGGCATGCCTAGGTCGTACTCGCGGAAAGCGTATTTTTAATATCAATTCTGACCCGTTCACAAATTCATTGCGAGCGATTCATCCGCA
This sequence comes from uncultured Candidatus Saccharibacteria bacterium, assembly GCA_964366535.1. GTDB lineage: Bacteria > Patescibacteriota > Minisyncoccia > Phycocordibacterales > UBA10002 > UBA10002. Next base: position 21,105 of record CAYIUC010000004.1, on the reverse strand, counting down.
CAAAAAGGCATGGTACTTTTATTTTAGGAAACTAAAGCGCGATGTTGTGTTTGGCGAAGCAATGAAAACAGTTGTGCGCGAGCCCGTATCGGTTGTAACTCTGGATTCCCTATGCCTCGGTTCGCGCACGCGCTTGCCGTCGCCTGATATCCTGTCTTTGGACACGCAGGGAACTGAACTCGAGATTTTGCAAGGAGGCGAGCGTACGATACACAATAACGCCGTGTGTGTGATTTCTGAGGTCTCGTTCCACGAAGTGTATCGCGGGCAGAAATTATTTGGGGCAGTTACCGCGTGGCTCGCAAAGCGCGGTTTTTCCTTCGTGAAGTTTACGAAGTATATCTTGGACTGCTCGCCGTATCGCTACCCGGTTGGGCTTCGCGGCGAAGGGTTTCAGATAGCAACCGACGCCTTATATCTTCGTGACATTGCATCGGTTCGACGAATTACCGATGCGGTGGCGCGACGCCGTATGTTTGAAAAGCTCGCGTTTGTCAGCGTGGTATATTTACAGTTGGAATATGCACTTGAATGCCTCAAAGAAACGCAGGAAATACACTCGCGACACCCCGCCACATGCGCCTACCAATCATTTGTGCGTTCTCTCGCTGATATTGCTTTTGAGAGTACTGGGGGGCTTACACAAGGCCCGCGCGTAGAGGCGTTGTGTCGCGAGTACGGTCTATTGGAGCAAGCAGACGCATTTGAGCGGATACGCAAAGAACACCTATGACCCCACTCCCACTCGTCAGCATCGGCATTCCCACATACAATCGCGCACGGCTCTTGCCTGGCGCGCTTAATACGCTTTTGCGCCAAACCTACAAGAACATTGAGTATATTATCTCCGACAACGCTTCTACCGACGATACCGAAACACTGATGCGTGCGTACGCGGCAGAAGACATGCGCATCACCTACATTCGCCAGCCGAAGAACATCGGCGCCATCGCAAATCACGAATTCGTGCTCAAACAAGCAAAAGGGAAGTACTTTATGTGGGCATCTGATGACGACGAATGGAATGAGCGCTTCGTAGAAACACTCGTGCGCGTCTTAGAAGAAAATCCAGATTATGGAGTCGCAATGAGCCACTACTTTGAACGGCGGCTTTACCCCGATGGGCGCGAAGAAACGCGAGTGCGGACGCATAATTTTACAGAGTGGAGTAGGAAACAGGTGTGTTACTACCATCTGAAGTATAAGAAAAGTTGCATCTTCACCTTCGGTTTGTGGCGCGCCGCATTGCTCAAAAAACTGCATACGCATCTGCAGGCAATTACCCGAGACGGGACTCGCCCCATGCTCGCAGAAGCGGCGTTCGTGGCCGGGTTCTACTCCGTTCAAGAACCGCTACATACACGCTCGCAAGATATGCGTTCGCGCATTGAAAGGCACGACCCGTCGCACAACCTGTACTCGCGCCAAGAATTTGCTTCTTCGTTTTCTTGGACATATTATTTTATTACTACATTTCGTAGGTTTTCCTTCTCCCCAGTGGTTCCTATGCTGCAGCGAGCATCCTTTTTACTGATCTGGTTTCGCCATTTGCTTCGGCAACGATGGCTCATAATTGAAGAATTCCAGCGTTTTTTCTCTAAAATATGGCCACGCTTACTATGACCCCACTCCCACTCGTCAGCATCGGCATTCCCACATACAATCGCGCACGGCTCTTGCCTGGCGCGCTTAATACGCTTTTGCGCCAAACCTACAAGAACATTGAGTATATTATCTCCGACAACGCTTCTACCGACGATACCGAAACACTGATGCGTGCGTACGCGGCAGAAGACATGCGCATCACCTACATTCGCCAGCCGAAGAACATCGGCGCCATCGCAAATCACGAATTCGTGCTCAAACAAGCAAAAGGGAAGTACTTTATGTGGGCATCTGATGACGACGAATGGAATGAGCGCTTCGTAGAAACACTCGTGCGCGTCTTAGAAGAAAATCCAGATTATGGAGTCGCAATGAGCCACTACTTTGAACGGCGGCTTTACCCCGATGGGCGCGAAGAAACGCGAGTGCGGACGCATTTTTTTACCGACGCTTCATACCAAGAGACCTTCTTCTATCATTTTCGACACGGCAAAAGCCCCATCTTCACCTTCGGTTTGTGGCGATCCTATCTCATCAAGAAGATTCACGAACGCTCCACAGCAATTACATTCCAATGTACGCTCGCGATGCTTTCTGAAGCCGCGCTTGCAACTAGGTTCTACTCCGTCCGAGAACCGCTACATACACGCTTGCAGGATATGCGTTCGCGTATTGAGCGACATCCGGCAAGCCATCCATTTTCGTATCAAGAGTTTCTCGCTCCGTTCCCATTTACGCGCTATTTTCTCGTTATGTTTTGGCGGTTGGCAACTTCTCCTGTTATTCCGTTCTCTCGCAAATGGATGTTTATTGCTCCGTGGTGCAGACGCTTATGGCTCAAGAAGCGCAATATTGCGCGCGAATTTTTGCGTTTCCCCTCTCGTTATTTCAGTCGAAAAAGCGTAAAGTAGGGCGATTCGGCTATGCACTCTAGGTTTATGATATGTTTTTTGTAGAGTTTGACTGCTTCTGCGCGCCCATCCACGAGAACGAGGCATCCAAACGCGAGGTGAGGAATGATATGAAATAGGTCGCCATTGGGGAAAGACGCAGTTGGGCCGTCCACTAGCACAAAATCAAACGGGCCGCACTCGGTCGGGAGCGATGTATATCCAGAGAGCGTCTGCGATGGAGATATATAATCCAAGAAAAATGTACGGACAGGGGAGTGCAGTATTTTTATTTTTTTCTGAAGATTTTGTGGAATGATTGTATTAGCCAGTGAACAGTATTTTTCGTCCTGTTCTAGTGTTGTTAGTTTTCCTTGAGCAGGAAGCGCGTCTGCAATAAACGCCGCAGACGCCCCGATGCCAGTTCCGAGTTCCAAGGTGTTTTTCGGTCGGAACTCTCGTATGAGCCGCCATAGTTTTTTCGCATTGCGAAACGCAATAATGCGCGCTCCATCGGGCGATTCGGAAAAACGCTTGTAGAGCGCGCGCAATCGGCGCTCTCGCGGGTTACATGCTCGCGCGATGCGGTATAGCCGTTTTTTGATCCGTTTCCAAAGATTTGGCGTGTTCATATGTGGTAGTAAGGCAGTATAGCATTGCGCTACGATGCTTTGTTATAGTATACGACTATGCGCACGCTTTTTATCACACTTCCGTCTCCTCTGGAATTTCGGAATCTTTTCGGTTTTCCTGGATGTGTGTTTGATATTCTTAAAAGAGCGGTAGAAGATTCTTCGCGCCTGCGAGTTGTCGTATTGGTTAATACAAAGGATTACGAGCGTTATCGCGCGGAGTTGGGGGATGTGTGGAACGAGCGAATTATTATGGAGCCGGTGCTTTTGAACTACAGACGCACACTGCTCCAGCGACTTTACCTCTTTTTCTCTTCGTATCTTCTATATACGAAGACGACGGAAATTCTAGCGACTATGGGTATGCGCCCTGGTGAGCCGCCAGCTGGAGGCAAGAGGTGGTTGAACCCCATTAAGCGGCTTATTGCCGCAACTTTTGGTAGGAGCCGTTTCGTTCGCGAGCGCCTAGCGACGAAGTTCTATTTTGTGGCATATCGCACGCGTCCGTTCCAGGCTCTTTTTGAGCGCTACTGTCCTTCTGTAGTGCTCGTATCCAGTGTATACAATCGTTTTGACCGCCATGTACTGCCTGAAGCGCGGCGTCAAGGAGTGCATACGCTAGGAATATCGGCGGGGTGGGACCATATTGATAAATATTATCTTCCGTTCCGCGCGACTCATTTCCTCGCGGCGAGCGAACAGATGCGGCATGCCGCGATTGCGTTTCAGGGGTACTATCCAAATGAAGTTTCTATCGTTGGGTATCCGCAATACGACTTTTTGGTGAATGAAAGGTATGTGATTCCGCGTAAAGAAATGTTGATACACATGGGTTTCCCCGCGCAGGCGCGTTACATTGTGTATGTATCTGGAAGCGCATATTGTCCTGACGAGCCGGACATTATTGCAGAGATTTTGAAATGGATTGATGCGGGGGTGTATGGCGACGATACATACCTCGTCGTGCGTCCATACATTGGTTCTCGCGGCAAAGACAAAGAGTTTGATGAAGAAAAATTCCTGCGCTTTAAGGAACACCCGCGAGTGTTTTTCTACGACACAAAACTTCCCAACTATCTTGGAGAATTAAAACGATTCGTAAATATCTTGCGGCATGCGCACGCCGTAATGGCAGTGTACTCAACCGCGCTATTGGAAACGGCAATTCTCGGGCGACCCATTGTAGCGGCTCCGTTTGATGGGAATGAGGTGCGCCCATTCCACCGCTCTATACGTCGATTCCGCGGGTTTGAGCACTTTCAAGATGTGATTCGTTTCGGCGCGCTAAAAGAAGCTTTTGATTTTCCGAGACTCAAACTCATTTTGGGCGAATATCTGGAAGATCCGTCGCGCGATGCGGCGGCGCGAGAGAAGATGTGTGCTGAACTCTGTTATAAATTAGATGGGCAAGCGAGCGCGCGTGTCGCCGATGTCTTGCTCGCATACGCGCATTTGCCATCTGTATGAAAATAGCAATCATAGTGCATCAATTGGTAGTGTCTGGAGGCACAGAGCGACAAGCGATAATGCTTGCACGCGAACTAATATTGCGCGGACATCAAGCGACTCTATACACTTTTTCTTATAACGCGTCTACCTGTTACCCAGAACTTTTGCGTGGTATGGCCGTCGTTACAGCGCCGAAAGTACACTTACTTGCGCGAGCAATTGCGCCAGATACAGACCTGCTCAATCCGCACGAACAAGCGCCGCTCAAGGTCGCCGCGTACTTCCGCAGAAATATTCGGCGCATTCCCTCTGTACTTATGATAAATGATTTATATATTGCACAATGGTCGCTCATGCGCGAGTACAGCGGTAAGCATTTTTCTCCTATGCGACGCGCGGTGCAGTGGTGTAAGGATCAATATGCAAAGAAGCGATTCTTCGTAGGTGGTGCCGATGCGGTTGCCGTACTCAATCGCGGGACGCAAGAGAAGATTGCACATTATCTCGGTTTAGAAAGCACGGTGGTGCGTAGCGGTTTGGATGTAAGCAGATTTCCTTTTTACGCTCGTACATTGCCGCAAGGAAGAATAGTGCACATACTCTGTCACGCGCTTTTTTATAGACATCGCCGATTTGAGGATGCGATTGAAGCTTTGGCGCGGCTCATAAGAGATGGCTTTGATGTTGATCTGACCATCAGTGGTTCTTACACACATAAAAAAGATGCACGCATTTATTATCAAGAACTACAACATAAAGCCACAGAGCTTGAGATTTCTGATCGTGTGGTTTTTGTTGGTGCAGCAAACGAGGCCGGACTGGTGGAGCGATACAGAAATGCAGATATTTTCTTGTTTCCGAGTCACTTACAAACTTGGGGGCTTGCGGTGTTTGAAGCAATGGCGAGCGGACTGCCTGTCGTAGTGTCGCAGAGCGCCGGCGCCTCAGAAGTGCTTACTGACAAGTCAAACGCATTGCTTTCACATCCGTGTTCTGCTGAAAGTATCGCCAATTGTCTAGCTGCGCTCTTACGAGACAGGGCGCTTTACGCGCGCCTGTCGAATGATGGGCGTGCATTTGTGGAGCGTGAGATTTCATGGGAGAAATATACTGACGCAATGCTTGCTTTATACAGACATGCAATAAAAAAATCATGAAAGAAGATTGGAGTATAAAAGAGGGTAGTACCATAACGCATCGAGGAAAGGCGTCACGACTCGTGGAGCGATTTACCCCGTCAAGCATTACTACGCCGCATCTACTTGATGTTGGTAGCGGCAATGGTTTCTTTATTGACACACTGCCACTGCGTTTTGCGGTGGATGCTGTCGACGGAAAGAATTTTTTGTCGGAGCAAGCACGCACACGCGTCGGATCTTTTGTCGCGCAAGATCTAAATTCTGCATGGCTTTTTCAAGACCGCGTATATGATGCGGTAACTTTGTGGAATGTATTGGAGCATTTGGAAAATCCATTCCATTTTGCACGCGAAGCCGCGCGCGTTTTGAAAGATGGGGGGATCCTTTTTGTGTCCATACCAAATGTCTTTAACCTAAGGAGCCGGTTGCAGTTCTTATTTTCAGGAGAAATGCCGCGGTATCATCATAACAACTCACACCTCACTCCTTTTACACACACGACCTTGCAAAAGATTTTTACATCTTTTACGCCAGTCGCAAGCGGTTTTTGGGGGTACGAGTTTCCGTTTCGTTCAAAACATTTCAGAATACCGTTTACAAAGCGTTTTCTAAAACATTCGAAATTATTCGGACAGACAGCATATTTTATATTTCAGAAACCAAAACCACTATGACCGTCATGATTACTTGTTTCCACCCTTTCGTCTCGCGCAATCTTTTTGCCGCGCCGTTTTTTAATGAACTGAAAGAACGATCTGGTTTACGCATAGTAATTGTGTGTCCAGAAAAAAAGAGAGATTTTTTGCAAAGAGAATATGGCGCGGCAAATGTAGTCATTGTTGGTGTGCCAGGGCGAATTCGCCGGTTAGACGCTCTTTTTAAAGACATCGCAATTTCGGCGGTGCGTACTCGTTCACTCTACATTATGCGCAAAATGCGTCTTGGTTTTGAGCGCGAATGGATTATCCGCATACTGTCGCCTTTTGCGCGCGCAGCGCGTCCTTTTATTCCGTTCGTATACTGGCTACTTATGCCGAGGCATGCGTACGCAGATATATTTAAGACCTATCATCCGTCGCTTGTTTTTACTGCAGATATCTTTGGCTCTGCAGATTGCCGCATCGCGCATGAGGCGAAATGCCGCGGCGTGCGCACAATCGGTATGGTGCGTTCGTGGGACAACCTTACGACAAAGGGCGGATTTCGCGTTGTGCCCGATATACTTGTCGTGAATAACGAAGTTATAAAAAAAGAGGCGGTTTTGATTCATCGAATTCCAGAACAAATCATTCGTGTCGTAGGTGTCCCGCACTATGATCGCTATATATGCAAATTGAGAAACAGCGTGCAAAAGGAGTTAAATTCACGCGGAAAGCGCTGCGTTCTCTATGCGCCGCTCGGCGATAGAATTATAAAAGTTGGAGAAGGCGAACTCGGCAAAGGATTTGATGATGCGATGATTCGCCTATTGGCTCAGAATATTCCCGACACTCATATCATCTTGGTGCGTTTGCCGCCCACAGACACGGTGTCGCTTGGCACGCTTCCAGCAAATGTGATTGTGGAACGGCCAGGTACAGCGCTTGGTACTTCCGTGGCGGCGCTTAAAACTGCGGAATTGTCTGCAAATGACGATCGACATCTGGTTGAAACAATCTGCGCGAGCGATGTGGTACTCACAGTATTCTCAAGCATTGCAGTTGATGCGCTCGTACTCCAAAAGCCAGTTATACTTATCGGGTTTGACCCGACCGAGAAGCCCTATTGGGAAAGCGTTGCACGGCTGCACGAACTCGATCATATGCAACCGCTAATTGTCGGTGGAATACCCGTGGCGCACAGTGAGGAAGGTCTTCGCCGAACATTGGGGAAATATCTGGCACAGCCGGATTCCGACCGCGCAACGCGCAATGCCGTTGCCGAACAGCAAGCATACCGCTTGGACCAAAAATCAAGCGAACGCTTGCTCCGTGTTATACTCGAAGCATTAATGAAGTAGAGCGTACCTGTAATTAATTATGGCAAATATCCTCGGTTTAAAAGTAACTGCACATGACACCGGCGCCGCGCTCATAGCGGGGGAGCATGTCTTTGCAATCTCCGAAGAACGGCTCTGCCGTGTTAAACACTCGCCGAGTATTTTCCCGTCCAGAGCGATTGATTACTGTTTAACGAGCGCAAACATTTCGGCTGCAGATATAGACCTTGTGGTTATTGACCAAACTGGCAATCGTGATTTTAAGGATATGCGTGCGATTTTTCTCCAAAACACAGGTGAGCGGTTTCGACGCGCAAGGATGGAAGTAATAAACCATCACGATGCGCATGCCGCTTCTGCTTTTTTCTGTTCTCCATTTACCGAAGCGGCGATTTTGGTGGTAGATGGAGCAGGAGAAAAGATACAAACGCATTTGGGCGTTCTTGCGACTGAGACGGAGACACTATATCGCGGTCGAGCAGGGGGTATTACCGAGGTGCGTAAAACGATGCATGTACGCCGCAAGTCCATTTTCCCGTTTACTTTTGGTCCTGCAAAAATGTACTCGCTTGTCTCCGAATCATATTTGAATATGGGGCAGTACAATGAAGGCAAAATGATGGGACTTGCGCCGTATGGCGACCGATCGTTTTTGGAATTGTTCCCGATGTCGCGATGGCTTAAAGAAATGAACGGCCATGCTATCTGCAACGCGCAATTCCAGTTTGCAGGCGGTATACTGCGCAAAAAGCGCGAGAAGTGGCTTGTAACAGCAGTGCGCGCATTTTTTGAAAAATTAAATCTAAATATATTTAATTATCTCTCACCTCTCGGTCTTGATACTGTTTTCCGTCCAAGATTATTTTCACCGCTAGTATTTTCACATCCAGCGCGCGTGGACGAGCCGCTTCCAGACCGTTATTACGCATCGGTTGCTCGCGCTACACAGATTGTTTTTGAAGAAGCAGTATTACTTCTCGCGAGACAATTAAAAGAAATCACCGACTCCGACAACTTGGTGGTCGCCGGCGGAGGCGGGTTGAATATTGATACGAACAAGCGTTTCTTGGATGACGCAGGTTTTAAACACCTGTTCGTTCAGCCCGCCGCGTCGGATGCCGGCATCCCGCTTGGGTGTGCATTGTGGGGCGCACATATGTTACTTGGTATGCCGCGTTTCTGGGAGATGAAGAGTGCGTCGCTCGGGCGCGTTTACACCGATGCTGAAGTTTCTCTGGCTTTGAATAAGTTTCAAGAAAAAATAGCATTTCATCATTCATCAAGTCCATCTTCAGAGGCGGCGCGGCTTGTAGCGGCAGGTAAGGTAACTGGGTGGTTCCAAGGTGGAAGCGAATATGGTCCGCGCGCGCTTGGAAATCGCTCTATTTTTGGCGATGCTCGCAATCCAGAAATGGCGAACATTATAAACAAGAAAGTGAAGCATCGCGAGCCGTGGCGGCCTTTTGCCGCGTCTATACTTGCAGAGAAACAGCGAGAATGGTTTGAGCTCAAGCACCTGAGTCCATTTATGCTTCTTGCTGCACAGGTCGTTCTGGAAAAACGCAAACTCGTGCCGTCTATTGTACATGTGGACGGCTCATGCCGAATCCAGTCGGTCACGCGCGAACAAAATGCTCCGTATTACGAAATGTTACAGGCATTTGAGAAAGAAACAGGTGTGCCGCTCGTCTTGAACACTTCTTTTAATGATGCCGGCGAGCCGATTGTAGAAACGCCGGAAGACGCGCTTCGTTGCTTTCTAAATACTGGAATGGATGCGCTTGTTATTGGCAATTGGATTGCAGAGAAGAAATAAAAAAATACTATGCTTTTGGGAGAACGATGGCGATTTATTGTCTACGCATTGCTCGGGGTTGCGTTGTCTCCGGTGCTTATGAGTGTAGCGCGTCTGCGCAAACACGCGGCGCGCGGTGGCACAGGCGGGGCGCGCGTTCTCGTAATTCCAATTATGACGCGAGTCGGCGATCTTGTGTGCGCAACAACTGTGTTTCGCGCTCTAAAGCTCCAATATCCAAAATGTCGTTTGTCGGTGCTCGCCGCTAAGAATGCAGCGGGAATTATCCGTAACAACCCGCGCATAGACGAGTTGATTGTTATGAACAATCCGCCATTCAAGGGAGTATTGGGTCGCGGGCGGCTATTCTGGTTTCTGTATCAGCAAAGATTTGATGCGTGCGTCGCGCTTGCGAACAATCCTTTCGGAAATCTTGCAACGCTTGCGAGCGCCGCTCCAGTGCGTATAAAAACGACTGTGAGCGAGCGTACGCTAGCGGAAAAACTTACCGATTGGTGGAACACATCGCGCGTTAATTATGAACACGGCTCGTTTCTACAGGCGCACTATGTACACTTGCTCGCCATGCTCGGCGTTCCTTTTTCGTCTCCAATTAAAGAGGTATTTGTTAAAAAAGAAGGCGAGCGCCATGCAGATGCGTTTTTGCGCACGCACGCGCTTCACGACACGCCCCTTGTGGTTGGGATCACCGTTACAGCAGGCAATCGCGTTAAGGAATGGCCATTAGAACGGTTCGCAGAACTTGCGGACAGAATGGTCGTACAAAACAACGCGCGCGTTGTATTTATAGACAGCGAGCGAAATATTGACATAGTGACGCGTGTTATATCTATGATGGCGCATGGCTCAAGCGCCGTCGCGGCGACAGAGTTTACTCTTGAAGAATTGCCGTCGCTTATAAAACGATTGCATTTATTTGTTGCAGTAGATACAGGTTCAATCTACATCGCGCACGCGCTAGGCATTCCGCTCGTAGACATTATCGGTCCCGTTGAGCCAAACGAACAGCCTCCGAAAGATGAGAAAAGCATCCAAGTGCTTCCGCCGCCTCCGCACGCTCCGTCTTCGTTTGTTATAAAACGCCCGGGTCAAGAAAGCGCGCGCCGCGCGGCGGCGCGCGCAATCTCCGTTGATGCAGTATATGACGCCTTTGCGGATCTTATGAAGCGCCGCGCGCAAAAATCAACTATATGAAAAAACGCATCAGTCGCTTTTGGTATATTTTCAAAACGCTTTTTGCGGGCTACCGCACGCGCCTATCTGGGCTAGCGGTGCTAGGCCTTATGAGCGGTTTTCTAGACGGTGTATCTGTAAGCTTGCTTGTGCCGCTTTTTACCGTCTTCCTAAAGGGAGGCGAGGTTGGTTCCAATTTTGCAGTATCCGCCATTTCCTCCGCGCTCTCGTTTATCCGAATTCCTTTTTCGTTTCAAACGCTACTTGTGTTTACATTAATCGCTTTTTTATTGAAAACGCTCGTATTGTTCGTGTCGGGATATATGCGCGGGCGCACGATAGCGCAGTACAAACTCGCCTTGCGCCGCCGTCTCTACGAAGCATTTCTCGGCACAAGCTTCTCTTACTTGCGCGCGCAAAAGACGGGGCACCTTAACCACATTGTTATGTTTGAGGCGAAGCAGTCGGCGCGCCTTTTTGACGATTGCATCGGGCTCGTACTTTCTGTCGGAAGTTCACTTATGTACCTAGCGGTTGCGTTTGCGCTTTCATGGCAGATTACAGTTCTGACAATTCTTCTTGGTACGGGATTAATTATCGGAGTATTGCCGCTTATGCGGAAGATTCGTCGCGACACGCGCGCGCTCATCACGCTTGGCAAGGGGATCTCGCACGGGCTCGCAGAGACGCTTATAGGCATTAAAACCGTGAAGGCGCTCGGCGTAGAGCGAGAGGTCGCCAGCGCGTCTAGGCCAATCTTCCAAGCCGTGGAGCGCGCTGAGTTTCGCAAGTACTTTGTGAAGCTTGTCACCAAGCTTTCGTTTGAGCCAGTGTCGGTACTATTCATTTTGTGCGTGTTTGCGGTTTCTTATCTCTATCTTCCTTTTGACCTTGTATCGTTTATCGCAATCGTGTATATGGTGAGCCGTATTTTCGGCAATATAAACAACATGCAGTCGGGAATTGTGGTCGTGCTTGAGTCGCTATCATCGGCGGAAGAGGTGGTCGGCGCGCTACGCGATATTCGCGCGCACACAGCGCCGTCCGGAGGCAACTTGCCGTTTGCGTTTTCGCGCGAGCTTGCTGCAGATGAGCTTTCGTTTAGCTACGACGGCGCGCGCGAGGCGCTTACCGGTGTTTCGTTTCGCGTGCGCCGCGGAGAAATAGTCGGCATTGTAGGTCCGTCCGGTGCGGGCAAAACGACCCTGGTGGACTTGCTACTCGGGCTACTTACGCCAACTAGCGGGCGCATTATGTTGGACGGTGTAGACGCGCGGACTATTTCGGCGGGAGCGTGGCGCCGCCGCGTTATATATGTTCCTCAAGAAGCGTTTCTACGAAACGATACGCTTGCGGAGAATATTCGTTTCTACGATTCTTCAATCACGGATGCGGATATTCTCGCGGCGTGCGAAAAGGCGCATATAGGAGAATTGGTGGGGTCGCTCCAAAAGGGTTTGCGCACTGTGGTTGGCGAGCGAGGTACGCGTTTTTCTGGCGGCGAGCGCCAGCGCATCGCTCTCGCGCGCGCGCTCGCGCGCAAACCCGCCGTGCTCGTGCTAGACGAGGCGACAAGCGCTCTTGATGCCGAGTCGGAACGGAGTATTAAAGACACGCTTGCGTCTTTGCGCGGAGAAGTGACGGTGCTAATAATCGCGCACCGCCTGACTACCGTTTTGGATGCCGACAAAATCATTGCGCTTGAAAACGGAAAAGTGGTTGAAGAGGGAAGCCCCGCAGAACTCCAAAAAAATCCCGACTCCTATCTCTCCCGCGCCCTCCGCGCCGCCTCCGCCTCCTAAATCCGCAATTTCCCATCGGCTCATCCTTCGGCTCAACGAGACGGGTTGAAATAAATCAGAAGTTGGCTAGAATAAAAAATATAAAAAGAAAAGGTATTGAATTATGAAAGAATCTAAAATCGTAGTGGTGTTGATGTTATTTAAGGCATATTTGTTCGGTAGAATTAAAAGTCGGGATTTCGTGACTTATATTCCAGGTCACGCAAAAAGGACAATTGAAAAAGCTCATGTTATGATTATTGAACTAAGGAAACAAAAGACTGAAATGATAAGAAACCCATGGTATGTTACAAACGACCAACGTCAAATTGAAATTGTGGATGAACAGATAAAACAATGGGAAGAAGTTATCCGATTATGGTTCGGTAAATTGGATCCTGTTCGCAATAAGTTTTTTTGGAGTATTTTAGTGCCAATTTTCATCTCCATTCTTGCTTCCTTAGTTATTAATTATTTCAGTGTGAAAGTCGCAATCTAATAAAATTCTATGCAAACCCTTTTTATATTTTTACTCGGAGCGGTAGTGGGGTGGTGGGTGGGGAAGAGAAACACGGACACCACCACCCCGCCCTTCGGGCACCCCTCCTCAACTGAGGAGGGGATACAAAAACCAGAGGCGCTAATAGAGCGGCAGGCGAGGGAGAAGCGGGAGAATAAAGAGAAAGTGTTCGCGCTTGTGCGCGAGCGAGGGGAAGCAACGAACGCCGATGTAGAGCGATTGCTCGGCGTGTCGGATGCGACCGCTACGCGAGTGCTGGACGAATTGGAAAAAGAAGGTGCTTTGCGCCAGGTTGGCGCTTCTGGCCCCTTCGTGCGTTACGAACGCGCATAGCAACACCCCAACATTCTCAAGTATGTAAGGATGTTTTGTAGCTTATATTCGGAGGGATTTTTATCGGCTCATCCTTCGGCTCAACGGGAAAATGCATAACAGAAAGGGGTTTTTTGTGGTTTACTAGAGGGTACATGAAGACCATTTTTATCCCGCTCTTTTCGGGCGTAGAGGCGAAAAATATAATACGCACCGGCGTGTACGATCTACTGCGCGAAGAGCATGGAGTGCGAATAGTACTACTCTTTCGCAACGCACAGCTTGCCGATGTGTACCGCGCGATGTGCGCTAATCCCGAAACGACCATCGTTGTACTGCCGCCGTTTGTGCGCACGCGCGCGGAGCGTTTCTTCTCGCGCCTAAAGATGTATCTATTGCGCACTAAGACCGTGGATTTGCGCCGCCGCGTACACTACGAGGAGAACGGTAGCGCCGCTCGTTTTGCGTTTAGCTTACTTTTCAACCGCGCATTCGCACGGTCGTGGTTCCGCCGCATCGCGCGTTTTGCAGACAAGCATCTTGTAATGCACAAAGAGTACGCGACAGTGTTTGAAGAATACCGACCCGACCTAATATTTCTTGCAGATTTGTTTGACGACCAAGAAGCGGCGCTTCTAGGCGAAGCGAAACGCCGAGGAGTACTCTCTGTGGGGCTTGTGAATACTTGGGATCGCGTTACAACTCGCTGGATGCTACGCCATTTGCCCGACCGATTCATTGCGTTTAATGAAATTGTGCGCGCCGAGCTCGCCGAGTATGCAGATATGCCCGTAGAGCGCGTACGCGTCTGCGGCACCGTACAGCATGATCACCTCGTGCGCGGTCCGTTTGCGAAACGCGGCGAGTTTCTTTCTTCGCTTGGGTTGCCGCAAGATGCGCGGTTTGTTCTTTATGCGCCGCTCGGCGCGCACTTTGATACGACTCGTCCGGAGCTAGACCGCGCGCTCGTGTCTATTCTTGCCGAATGGTTTGAGTCAGGAGCTTTCAACGAACGCAATCTGTACCTTCTCGTGCGTTTTCATCCGAATGACCCAGTGCATCTTGAGGAATGGCCGAAACATCCACGCATTGTATACGACATACCCGGAGTCAAGTTTCGCGAAGCGCTTCCAGACGCTCGCTTCGCGCGCACGCGCGGTCAAAATTGGGATATGACAGAATCAGACCTCGCGCGTTTGCGCAACAGCTTGCATTATGCGAGCGCGGTTGTGTGTTACTACACAAGTTTGAGCATTGACGCCGCCGTTGCCGGTGTGCCTGTGATTAATATAAACTTTGATATCAAAGACGGAAAAGAAATATCGCGTATGCACCCGTACTACCAATCCACACATTATCAGAAAGCGGCGGCGACTGGCGGTATCCGTCTAGTAGGATCACTTGCTAAGCTCCGAACGGCGCTTGGCGAATACATTACAAACCCCGAGCGCGACCGCGCCTCGCGCGAACGGCTTACAAGCGAGCAGTGCTACCGGCTTGACGGCAATTCGGATCGCCGGCTTGCTAGCGAAATACTTGCCGTACTGCCGCGGTAACATTTGACTTTCTGGCGGAGTTGCAGTACACATAACTCCCTATGATGCCTTCATTTGGCACACCCAAATTTTCTTTTGACGGGCTGTTTACTCTGGAGATGGCGAACAACCATCAAGGGTCTTTGGAGCACGGCAAGCGCATTATCCGCGAGGCGGCGGCGGCAGTGAAGGAGCACGGCGTGCGCGCGGCGGTGAAGCTCCAATTGCGCGACTTGGACTCGTTTATTCACCCCGCATTTCGCGAGCGCAAGGAGGTGAAGCACATCCCGCGCTTTCTATCTACACGCCTCTCTCGCGATGAATTTCGGGAATTGGTGGAGGAAACGCGCCGCGCGGGGCTATACACAATGGCGACTCCATTTGATGAGCCGTCGGTGGATTTTCTGAATTCGCTCGGCGTGGAGATTGTGAAGGTGGCGAGTTGCAGCGCTACCGATTGGCCGCTTTTGGAAAAGATTGCTGGAGTAGGGAAGCCGGTGATTGTTTCAGTCGGCGGACTTTCAATAAAGGAAGTAGATAAAGTAGTGTCGTTTTTTGAACATCGCGGGGTACACTTCGCTTTGATGCACTGCGTTGCGATATATCCTACGCCCTCCGACAAATTCTCGCTTGATTTCATTGAAACGCTTCGCAATCGTTACCCGCACCTCACCATCGGATTTTCTACGCACGAAGCGCCGAACGACACTGGGGCGGTAGGTATGGCGTATGCTAAAGGCGCGCGCATATTTGAGAAACACATCGGAGTTCCGACAGAAAAGATTACGCTGAACGCATACTCCGCAAATCCGCAAGAATTGCGCCTTTGGCTAGCGGCGTACAAAAACGCAGTCGCCGCCTGCGGCGGCTCGGGCAGGCCAGTAACGGACGCCGAGCGCGCCGACTTGCAATCATTGAAGCGGTGCGTGTTTGCGAAAGTGCCGATTCGCAAGGGCGAGAAAATTTCGCGCGAGCAAGTATTCTTCGCAATGCCTTTGGTATCGCCAGAACACCTAACTAGCGGCGAGTTTCGTGCTGGGGCTATTGCCGACCGCGACTATGCAGAGGGCGAAGCACTTGCAGGGGCGCTCGCGGTGCGCGGGTTTTCCAAGCGCGATGCTATTTACGAAGCGGTGCGCGAGGCGAAGGCGATGCTAAATACTGCTAAGATTCCGCTCTCGCACGACTTTACGGTAGAGGTATCGCACCACTACGGACTACAAAAGTTTAAGGAAGTCGGGTGCATTATTTTGGATTGCATAAATCGTGAGTACGCGCGCAAACTTATCGTGCAATTCCACGGCCAGTACCACCCGGTGCATTACCACAAGGTGAAGGACGAAAGCTTCCATGTGCTTGCGGGCACGGTGGAAATGGATGTGGAGGGAAAGAAGAAAATGCTCTACCCTGGCGACACTTTGTGGATGCCGCGCGGCGTGTGGCACGGCTTCCGCACCGACACCGGAGTGATTTTTGAGGAAATCTCTACTACATCTTTAGAAACGCAAGGCGATTCGTATTATATAGATAAAACAATATCTGCAATGCCGCGACCGGAGCGCAAGACAAAGCTCCTAAACTGGGGTCGCCACCAATTTGACGAAGTAGAGAAGGGGTGATAATATGGTAGATGGAAAAAACGAAAAAAAGTTATGAAAAAAATGAAGAGAAAGTCGGTAGTGATCTTTGATTTTGACGGAGTGCTCACAGTGGGAGGCGAGGGGTTGAAGCAGGAGGCGTGGGACATGCTCGTACGCCCATGGGGTTTGGCTCACAAGCAGATATTCCAGGGGCAAAGGGAAAAGTACAGCGGCGGAAAAGGGTCTCGGTACGACATCTTACGCGAGTCATTCCGCTTGATGTCATGCGCGAAGTATGAACTGATTGCGGCCGCCTACGCCGACGGCTACAACACCATCGTTAATAAACTCTTGGAGCAATCCGGAATGCCGGAGGGGACGGAAGCCGCGCTCGTAACACTGCGCACACAAAGTCGCGAGTTATTTGTAAACTCTGCGACACCGGAAGTTGCAGTGCAAGAGTCGGTGAAGAAGTTTGACATCGCGCATCACTTTTGCGGGATTTTTGGTCAGCCACTGACCAAAGAGCAAAATCTCGCCCGCGCGCAACACATTGCGCGTGTGGACCATGGAGCCATGCTCTTTGTCGGCGACAGCGAAGGTGACTGGAAAGCCGCACGGGAGTTTCAGTGTGACTTCATCGGAGTCGCCAACGAGTGGAACAAATGGACAGCGGACACTGTCAAATTTCCGCTTATCAAGTCAGTCGCCGAGTTGCCGGCGCTGTTGGCGTAACCGCTTCACAAAACGACATTTTCAAAAGTCCTCGGGCCACTCGCGCTCGCCGTACTGCAAGCAGTCGGCTCGCGTCTCGCTTCCAGACATTTTGAAAATGTGTTTTGTTTCGCGCTCTAAAACACTCGACTTGTTCGGGTGTTTCTTTTTGTCTGTTTTTGTAGTTATATATCGTATATGAAGATTTATGCAATCATCCCCGCTCGCGGTGGTAGCAAAGGGGTGCCGGGCAAAAATGTAAAGGATTTGTGCGGCAAGCCGCTTATTGCGTGGACTATTGAGGCGGCGCGGAAAGTGCCGGAAATTACGCGCGTGATTGTAAACACAGACGATGCCGAGATTGCGGCGGTGGCGCGAGCGCACGGCGCGGAAGTGTTTGAACGGCCAAAAGAATTGGCGCAGGACCTTACGCTTGACTTACCGGTATTTGAGCACCACTTGCGCGCGCTCGCTGACGCGGGCGAGTTGCCCGATATGGTGGTGGATTTGCGTGCGACCGCGCCGCTTCGGCGCGCGTCGCGCATTGCGGAAGGAATCGCGCTTCTAAAAAAGATTGGGCGATCGGGTGCGGACTCGGTGCGCGCTGTTGCAAAGGCAGACAAGCATCCTTTTAAAATGTGGCGCATAACTGGCGAGCACATTCTGCCATTTCTTTCCGAAGAGCATACGGGTATGAAAGAGCCGTACAACGCAGCGCGCCAGCTCCTCCCGCCCGTATATCAAAACAATGGCTCGATGAACGCCTTTTGGCCAGAGACGGTTTTGGAGAAGAAATCAATGACGGGCGAGAAAATTGCGGGGTATGTGATGGATGAGTGGGAGTCGGTGAATATAGATAATATAATTGACTTTATGATTGCCGAAGAACTTATGAAGAAGCACCAAGAAAAGTTTTTATAAAATAGTATAACCACATATGAAAGTAAAAATCATCGGCGCGGGATCTATAGGCAACCATTTGGCGCAAGCGTGTCGGCGCATGGGTTGGGAAGTGTGCGTTGTAGATGCCGACCCGAAAGCGTTGGAACGGATGAAAACAAGCATTTACCCAACGCGCTACGGCGCGTGGGATGTAAGCATTAAACAATATACGCCCGACACCGCGCCTACTGGCGGGTTTGACATTATTATGGTTGGCACGCCGCCCAATGTGCGTATGAAGGTTGCGCTTGAAATGCTCAAAGAAAAGCCGCGCATACTCCAGTTGGAAAAACCGCTCTGTGCGCCGTTTGACCCTGATTTGAAGAAATTTGTTGTGGCATACAAAAAGCAAAAAGACACGAAAGTAATTGTAGGGTACGATCACGCAGTTGCTAAGTCCACCAACCGCGTCGCCGCGCTTATAAAAGAAGGCGTAGCGGGAGAAGTTGTAACGCTTGATGTGGAGTTCCGCGAACATTGGGAGGGAATATTCAAGGCGCACCCGTGGCTAAAAGGCCCGCAGGACACTTACTTGGGATTTTGGAAAAAGGGCGGAGGAGCGTCGGGAGAAAATTCGCACGCTTTGCATTTGTGGCAGTATCTTGCTCGCATCGCGGGTCTTGGGAATTGGAAAAAGGTCTCGGCGGCGCTAAATGTAACTAAAAATAAACAAGTGGAATATGATTCACTTGCCGCGTTTGCGTTTGAGACCGACAAAAAGAAAATCGGCCGCGTGATTCAGGATGTGGTTACCAAACCGACGCGTAAGTGGGCACGCGTGCAAGGTGTAGACGGATTTATTGAATGGCATTGCGGTGGCGCCGCTGGCGGCGGCGACCTTGTGCGATATGCTGGCGTAGATGGGCAAGTAAAAGAAGAAGTGTTTCCGAAGAAACGCCCAGATGACTTCTACCAAGAAACGCTGCATCTCGCAGACATCTTTTCGGGCAAAGTGCGCGCTTCTGAATCCCCGCTTGCGTTTGAAAGCGCTCTCTCGGTTATGTCCGTTCTCCAAACGGCGTGGAAAAATAACAACAAGAACCTAGTGCCGATAAAGTAATAGGGCTTGCGTCTTTCCTTCTTGTATGTTAGTGTGTTTTTAGAGTTCTTGAACAACAAAAAAGAAAGGATATCGCATGCAAAAATGGATGCGGTGGACGGTGTTGGAGGCGACAATGAAGACGGTTGTACGCGTCTTGCAGAAAATACTCGGTAGTGCAACCCAAAACCTTCCAGCGATTACGGGGATTGCTGCGATTGGTGGCGCTATGCAGTGGGGTCTGGGCGCGCTCGCTCGCGCATGGCTTTCGGAGAAGATTAAAAGCGACGCTGGAAGCAAATGGGGAGCCGTCGCCTTCGGATGTGGCGCTCTTGTATGCAATATTTCCGCATTGGCGGCGTTTCAGTACGGCGGTTCGGTGATTGTCGTTACTTTCATCAGTACGCTTTCTATTGTTCCGGGCGCACTGCTAGATCGGTTTTGGTTTAAACATGCGCTTGGAATACGCGAATGGCTCGGTCTAACAATCGGCATTCTCGGAGGACACGCAATACTGGGATTTCCTTCACTTGCGGAGGCACTTCGGCTACCGGTATGGGTATGGTTTGCATTTGGCAACACCATTGGGCTTGCATTTAATCAGTTTATCGTGCAGACCACGAAACGCATTCACCCATACGCGCAAAATATGTGGGGGGGCGGCACGCTGGCAATCGCTGCGTTGCTTGTCGGCATACTCGGTGGCGGCGCGTGGAACATTGCAGTGCCATCGCTGTCCATATATGTAGGGGCGTCTGTTATTGTCGGCATCGCCACTTTTTTTATGTGGTCGTTCTCGCTTTTTGCGTACAAAGAGGGAGCGTTCATATCACTCAAGAAATTGGTGATGAACGGAAGTTATCTGACGATGACAGTTGCGCTTGGTGTACTCCTGTTCGGAGAATCGATTCAAGCGAATCATTTCATTGGTTTCGCGCTATATCTCGTAGCACTTGTGCTTATGGACAGCGTGGCATGGAATGCGCTTCGCGCACTCATTGTGCGTAAACCAGTCGGCGCATAACCATATGCGTACTCTCATCATCCCCCGCCTGTCGGGGGATTTTTGTTACCGCCTCGCTACTTGCTCTTTTTAATTAAGATTCCGACAAGTATGATGAACACGGCAACAAGCCCTGCGAGAATGTACATATTGGTAGACATGGTATTTTATTTCTTATTCTCCCTATTTTTTGCAGCAATGCCCAGGGAAATAAGCGCAATGGCGAATAGTGCTCCTACGATATAAAAATTTGTTATTGCGTTCGTGATGTCGCTCATACATTTTATGGTTTAGCGATTATTATGCTACAGTATCTTTCAGAAACGCAAGTGGACAAACGCCGATGCGGCTGGGCTTGCATTGTTTTTATACATGTGTTAGTATACACCACAGAAAACGGCACGGAGGACGCGCTGTTTTTGCTGTTTGAAATGTAAAAAAACCAAAAAGTCGCCTCATCGGCGACTCGCCGAAAAGGCGAGAAAGTAGAGGTACTAAATGAAAGTACTGTTTGTAACTCGGGACCTGAAACCCGGGAAAATCGGAGTGCGGATTGCGAAAGTGTTGCAGGCGCAGGGCGCGGAAATCCGTGTCGTCGCCGAAGGGTTGTCGCTCGCAGAGTGGAAAGGTGCAGGGTTTGATAACTGCATCGTCGCCGAAGGGCCGATTGGCACTAAAGAGCCGTGGGATATTTCGCCGAAGGACATTTTTTACAATGTCCGTCCTGATGTCGTGGTATGCGGTTTGAGCTCGCCAATTCGTTCGGAAGCGTGGTTTGCGGCGGGTGCCAAAAATTCAGAATGCTCCGGCGGAGTACCTCTTGTCTATTTGGACGACAATTGGGGTGCAGTGTATCGGTGCGAGACGCAGGCGGACTTGGTGCTCACGATTGACGCGCTCGAAGTGCGTTTGATTGAGGGCAATCCGGCGTATAAAGGTCACGCCTCCCGCTACCCCTCAAGTAGGACAGACGCTGTTAGGTTCTCATAATACTCCT
>CAYIUC010000003.1:53201-56747 GCA_964366535.1 uncultured Candidatus Saccharibacteria bacterium | reverse complement strand
AAGCGCTTTTACTGCGTCGCCGGCGGCGATGTTGTTTTGGTGATATAGGCCGTCCGTACAATCGCCCGCCGCCCAGACTCCAGATAGGGAAGCGCGTTGATTTTTTGAATCGGTGACAATCTGCCCATATTTTGTCCGCTCAACTGTGTCTTTTACAAAATCGGTTGCGGGCGTGGAGCCAATCTCTACAAACACGCCTCCTACCGGCAATTCCGTTGCTACACCGGTCGTTTTGTCTTTATAAACAATCGCCTGCACAAACTGCTCGCCCTTTACTTCCAGCACCTCGGCATTTTTCACCGCGTGCGTTTTCGGGTTTGCGAGCACGCGCTCCACTATAATCTCGTCTGCGCGAAACGACTCACCGCGATGGATAATCGTGACGGAAGGGCAGTAGGCGAGAAGCTGTGCCGCGCTTTCAAACGCGGCGTTTCCTCCGCCAACCACAGCCACATTTTTACCCGCAAACACCGGCCCATCGCACGACGCGCAGTAGGTAAGACCTTTGTGCTCTAGCCGTTCAGCGCCTTTCGCGGGCAATTTCCGCCGCGCGCTCCCAGTTGCCACGAGTATGGAGCGCGCGGCGTATGAGCCGCTAGCGGTTTTGACACGGAAGTTCGCGCCGTCTTTTTCCACGCGCTCAACCCACTCGCCGTCGCGAATCGTTACCACATCTGCTGCGTACGCGCGCAGGTGCATTTCCAAGTTCTTCGCAAGTTCCGCGCCGTCCAAACGCACTGTGCCTATCCAATTCTCAATGCCTGTGGAAACCGTGCTCTGCCCGCCGAAGTCCTTAGTCAAAAAAATGGTTTTTAATTTCTTCCGCGCGGCATACACCCCCGCGGCAACCCCCGCCGGCCCACCGCCAAGTATTGCAAGGTCGTAAAGCATGCCGAGAATTATAGCACACCTACTTCTTCGCCCGTCGGAGAAATGCCGGCACGGCGCCCCAATCATCGTCGTCGTTTACTTGCGGCTTCTTTTCTTCAGGTTTCGCGTCTTTTGTCGGTTCAACTGGAGTAGTGGTAGTAGGAATAGGCACGCTTTGTTTTGGACGTTTGTCTTCAATACCCGCCATAAGCCCAGTGAAAAGCGATTTGCGCGGCAGTGCGTTCTCAGGGAAGCCGGATGCGATAACGGTAATGCGAATCTCGCCTTTCTTTAATTTCTCATCGCGAATCGTACCGAAAATTACTTTTGCATTCGGGTCTATGGACTCTGTGATAATCTTCGCAGATTCTTGTATTTCAAACATCGTAAGGTCGTCTCCGCCAGCAATAGAGAAGAGCACCCCCTTCGCGCCGTTGATGGACACTTCAAGGAGCGGGGAGTTGATAGCAATCTTCGCCGCCTCTTCGGCTCGCTTGTCGCCAGTCGCGCTACCGATACCCATAAGAGCAGAGCCAGCATTTTCCAAAACCGCGCGGATGTCGGCAAAGTCAAGGTTGATGATACCTGGGGTGGTGATGAGGTCGGAGATGCCTTCTACCGCTTGTCGAAGCACTTCGTCGCAAGTGCCAAACGCGGCTTTGGCTGTAGTGTCTTTCGTTACCGACGCGAGCAAGCGGTCGTTTGGAATAACAATAATCGCGTCTACGCTCTTGCGCAGTTCTTCCAACCACTGGTCGGCAATACGCATTCGCTGTGAGCCCTCAAAGAAAAATGGCTTGGTCGTAACGGCAACTGTAAGCGCACCGAGTTCTTTCGCCGTCTTCGCAACTGTCGGCGCCGCTCCGCTGAATGTGCCGCCGCCAAGCCCGCCCGCGATAAACACCATATCAGCGCCTTTTATTGATTCTTGTATCTCTTCTTTTGTTTCTTCCACAGCGCGCTTGCCGACTTCCGGGTTCATACCCGCGCCAAGACCGCGCGTCACATTCTTGCCGATGTGGATTTTCTTCTTAGCGAGCGTGTTGTGAAGGTCTTGCGCATCGGTGTTGATTGCCACAAACTCAACTCCTTTCACTTTGGAGTTGATCATGTGATTCAAGGCATTCTTGCCCGAGCCGCCGATGCCGAATACTTTTATTCGCGCAAACGCTTCCACATCCGGAGTTATAAGAGGCATGGGAGCATCATAGCACCCTTTCTAAAAAGCAAAAGTTGACCTTACCAGAGTTTTAATTCCGAGTATCAAAAAGAAAAATGGCTGTTACGGCAGAAATTGGCGGAACCAGTCGGAAACAGTGCGCGCGCCGCGGCGCGCGGTCTCAAGCCCAAAAGAAAATGTGTGTGTTTCGTCCGAGAGCCCGAGTAGCGCAAGCCCAAACGCAACCGACCAACTCGCATCTTTGATTTGATTTTTGCCGTCTTCTCCAATAATTGCGCCGGCGACTCGTGCAGGAAGCCGCAGTGCCGCTTTCGCCAAATCGTCTATCGTCGCGAGGTGCGACCCGCCGCCTGTGAGCACCACTCCAGCCGGCAGTAGACCACTCCGCCCAATCTTTTTCAAATGTCCTTCAATAAGCTCAAAGATGTCACCTAGCCGCGCCGCGATAATGTCGTCCAATTTTCTTTGTGGGAACGCCGTGCCTATAATCGCGCCGCGCTTTACGCTCTCTGCTTCCTCCAAAGGTATGCGAAGCCCTAGCGCAATGTCATTGGTCATATGCACTCCTCCTACAGGAAATACTTCCAAGGATACCGGCATGGCGTTTTCAAACACTGCAATGGATACGGTTTCGGAGCCGATGTTTGCAAGCACTACTCCAGCCGCTCGTTGAGCGCGAGTGAGAACCGCGGCACTTGCCGCAAGTGGCATAGGCACAGTGTCGTCTACCGCTATACCCGCCGCTTCCACCGCTTCTATTAGATTTTCCAAATGCTGTTCCATGCACATCGCAAAAAAGACACGCGCTTCAAGTTTCGCGCCCTTTAGGCCAATTGGAGATGCGGGAATTGCCTTGCCGTCTATTTTGTATTGCAATACCGTTTGATAAATTACGCGCCTATTTTGTAGTAGTGACGAAGGTATGGAAGAACGGCTCGCTTCAAGCGCCTTATCTGCATCAAGAGTTGTGATTTCTCCATCTGCTCGCGACACGGCAATGCTTCCCGACAGAACCACCGACGATAGCCCTATGCCTCCAACTCCAACTACGGCGCGCCCGGGGCGCACACCCGCTGCTTTCGCCGCCGCCGACATCGCGTCTCGCACCGCCACCGCAGTTTCTTCAGGCCGTTCAATGTAGCCCTGCCGTACGCCGATAGAGTCGGCAAAGCCGCACCCCAAAATATGGGGCAAGGTTTCTCCCCGTTCCGCAATGAGTACCTTCACGCGGTCGGTCCCTATATCAATGCCGCAGGAGATTTTTTGAGCCACGGTTCAAATGTCATGGTTCCGGCAGTTTGAAAAAAGCGCACAGCCGTTTTTCTGACTTACTCATTGTAGCGCCATGTGTCATACCTTTCAAATGGAGCAAACCGTGGATAACGAGGTATGCAACGCGAGCGCGCGCCGCGATACCCGCCGCGGGGGGGGGGGGGGCGGCCCCCCCCCCCCCCAAAAACAAAAAAAAAAATTATTTTAAAAAAAGAGAAGAGAGG
>CAYIUC010000003.1:31636-53191 GCA_964366535.1 uncultured Candidatus Saccharibacteria bacterium | reverse complement strand
AAATTTCACAAAACGTTTCATAACGTGTAATCCAGCGCGAGCGGCCGCCGCTATCCCCGCCGCGCGCGCTTCGCGGGCGGCGACCTCCGGACATACAAATACTTCGCCGTCTTTTTTCCCCATACGGAAGGCGAGTACATTCGGCGTGTACGATTTTTGGCGATACTTCTTATTCAGCGCGCGCAAACGCTTTGGTCCGGCAAATACAATACAAACCGAAAAGTCCTTTCCTACAACTTTATTTTTAATACGAACAAGCAACGCGCGCGGTGGAATTGCGCTGTGTTTGGAATATGCAGCTATAACGCACCGAGTGCTCATTTGCGCCCTTCCTTCGGCTTAATCTTACCAAGTTTAGAAAGCTCTTCCCACGCTTCGCGTCGAGAAATGCGTTTCAGCGCATGCGTCTTGCGTTTGTATTTGGACGGAACTCGTACGAAAAAACGCACCGAGCGCACGCGCGGTAGCACGCCAGAACCCTGCACTCGCTTCGTGAAGCGGCGCAAGATACTTACATTATTTTCATCATCAGCCCGCGACACTTCAACATTTGTAAACATAGTGTGGAATAAGCATAGCACCTTTTTAACGCGCGATCAAGCGTTTGAGAAATGAAGGAAGTTTTTCTACAGGCAATGTCTCCTGGAAGCTTCGCTCGCGATCGCGCACGAGCGCGGTACCGTCTACGGCTTCTTTCTGCCCTACAATAATAAGGTAGGGGATTCCGAGCGACTCGGCTGCGGCAATTTGGCTTCCGAGCTTGTCGCTTATAAGCGATTGCAAGACGAAGAGCCCCGCTCGACGCAAAAGTTCAATAATACGGATACCTTGGAGTTTCGCACGCTCTCCTAGTTGTACAAAATAAAAACTCCGTGCTTGTGGTTGCTTACGCGCGGCTACTTTTGCCGCAGTACGCATAACGAGCGTAGCGCCAAGCGCGGGAATGTCGTGCCGAAAACCAATGCGTCGCGCTAGGTGGTTGTATCGGAAACCAGAAGCAAGTAGCGCACCCGACGAGTTTCGTATATCAAACACCGTTTGCGTGCACATACTAGATGGGCCTACGAGGTGCTCGTGCAATTCATAGGGAACATCAAGCTGTTCTAGGTATTCCAGTACTTGTTTGAAGTGAGTGCGCGACGAGTCCGACAAAAATCCGATTGATCGCGGAGCGTCAGTGCGAAGAGTTTTGCACGCTTCGTGCTCGCAAGCAATTAGAGAAAAAATGGTCTCTTGTTTGAGCGCCTCGCGGCAAGACGCGTGTAGAGCGTCAGCGCGCTTGCGGTAAAACCCATGCAGCTCGCGTGCAAATCTTGCCAGGGAATCGCGGTCGCCTACAGAGTTTATGCGTACTTCCGGACGATCTTCTCCCAACTCGCGCAAAGCTTCAACCGCCGCCTTTATAACAAGTGCTTCAGCGATGCTTTTGGAGCTTCCAATAATATCCAGATGCGCAGTAAGCGAGTTTTCTCCAATAACGCGTTCGCGGTAAAAAAGTACCGGCTCTAATGACCCGACGGGGCGTTCGGTTTCGTAGTGCCGCAAGAGCGCGACCTTTTCTTCGGCATACACAGAAGGCAAACACGCGCACGGTTCTTCTTTCAGAAAACGCGCTCTCTCTTTGTCTTCTTTCATAAGCCGCACCGAGCCAGTAGGGACAAACCCATAGTGCATGGCTACTTCACCGATTTGCGACAATGGTGCGGCTGGCATCATGGTACAAAGCCGATTTTGGACGGCGGCCATAGTTGTATAAGCGCCCTTCCTTTAATATTTTCGCGTGGCAGAGCGCCCCAGTAGCGCGAGTCGAAGCTCGCGGCGTTGTTATCTCCCTGCACGAAGTATTCTTCGTTAGCGAGTGTTAATTCAGTCGCGAGGCCTGTAATAGGCGTTGTCTCTTGCGGAAACGAAAAGTGAACTGTTTCGCCAGGAAGTCCGGTAATTCTTTTAATAAGGTACTTGCTTGGCTCTACGGGCGAGCGGAAAACAACGACCTCGCCGCGCGCGGGAGGGCGGAAGCGGTACGAGATCTCATCTACTATTAAGTAATCGTTGTTGTGGAACGATGGGAGCATGGAATCGCCCGACACAAGGAAGGGTTGGGCGACTAACAAACGAAAAGGAATGACAATGGCGGCGGCAATGATTGCAAAGCGGACGAGTTCTGCAATATTTTTTCTTGCCATACTTCTCTATTATATCGCGCGCTTCGCGCTACACAAGAAAAAGCGCGTAGCGCACGCGCAGTAAATGTGGTACGCTGATAAAAATATATGTTCACAATTGTTGGGTTGGGGAATCCGGGGAAAGAGTATGCGGGTACGCGCCATAATGCGGGGCGTGAGGCGGTGCTCGCGCTTGAAGGTGTTAAAGCAAAGCTCGTAATGCCCGATACATTTATGAACAAATCGGGCGACGCGTTGAAGCCACTTATCAAGAACGCCAAACAGGCGGAGCAACTTGTCGTCGTGCATGACGATTTGGATCTGCCGTTTGGTTCGTTCAAGATTTCATACGACAAGAGCGCGGGCGGGCATCGCGGTGTAGAGTCCATCATCCGAGCCGTCAAGACGCAGGCGTTCACGCGCATCCGTATCGGCATTTCCCCAACAACCCCATCTGGAAAGTTAAAGAAACCAAAAGGAGAAGCGGCGGTAGAAAAGCACATCCTCGATAAGTTCAAACCCGCCGAAATTGCAACGCTCAAAAAACTACATAAGAAAATCAACGAAGCACTTATCTGCCTCACGACACAAGGTAGGGAAACAGCGATGTCTAAATTCAACGGCTAAGCCGCCTTAATAAGTTATCCACATATCCACATTTGGTGGATTTTCTCGTTGTTATATAATGTTTCATAGTGTGGATAAGTGGACAACTATATGCACGAACCTGTACTTTTACATGAAGTAGTAGCGGCTCTTCGCGTACGGCAAGGTGAAACATTCGTGGACTGCACAGCGGGCTCTGGCGGACACAGCGCAGCGGTAGCGCGGTCGGTTGGCGGGCCATTCACGCACATTGTCCTTGACGAAGACGAAGATGCGCTGGAACGCACCGAAAGACGGCTTTCTGCGCAAGGGAATCGCGCGCATTTAGTGCAAGCAAATTTCCGCGACCTAAGCGATGTGCTCGTGCGCGAAAAGATAGACGCGGCAGATGCAATACTCTTTGACCTTGGCGTGTCCACAGAAGAATTGCTTCAGAGCGGACGAGGATTTTCGTTTAGTTCACCGACAGGCGCAGACGAACCGCTTCTTATGTCGTTTGCAAAATACGGCAGGGAAGGGAAGCCGACTGCGCGCGAAGTCGTAAACCGCTGGAGCGAAGAAAATCTTGCTGTAATCATCGCGGGCTTCGGCGAAGAACGGAATGCGAAACGCATCGCGCGCGCAATAGCCGAAGCCCGCGCAAAAACACCGATTGAGACAAGTAAGCAACTTGCAGAGATTGTTGCCGGAGCAATTGCGAAACGAGGCAGGGTGCATCCTGCCACAAAAACCTTCCAAGCAATTCGTATGGCGGTAAACGAAGAATTGCCGGCACTTACCGAAGGTCTGCGAGCGGCGCTCGCTTCGCTCGCGCCTGGCGGACGACTAGCAGTAATTTCATTCCACAGCGGAGAGGACAGAATTGTAAAACGGATGTTTAAAGAAGCAGAGAAGCGCGAAATCGGTACGACGAGCAAAAAGCCGCTCGCGCCATCGCAAAAAGAGGTACTGGAGAACCCTCGCGCACGAAGCGCCAAACTCCGAGTTTTTATAAAAAATAATATATGACAAACGCACTTACCGTATCGCATTATTATGAAAATACGCGCGCTCGTGCAACGCTCGCGGCGATTTTGGCATGCGCGGCTTTCGCCCTTATAGCCGCCAATGCGGCGTTTCTTGGATTATCTGTCGGAGCGCACGCTGGAGAAGCGCGCGCTATGCAGCGCGCGGAAACGCTTTCCTCACAGATTGCGGTATTGGAAGAAAAAGTGGCTGCGCCAGAAATATTCACCGCTAATGATGCGCGCGCGCGCGGCTTCGTAGAGCCGGCATCGCTTTCTTATGCAACGACTCGTCCGCTAGGCCGCGCCGACAATGGCAATGAGCTCTGATCCTGCGCGCCGCCTTCGCTTCATAAGTTTCGTGGTTATAGCGCTTTCTGCGCTTATCGGCGCGCGGCTCTATTTCTTGCAAGTTGCGCGCGCCGACGAATTCTCGGCGCGCGCGGTGCGTGAGTATGCAGAGAACGGCTCGGTGCCTTTTGCGCGCGGAGATATCTTCTTTACCGACAAAGACGGCGAGCTCGCTGTCGCGGCGGGTCTTAAATCGGGCCTTACGCTCGCTCTGGACCCATTGCATATAGAAGATTCGGAATCCGCATACGCATCGCTCGCACCGTTTGTTCCGACCATAGCGCGCGAGGACTTCCTCGCGCGTGTGCAAAAACAAGACGCCAGATACGAAGAGCTTGCAAAGCGGCTTCCAGAGGAAACTGCAGAAAAAATTGAAAATCTAGAAATTCCGGGCGTACTCCTTATACGCGAACGCTGGCGTTTCTACCCCGGAGGCGCGCGCGCCGCGCACGCACTCGGCTTCGTTGGGGGGGGCGAAGAGGGAGCGGTCGGACGATATGGGCTGGAACGATATTACCAACATGTGCTCGCTCGCGCACCATCATCTCCATACCAAAACTTTTTTGGAGAATTGCTAGGCGCGGCGCGCGCGCTAAAAGACGGCAACGGCGAAGGCGATGTTCAGGTAAGCGTTGAACCGTCGGTACAATCGTTTTTGGAGCAGTCGATAAGGGGAGTCGCGGAGCGATTTGTTTCGCGCGAGACCGGCGGCATCGTGATGAACCCGAAAACTGGCGAAGTGCTCGCGCTCGCGGCTACTCCTTCGTTTGACCTAAATAATTTTCAAAAAGAAAAAGATTGGCGGGTATTTGTAAACCCGCTTGTGGAAAATGTGTACGAGTTTGGTTCCATAATGAAGCCTATTACAATGGCGGCGGGTATTGATTCTGGCGCAATAACTCCTGAATCAACCTACGACGATGAGGGGTATCTCACGCTAGACGGCAAAACCATTTACAACTTTGACAAAAAAGGCCGCGGCAAAAAAGTGCCTATGCAAGAAGTGCTTAGCCAATCGCTCAACACGGGTGCGGCGTTTGTAGCGCTCAAAATGGGAACGAGCGAATTTGCCGACTACTTGCGTGCATTCGGTATCGGTACGGAAACCGGCATAGATCTGCCAAACGAGGCATCGGGACTTATTGAAAACCTTGAAAGCCCGCGGCAAATTGAGTATGCGACCGCATCGTTCGGACAGGGGATCGCTACTACACCGATTGCAATGACGCGAGCGCTCGCCGCTCTTGCAAACAAAGGCGTGCTTCCAAATCCGCATCTAGCTACGCGCATTTCGTATTCGCTCGGCGCATTTTCTAAGCCGTCGTTTGGAGAACCTACGCGAGTGATAGCGGAAGATACATCAGAAGCGGTAACCCAAATGCTGGTAACGGTGGTTGATAAAGCGCTTCTCGGCGGGACGAAAAAGTTGGAGAGTTGGAGCGTCGCCGCCAAGACAGGCACGGCGCAAATGGCGAAGACAGATGTCGGCGGATATTCCGAAGATAAATTTTTACACTCGTTTTTTGGCTACTTTCCGGCATACGATCCGCAATTTATAGTGTTTCTATACACAGTAGAACCGAAGGGCGTTTCCTTCGCCGCGAATACCTTGACCGACCCATTCTTTGACATTACTAAGTTTTTGCTGAATTATTATGCTGTACCTCCCGATCGATGAAATCACTTCTTAAAGACATAGTCGTCTCAATACTCTCGTTTGAAGCGCAGTGGGTTTTAGCGCGCGCTCGCCCGACCGTTATTGCCGTTACGGGCACGGTAGGCAAGACGGGCACCAAAGACGCGATCGCCGCCGCACTCGTGGCATTTGCAACCGTGCGCAAAAGCGAAAAGAGCTACAACAGCGAGCTAGGCATACCTCTTGCGATTTTGGGCGAGCGCAATCAGTGGGGCAACCCGTTTGGGTGGTTCGGCGTCTTTTTCCGCGGATTGTTTTCTGCGTCAAAAATAGATTTTCTAGTGTTGGAAGTAGGCACCGACAAGCCGGGCGACATTCGCGCGATTACGCGCTGGCTCCGACCGCATGCAGTCGTAGTCACGCGTCTGTCGCGCACGCCCGTGCATGTAGAGAACTTTAAGAGCGTTGGTGAGCTTATCGCAGAAAAACGCTCGCTCGTAGAAAGCGTCCGCGAATACGGCACGCTTATTTTGAACGCCGACGATGCAGATGTGCTTGCCTTTCGCGCGCTTGCTCCGCATAAAGAGCGGGTTATTTCGTTTGGATATAGTGAAAGTGCCGACATTCGCGCAAGTGAGTTTGGCGCGCGCATCGCGACTAAGGGAGCTCTCGGCGCGGCGCCGATCTACGCCGGACTTGCGGCGCTCGCAGTCGCAGGCACCTTTGGATTTGACCTTGAACGAGCGGCGCGCGCGATTGCGGAGCGTACGCCAGCACCGGGGCGTATGCGCCTACTCGCAGGCGCGCGCGGCGCGCAGATTATTGATGATTCGTATAACAGCTCGCCAGTTGCAGTGGCAGAGGCATTGCGGACGCTCGCGGATTTTAATATGCAGGTAAACCCCTCGACTGGCGCTCGGGGTAAAAAGTTTGCGGTGCTCGGCGATATGCTGGAGCTTGGAGAATTTTCTAGTGCAGAACATGAAAAGATGGTGCGAGAAGCGGTGCAGATTGCAGACGCGGTATTTCTGGTAGGGGAGCGCGCGCAAAGCACAGGCATCTTATCTCCAAAGATCCAAAATTTTGGCGATGCGCGCGCGGCGGGCGAAGCGCTCGCCACGGCGCTTCGCGATGGCGATGTGGCGCTTATCAAGGGCTCGCAAGGTATGCGTATGGAGCGCGCAGTAGCTCTATGCCTCCGCGACCAATCTCTTGCAAGTACCCTCCTAGTCCGCCAAGAAAAGGAGTGGCTAAAACGCTAAAAAATGCTACGCTAATGTTAAGGCCCTATCGTCTAGCCTGGCCTAGGACACGAGATTCTCAATCTCGGAACATGGGTTCGAATCCCATTGGGGTCAAAACTCTTTATGTTTGTAGGAGTATACTCTTAGTATGCGCCTCATACTGGAACAATCATTTTTCAATCGTCCGGCGCTTACCGTAGGTAGGGAACTCCTTGGGAAATACATTGTGCGCGCCGAAGGCGCGCGGGAGACGGCGCTCCAAATTACCGAATGCGAAGTGTACGACGGGTTTAGAGACCGCGCTTCGCACGCCTTCCGCGGCAAGACGCCGCGAAATGCCGTTATGTGGAGCGACGCGGGCTTCCTCTATATATACTTCATATACGGAATGCACTGGCTTCTGAATGTCGTAGTCGGCAAGAAAGATTACCCCGCCGCGATTCTTATCCGCGGCGGGGGCGATATTTCCGGTCCCGCGCGGCTCACCGCGCGCTTGCACATCACGGGCTAGCAAAACGGCAAGCGCGCCATCCCAGCAACTGGCGTTTGGTTTGAAGACAGAGGGCGGAAAGTGAAGCGCGGCGAATACAAACGCCTGCCGCGCGTCGGTGTCGCGTACGCCGGCAAAGAGTGGGCGGAGAAGCTGTATCGGTTTGTTATGCTATAGTAGCGGCAATGTTAGAAAATCTTTTACGAATTGGGAGAAAGATGATTCCGAAGAGTGTATTTCGGGTGCTTCAGCCCGCGTACCACTATGTGCTCGCACTATTTGCGGCGCTTCGGTACGGCTTCCCATCACGGCGTATGAAGGTAGTCATCGTAACCGGCACGAAAGGCAAGAGCACAGTTGTAGAATTGACCGCAGCCGTTTTGGAAGAGGCGGGTTTTAAAGTCGCATCGCTTTCTACTATTCAATTTAAGATAGCAGGAAAATCGGAGCGCAACTTGTACAAAATGACTACGCCAGGGAGATTCTTCGTGCAGAAGTTTTTGCGCCGCGCCGCGCGCGCAGGGTGCAAATATGCAGTATTGGAAATGACTTCGGAAGCGGCGCGGCAATACAGACATGCGTTTATAGAGCTTGACGCGCTTATATTTACCAACCTCGCTCGCGAGCATATAGAGTCGCACGGCTCGTACGAAGCGTACCGAGATGCCAAGCTCTCGCTCGCGCGCGCGCTCGCGCGCTCGCCGAAGCGCCCGCGCGTTGTCGTTGCAAACACAGGCGACAAAGAGGGGTGGCGATTTTTGGAAGCAAAAGTGGAAGAGCGAGTCCCGTACCAATTAACAAAAGGAGAGACGCCGTTTGTGACGGAGCTTGTTGGTGCGTTTAATCAAGAAAACATGCTTGCCGCCGTCGCATTTGCGCAAACGCAAGGCATTGGAGAGGGTGTAGCTCGGCGCGCGTTTGAAAAAATATCGGTTGTACCTGGGCGTGTGGAATATATAAAGGAGGGGCAAAACTTTGATGTAGTTGTGGACTACGCGCACACGCCCGACTCTTTAGAGAAGTTATATCAGGCATTTGCCCCTCGACAGAGCTCGGGGCTAAAACGCAAACTTATTTGCGTTTTAGGTAACACTGGCGGCGGACGCGATACATGGAAAAGGCCAGAGATGGGAAGTATTGCCGACCGATACTGCGAACAGATTATTTTGACCAACGAAGACCCATACGACGAAGACCCCGAGAAGATTGTGCGCGAAATGGCGGTTGGAATGAAAAACAAAAAACCTGAAATTATTATGGCTCGGCGAGAGGCGATTCGAAAAGCCCTTCGACTCGCACAGACGCTTACTCAGGGCGGTAATCAAAACCGCGTTGCGGTTTTGATTACCGGCAAAGGCACTGACCCGTATATTATGGAAGCGAACGGAGCTAAACGGCCTTGGGACGATAGGGAAGTGGCGCGCGAGGAATTACGAAAAATGTAGAAGAAAAAACCCGCTCCGATTCTATTCGGAGCGGGTTCCCGTATGGGACTGGTAACCGTCAGTGAAATGATGGTGGCTGGATTTTCGGCGCCGGCGCGCCGCATGTCTATCTGAGTCGCGAACTAGTGTCTGGCTCCGCCGTACTCACGGTGGAGCCGTGCTTGATTGCGGACGCGCCGGCGAAAATGAACTCCGCAGTGCATAGTAACTCCATATGCGTTTTCGTGCAAGAGCTATGTGAATAACTCCTCCACAACTTTTTTTACCGCCGCGCCTTCGGCGCGGCCTTTCGTTTCTTTCATAACAGTGCCTACAAGAATGCCAATTTTCCCTTTGTCGGTAATGCCGAGCGCCGTTTGCTTTTTCTTGGCGATTTTCATAATTTCCTCGCGGCTCATTTGCGCAGGGAGAAGTGCCTCCAGAATTGCTAGCTCTGCCTTCTCTATCGCTACTAGGTCGGCGCGCCCGCCCTTTTCAAATTGCTCTATAGAATCCTTGCGCTGGCGCGCCTGACGGCGCACGACCGCGAGCGCGTCTTCGTCGGTAAGCGCATCGCTTGTGGACTTACCTTTGGCGACAAGCTCGCTTGTAAATGCGGCGGAAAGCCCGCGGAAGACGGCGAGGCGCGCGGCATCGCGCGCCTTCGCCGCATCAACAATGTTTTGCTTGATAGTGGTTTGGATACTCATACGAAAGAGTATAACACAAAAGAAACACCCGATGTTTGCCGCCTATTAACATAGGGTGTTAAAATCAACTTATGTGGATTCTCGTTGTTGTTTTAGGGATTGCAGTTGTGGTGCTCGCAATTTTTGCATTGCGCCCGAAAAAGGGCGCGCCTGACGACTCTTCTCGACTACTATTACAGCAAATGAACGAGCTTACTCGCATGGTAGATGCGAAGATGGGTGAGACAAACAAACAGGTAAACGATTCGATGCGTGTGCAATTCTCTGAATCGCAAAAGCTTGTAAGTCGCTTCATAAATGAGATAAAAGAAGTAACGGAAAAGGTAGCGCGGGTGGAAGAAACGGGTAAGCAGATGGTGGGGTTTGCAGACCAGCTCCAGAACTTGCAGGACATTCTGAAAAACCCTAAACAGCGCGGAATACTAGGCGAATACTACTTGGAGACGCTTCTAAAAAATGTCTTGCCGCCAGGGAGCTTCCAGATGCAGTATCCGTTCAAAGACGGGACGATTGTAGACGCAGTCGTGTTTGTAAAAGACAAAATAATTTGCATTGACTCCAAGTTTTCGCTAGAGAATTACAACCGCCTCGTTGGAGAGAAAGACGCGAACGAACGCGATCGGTTAGAGAAAGCATTTAAGGCGGACCTTAAGAACCGAATAGACGAAACCGCAAAGTATGTGAAGCCCGCTGAAGGCACTATGGATTTCGCTTTTATGTTTATACCGCACGAAGCAATTTACTACGACCTACTTGTGGCGCAAGTGGGTACAGTTAAAATTAATACGCGCGACTTGATTGAGTACGCGTTTAAGGAAAAGCGAGTGATTATAGTATCGCCAACATCTTTCCTTGCATACTTACAAACTGTTCTGCAAGGACTCAAGGCATTGCAAATAGAAGAGTCGGCGAAGACAATTCGCGAAAATGTAGAGAACCTGCAAAAGCATCTCGGCAGTTATCTGGAATACCACCAGAAACTCGGGAATGCACTAGGTACTGTAGTAAACCATTACACGGCATCGGGCAGAGAGTTTAAGAAAATAGACAAAGATATTTTGCGGATTACCGGAAACACTATGGACTTTGAGCCGCTTGCGCTTGAAAAGCCGAGTGTGGTAGAGTAGGGAGCGAATAAGCCGTTTGTTCCTTCCGCGCGCAACATCCAACCAGAAGGGGGGTGATCTCCCAACTGTTCATAATTGAAGTCGCGAGGGAACTGTGCATTAACGGTTTATGGGGGCTTGCGTACACACGCAAGCCCTTTTATTTTTCCTGTGATTGTGGTAATATAAATTTGGGACGATAAAGGAGGAAGTCCAATGGTTATGCCGTGGTAATGGCATGTTGGCTAGCATTGATGCTGTTACCCACAACACAAGCCCGCACCGTCCCGCGGGCTTGATTTTTTATACATTTAATATACACTGGTTGGATTATGGCTTTTGCAATTATAGAAACAGGCGGAAAGCAGTATCGCACCGAGGCAGGGAAAACGATTACTATTGAGAAACTTCCTGATGTGGAGGAGGGGCAGAGCGTCGTGTTTGATAAGGTGCTCCTCACCGATGACGGCGCCAAAACAACAATTGGTGCTCCTTATATTGCAGGCGCTTCCGTAAAAGGAGAAGTAAGCGAGTCGGGACGGAGCCGCAAAGTAGAAGTGGTAAAATATAAAGCAAAGAGCCGCTACTTTAAGCTCCGCGGCCATCGCCAGCCGTTTATGAAAGTGAAAATCACTGGCGGTTTTTGAGTGCACTCTTTAAGGTCTCCGCGTCGGCATACTCTAGCTCTGTGCCTGTAGCGAGTCCGCGGCCTAGGGTGGAGATTTTGAGCGAATGCTTTTTTGCGAGCGGCTCGAGATAATGCGCTACAGAATCGGCGGTATGTTCACCTTCGGGGTTTGCAGAAAGAGCAAGGACTATTTCGCGTAGACCATCGCGCGCGCCCCGCCCGGCGCGCCCGGCAAGCGCCCCGAGAGCGCCCCGCGTTTGCGGCTTAGGGTGTAGAATTTGGGTAGTTGCCCCCAGCCCGAAATAAAGCCCTCGAAAAGAACCACTCTTTTCGAGGGCTTCTAAGTCAATGTCGCGCGCAACTACCATAAGCGCCGCCTTATCACGGCTTGTATCGCGGCATATGCGGCAACGCTTGAAAGCACCTTCTTTTGCGAAGAAGCGGCGGCAGAGCTCGCAGTGCGTTACCTCTTTTCGCAGATTGAGCGCGAGTTTGGAGAGAAGCGCGGCGTCTTCGCCGCGCGCGAGCAAGTGGTGCACAAAGCGCTTTGCCTGCCGCGGCCCTATGCCTGGGAAGGTACGGAATAGCTCGGTGAGTTCGTGTAAA
Source organism: uncultured Candidatus Saccharibacteria bacterium (assembly GCA_964366535.1). Taxonomy (GTDB): domain Bacteria; phylum Patescibacteriota; class Minisyncoccia; order Phycocordibacterales; family UBA10002; genus UBA10002. The sequence continues at coordinate 41,221 of CAYIUC010000003.1, read as the reverse complement.
GTGTCCATGATAGATTTTTAAAGAGTGAAACGATTATAAAAATCATCACCCCGCATTATCATCACCGATAATTTTCCTTACTGCAATACAGATTTTATTGTGATAGATATACATAGGTGCGTAAATAAATTTCAAGTGATGATAGTGCGGGGTTGTAGCAAAGTATAGTCGCTTCGCTCCTTATTTTGCTCAAAATTCATTCATACTCCCTTTCTCCATCGACAAAAATGTTGCTTTGTCCGCATCAAAATATAGATCCACTTTTCCCGTCGGACCGTTGCGATGCTTCTCAATCAAGATCTCTGCGACATTTGGCTTATCAGAGTCCTCTTTGTACTTGTCTTCTCGGTGTATAAACATAACCACATCCGCATCTTGTTCAATAGAACCCGAGTCGCGCAAGTCCGATAGGCGCGGCTTGCCGCCGCGCGTTTCTACATTTCGGTTTAGCTGCGAGAGAGTGAGTACGGGTACTTCCAATTCGCGCGCGAGCTGCTTCAGCGAGCGCGAGATTTCCGACACTTGTTGTACGAGGTTATCGGTGCGAGTGTTGGTCGGGGTCATAAGCTGGAGGTAGTCCACGATAATAAGGTCCAGCCCCTTCTCGTGCTTAATGCGCCGCGCAACAGAGCGAATCTTCAGAATGTTTGCGCCCGGCTGATCGTCTATATATATCGGCGCTTTAGAAAGGCGGTCCAATGAATCGCGAATCTTCGCAAATTCGTCTTCGGCGTTTAGCTTACCCGTGCGCAAGCGCCACGCGTCTACGCGCGACTCGGCGGCAAGCATGCGGTCTACCAGTTGCTGCGAGCTCATTTCTAGAGAGAAGATTGCCGTCTTCGTGCCGTGTAGCGTTGCGGTCTGGCGGGCGATGTCTAGCGCCAAGGAGGTCTTGCCCATAGAAGGGCGGGCGGCGAGAATAATCAAATCGGACTTTTGCAAACCCGAAAGCTTTGAGTCAATTTCTTTAAACCCAGTCGGCACACCGCGGAGTCCATCTCCTGACTTATGCAATCGGTCTAATCGCTCCCACGCTTCCGCTAATGTGTCTTTCAGCTCCAAAAACGAGTGAGTACCACCGCGCTTGCCGATTTCAAGAATTCTTTTCTCAGCTGCGTCTATCAAATCGTCAACCTCCTGCTCTTCGTCGTATCCCAACCCCTCAATATGCTCCGCGGCAAATATAAGCGAACGCATAATGTGCTTTTTCGCAATAATTTCCGCGTAGTGCCGCGCGTTTGCGGCGGAAGGCACAGCGCTCGCAAGCTCCGCGAGATACGAAGAGCCGCCCGCAGCATCTAACAGTTCTTTTTCTTTTAGCCGCGAAGATAGAGATAGGAGGTCTATCGGCGCGTTCTTGCCGAAAAGTTCCAAGCATGTCTGCCAAATAATTCTGTGTTTCTCTAAGTAAAATGCTTCTAGCGGGAGAATGTCCAACACTTCCGATAATGCATCAGCGCGAAGCATCGCCGAACCGAGAAGCGCTTTCTCTGCGTCTATATTTTGCGGAGGTATGCGGATTGCCGTCACCATAGTGCAAAGATTCTACCACACGCGCTACAAGCCGCCCTCTTCCAAAAGGTTCATTTCGTGTGAGTAGTGTGGGGATTTCATTTTTTTCCAAAGTACTGTATTATAGGATAACCGTATGCGTCTTTCACTGAAAAAACCGGAAGCAATGGGAACCATTAGCAGAGACATTGGGCAGGTCTTCTTTGCGTCATTGTTTGTTGGTCAACTGACAAGCGACCAGGTGAGTATGCCGATTATTACTTCTGGTCTGCTTCTTGCTATTTTCTTTTGGTTGTTTAGTTTATTATTAGCAAAAGAATCATGAATAACACAGAAATTATTATGACCAATCTTTACATCTTGGGAGCGCTTCTCGCCATCGCTTTCGTACTGCTCGCATTTTTTGCGACGAAGGGAAATAAATAAGTTGTATGGGTTTTTTCTCCAATTTAAAATCCCTTTGTTTTCAAAAGAGGGGGTATGAGCTTGCGTGTACTGGAAAAATCAACGAGGCGATCAAGTGTTTCAATGAAGCGTACCTTGAAGCAACTGACTTAAAGACTTCCACGGAAAGTAAATCGTGGTATCACTTCTGTCTTTCATTGAAGAATTACAGAGAGAATAATTTAGAGAAAAGTAAAGCGGAGTATGCCGAGTTTAAATCTCTATGGCAGTCGTATGTTGATGTATGCAATCTAACCCCAGGTTTTGGGACTCGTACTCGATATTTTGTATGGGAGCAACAAGTAAAGGATTTTGCAAAGAAGCACGAAGATGTATTTTCTAAAATTATGATGCACGGGCAACAGTGACTTTATGATCGTTTCTTGAGAGTAACACCATGTGCCGTATCTTCAATATCATATCCAGCTATGTTTATTTCTTGGCGTAATCTATCTGCTTTTTCAAAATCTTTCTCTGCACGAGCCTCCTCGCGGAGTACGATGAGATTGCGCATTTTTTGCGGTATCAAGTAAGATTTCTGTGCTCCACCAATTTCTTTACCAAAAATCTCATAATCGAAAAAAACTGGGTTAGGCAATTCATCAGCCAGTTTAGTAAAATTTATACCGAGTACATTCGCTATCAAAAAAACTGTTGCTCTTTTGTCGGTTGTGGTTAGATTCTTATCTTTAATAATCTCCCACAAAAGCGCCTTTGCATTTGGCGTGTCGAGATCATTGTATATAAACTCCTCTAATTCTTTCTTGTAAGTTTGATTAACGATTCCTATGCCTGGAACATCCAATCTGTACACAATTTCATGTATTTTCTGTAATTCATTCTGTGTATTTTTTAATGCCTCCAAACTGAAATTAAGTGGCGTACGGTAATGTGCACCAAGAAGCCATAATCGGTACGCGAGCGGATGTATACCGCGCTCTTTAAGTGTCTGGAGTGTTATAAAATTCTCTTCCGATTTCGCCATTTTCTTAACCCCGCCAGAGCCCTGCGCGGCGGGGCTGGAACCGTCAGCAATGTTTACAAATTCGCTGTGCATCCAAACATTTGCAAGAGGCGTATCGTACGCGGCTTCCGATTGCGCGATTTCGTTTTGGTGGTGAGTTGGAATATGGTCTATGCCGCCGGTATGAATATCAAACGGCTGTTCGAGAAACTTGCGCGACATCGCCGAGCACTCTATGTGCCAGCCGGGGAACCCGACGCCCCACGGAGAAGGAAAACCTATATCTCCAGAAGCAAACTTCCACAACGCGAAGTCGCGCGCGTTGCGCTTATTTGCATTCGCCGCAACGCGCGCTCCTTCCTGCAAGTCGCCAAGCGCAAACCCCCCGCGCGTACCGTATTTTGGAAACTTACTGGTATCAAAATAAATGCCGTCGCTTGTTTTGTAAGCGATGCCTTTCTGTTCCAATTTCTGAATCAACTCGATATCTTCTGCAATATGCTCGCTCGCTCGCGGAAACTGCGTACCGTCTGTTTTTATATTTAGCGCATGCAAATCCTCGCGAAACGCGCGCTCATATCTCTCGGCGACTTCTTTCATCGCATCAAGCGTCAAGGGTTTTCCCTCGCGCTTGAGTGCCCTCACCATCTTATCTTCGCCGTCGTCCGCGTCAGAAGACAAGTGCCCGATATCGGTAATGTTTATAACTTGCTTCACCGCGTGCCCGGAATATTCAAGTGTCCGTCGCAAAATGTCGGCAAACACATACGCACGCAAGTTGCCAATATGCGCGTAGTTGTATACAGTCGGGCCGCAGTGGTAGATCCGCGCCTCATTTTTGTGAATCGGTTTAAATTCCTCCTTTTTTTTCGTCAGTGTGTTGTAAAAGCTCAAAACCATTTCTTTGTTTTGGCGATCAGAATCAAAAGCGCAGTCAGCCCAAGCGACATACCGGTAACGATAAGCCACCCATTCGGATGCGTTGTGAGCGGCGTGCCACGCATGCTCATTTGGAAAAAGTTTGTGATGATGGAAGCGGGAAGTGTGAGGAATGCGATAACAGCTACGACGCGCATCGTCGCTGTCTCGCGCGCATTTAGAAGCGAGTTGTTGGTCTCGCGCATGCTTGAAAAAAGGTCTAGGTTGCGCTGTACGACGAACTCAAGCCGCGCAAGCTCGCCTACAAGGCGTCGCGCATGCCCCGCCTCGTCGGCGCCAAACGCTGCGAGTGCGGCATGTGCAAACGATTCCAACAGGTCTTTGTGGAACGAGAGAGCGCGCTTGATGTCTAGGATCTCGCGCCCCGCCTCCGACAAAGGCGCTACCATCTCGCGCTCCTGCCCCTTGAAGATGTCGCGTTCAATTTCGGCAAGGCGTTTAGAGTTCTCGCCGAGATCCACAAACAGGTGGTCGTAGAGTTTTGTGACTACTGACGCGAATAGCGCCACGCTGTCGGTCACGCGCGAAGGGCGCGTTTTTAATAGCGCAGCCGCGTCGGCGTGTTTCAGAAGCTCAAATAGCGCATCGTTGTGCCTATAGCGTGCAGTGATAAAAAATCGCCGGCCGATAATAAAATCAATTTCGTCTTCCGTATCTTCGGTCTTTTCTTTCTTGCGGCGGGGGATTGGGAAGTGGAGTGTAAGGTGCACGACTTCGCCATGGCGGTCGGCGCGCGGCTTCCAAGACGGACGAGAAAGTTCTTCACCGACGATTGGCGCCAAGTTAAACTCATCAACGAGCGCGCGAATTTCTTTCGCAGTCGGACGTTCCGCGTCTACCCAAGATACTCCGCCCCAATCTCTCCGCGTCATCATAGTAGGAACAGTATAACATACCGCATTACACACACCCCCTCACCCAAACCCTCTCCCCCTTAGGTAAAGGGCGAGAGGGCTTTTTTAATTTCTTAATTACCCTGCCCTTAACTTAAGGGGAGGGAAAGGGAGGGGTGTATTTTATGTAGTGTGTTATACTTCCAGAATATGCAGAAAAAGGCGTGGGTTTTTATGGGGATTGCGGCGGCATTTGTCGCCCTGCTTTTTGTATTTAAGTATTCCTCGCTCGGAGATGTGTTCATTGCAAAAGCAAGCGTCGGCAGCGGATGGTTCTTCGCGCTCGTTGCAATCGCGGCGCTCCTAGACAGCATAAACCCCTGCGCGTTTTCCGTGCTTCTTATCACCATCGCCTTCCTTTTCAACCTCGGCAAGTCCCGCCGCGAGACGCTAATACTCGGCGCGTCCTATATTGCGGGGCTTTTCGCGGTATACCTTGCTATCGGACTAGGTATTTTGCAGGCGCTAGACCTTTTCGGAATTCCAAACTTTATGGGACGCCTAGGCGCGGCGGCGATTATTGTGTTCGGAATCCTCAACTTACTCGGCTACTTCTTCCCGCACATCAAGTGGCTACCTGGGATTCCGCAAAGCATGCACGCGAAAATGGCGACGCTCCTACAAAAAGTGTCGCTACCTGCGGTATTTCTTGTCGGCGCCCTAGTCGCGCTTTGCGAGTTTCCATGCACTGGCGGCCCGTACCTTATGGTACTCGGGCTTTTACACGACAGCGCAACATTCATAAAGGGCTTTTGGTATTTGCTTTTCTACAATATACTTTTCGTGTCGCCGCTTATAGTAATACTTCTCGTCGCATCACAGCGCGCGCTTCTCGAAAGGGTGAACGCATGGAAGCACGACAATATGGGCGCGACAAAGCTTTGGATTGGCGGTATTATGCTCGCACTTGGTATTATCATTTTACTTTTTATATAAAATAGTATGGAGCAAATTGATGGAAATAAAGTGGCTGAGTTTCTGAAGAAAGTGGAGGCGGTGAAAAAATCCGGCGGGGTAGACCTGTCTGCGGCGGAAGACGCGAGCGTCGCAGTGATGAACCTAATCTCGCTGGAAGAGCACTTTTTTTTCACCGCCGCGAAAACGGGCGACGCGTCGTACCATGATATTTCCAGAGACATCCGCGCGATGCGCACGCGCATAATGGAGCGGCTAGTAGACAAACACGAAGGCGAAACATGGTGCGCGACGAAGCACCTCCTTTCCGCTTCTATGCGCCTTATAGAAGTAGGCAACCGCTACCAAGCGGCGGGTGAGAAAGAGAAGGCGCGCGAATCGTTTGCCGATGCGTATCGCTTGTATTCCATATTTTGGGCGCTAAAAGCAAAGCTCGTGTCGGTGCAAAAAGCGGCGGAAGTAGGAAAAGAAGCAGTAGAGAAGCAGTGGTCGCTTGAGGACTTGGTTGCTAAATTAGCCGATTGTTGCGACGAAAAGTAACCATATGAACGAGACAAAAAATCCATATGTCGGGTGGTTTGTGCTTGCAGTGCTCGCGGGAGGAGCTCTTTTGCTAACTATGTTTTTCCTCCGTCCTAAACCGGCTTCGGCGGAGCTAGACGGCTTCGCGCAGTGCCTTGCCGATAAAGAAATTACGATGTACGGCGCGGCGTGGTGTGTGCATTGCAAGAACGAAAAAGCGGCGTTCGGCTCTTCTTTCCGCCTCGTACCGTATGTGGAATGCCCCGACAATATAAAACTATGCACAGACAAGGGCGTAAACGGCTACCCAACTTGGTTTTTTCCCGACGGGCGCAAGTTTGAAGGCGAACAAGGAATCAAACGCCTCTCCGAGCTCTCCGGCTGTCCGCTTGTCGCCACAAGCACTCCTGCGGCTTTGGAATAATAGACACTGCACATGAAAAAGGGTAGTATGGAATCATGCATATATCACTTCCAAAACTCACTTTTACGGCGCAAATATTTCGCGAGGGTAGGCAGTATGTATCGTTTAACCCAGAATTGCGGGTTGCCTCTTGCGGGTCATCGCAAGAAAAAGCGCGAGATAATCTAAAAGACGCGATTCGCGGGTTTCTTTTTTCTGCATTCAAGAAAGGCACGCTCGCTTCTATATTGGAAGAAGCGGGCTTTGTCCGGAAAAAGAATTCGTGGTGCGATCCACAGTTTGTCGCCTTTGACCGATTGACGGTTGCCGCTTAACTATGCCGAAAATCAGCACGGTCCATTACCGCAAGTTAGTACGCGTGTTTGAACAAAATGGTTTTGTGTTGGACCGGAAAGAAGGCGACCATTTGATATATGTTCGAGACGACATAAAACGGCCTATTGTTATTCCTATGTATAAATCAGTTCCTGTTTTTATCGTGCTTAACAATCTAAAGACAGCGGGCATCTCGCGCGAAGAATATCTCGCGCTTTTGTAAAATAGTATTGTGTCATTGTATCCGAAGGAATTGTGTCAATATGGCACAATTAGTTACTTGGGGACTTACATTATATCCATCTGTCAAGCGTTGCGGGTGAGCACTAGAAGAAGGATAATGTGCGTTATTGGCTAGCATTTTTTACTATGTTTGAACTCAATGGAAAAGTCGCGCTTGTAACGGGCGCGCGGCGCGGGATGGGCAAGGCGCATGCGGAGGCGCTCGCGAAGCAGGGTGCGAAAGTCGCGGTAACGGACATAAACCTCGCGGAATGCGAGGAAGTAGTTGCGGGTATTAAGAAAAACGGTGGGGAAGCCTCGGCGTGGAAATTGGATGTCTCGAACGCGCAAGAAGTAGACGGAGTATTTGGCGAAGTTGCGGCGAAGTTTGGCCGTCTGGATATTCTAATTAACAACGCTGGCATTTACGAGCCTAAGACAGCTGCAGAACTTACCGAGGCGGAGTGGGAACGAATGATTAATATAAACTTGAAAGGGCAATTCCTCTGCGCCCAGCGCGCCGCGAAGGAAATGGCGAAAAACAAGTGGGGGCGGATTGTAAACATTGCATCGGTAGCGTCTGGGCAAGTAGGGGTCGGTATCGCGGGAGGAGTGCATTACACCGCATCCAAAGGCGGCATCATAGGAATGACAGAAACGCTAGCGATAGAGTGGGCGCCTCTAGGCATTACGGTAAATGTGATAGGCCCAGGCGCGATTGACACCCCGATGGTTTCTGCCGCGCAAATTCCGAAAGAAGCGTTCGCAGGAATGCTCGCAAAGATTCCATTGAAGCGTATGGGACGGCCTGAAGAAATAGCCGCCGCTGGAGTATTCCTCGCCTCCCCCGAAGCGAGCTATGTGACTGGCGCGACGCTCTTTGTAGACGGCGGATGGCTCGCGGCGTAGGTATGATTGAGGTCAAAGAATTTGTAGTATACGACGATTCGCTTTCTCTTGACGACGCGCTTTACTTAGCGGCGTCTCTTGAAAGCGCGTCAACTCACCATGTGGCGCGCGCGATTGTAGCAAAAGGCGCGATGCTAAAACGCGCGTTTGCGACTCCGTACGAATACAAAGAAATACCGAAGCAGGGAGTCGCGGGAATTGTACTTGGCAAACTTGTAGAAATAGGAAGATTCGCGTGTTTCAATGCGCCGGAAGAACAAGTATTTATGTTTATAGACCGGAAGCTCGCGGCGCGCATTACGCTTGCGCCCGCGGCTAAATAGCGCAATACTATGCGCAGAATGTACCAAAGGAGTATCAAATGAATGCAAGTGAAGTAAATATTGACGACATTGTTAAGATAACAGATGGAAATTGGAAATTTCAAAAAGGAAGAGTAACGCACAAAGTTACTCTAGTGTCATCTCCTGAAGAGCCCGAGAAGGCACTGCTAACTATTTCTATGCTTGGTTTTGGCTTTTCAATACAGAAGGTTACTACCGGCGTAGAAAAGTCATCAGCAATGCGTTAACCCAGTCCCGACTACCATCGGGACTGGGGTTTCTTTTATAATAAAAAGTAGTACAATGGAAACGCCTATGAAAAAATCATTCTTTGCGCTGTTAGTGGTATGCGTGTCGTTAACTCCTATTTTTGCAACACAAGCCAAAGCAGATTCTTTTTGGAAAAATATACTGAACTTGTTTCATAAATCAACGCCTGTACTGGAGCGCGCTCCGTCTCCCGCGCCTACTCCGATTTATGTCCCAGATTCCACTACAATTCCAGCAAAAGCTCCAATTAAAGTTCCTACAAATATATCTGTTCCGGCTCCAGTAAAGACATATTCTGAAGTTGGTACTACAACCGCAACAACTACTGAATTTGCCGCAACGAGCACCGCTCCTTTTTCGCCCGAATCTACCTCAGAACCAGTTTTTCTTTCTCCTGGGAGTATTTTATTTACTGTTTCCAGTCCCGCATCGTCGGCAAAATCTGGGACACTAACTGTTTATGCCGGAACGCGAATCACAATTTGGTGGGAAGTGCCTAATTATGCGTACAAATGCGCAAACAGCTGGGGATATCCTTTTATAAACTCCAACAATAATCAAAAAACAGGGACCGAGGTGTTTCCTGACACAACAACTGTTTACTCAATTTCATGCACAAACGAAAATAACGAGATTATTGATGCGAAGTCAGTGAGAGTGGAAGTTGTCCCTCTCACCTCCGCAAGTATTGGTATTATTCCAATCCTCAATATGTGGGGATTGTTCAAGTCGCTGTTTGTTGGTATGTAAAATTTGCAAAAAGCGGATAATGCGGGTCTCGCAATACAACCTTACATTCTCAAGTATGTAAGGGTGTTTGTATAATGGCATATGAATTCCAAACGAACGGCGCTCCCCCGTTGGGGGGGGCGCCACGGGACATAAGGTGGGGATCCAAAAATTTTTCGAAGGTTGGGAAAACCCCATATAAGT
>CAYIUC010000003.1:0-31626 GCA_964366535.1 uncultured Candidatus Saccharibacteria bacterium | reverse complement strand
TCTCTAAAAAAAACTTAAAATTATAATTTTTTTTTGGGTTTTTTTAAATTGCAATATTATTACAAACCTACCGGCGCTCCCATTTTTGCGGGGACGCCTCGGAACTTCCTTGCGGAAGCATAATGTAGATCAAGTGTAGCAAACACCCATTAGAAGTCAAGCGTGTGTATGCGTCCACCACATATGGCGGTTTCTCCTAGAATGGGGAAATGAGCATATGTATGGCAAAAACAATATTCTTTGCCTCGCCGACAGGTGGGTGCAGAATGTTAGAGTGTCGTAATGGGTGATGTGCTAATTAGGAATGCTCGTTGCATTGCGCGTGCATAACGGTATACTGGCTGGTAGACATGTCACAGAACCAATACAAAGGAGAAGCAGTATGCCAAAAGATAAGATTGAAGTGAGCGGACCAGTTGATTATGAAGACAGGTTAGAAGGCGGTTACAACTATATCTACGATGTCGTTTCCTGTACGGTTGGCCCAGAAAAGGGGGAACTCACATGGGACAGGGTTGTATTTCCAAAATTTCCAATTCCAGCCGGCTCTTCGCCATCCGACATCGGCGTAATGATTTCTCGGCGCAACCCTGTTGTAAATCATGTGAGCACGATGCGGCGCGTCGGTGATGATGTGTTGTTGCTTTTACGAGAGCGAGGTGTAAAAGTTGTGATACATCATAACCCTTCAGAGGCAATGATGTGCGGTGATTAATCAACAATGTTTCCACCGCCGCGTAAGCATACTTACGCGGCGGTTTCTTTATTAAAAATTAATGGCAATTTATGACGCACTGATTTAATAAATCATGGAAGGTAGTGCGTTGAATTGTTCGTAAAGAATGATAGTATCTTTTTTATGAAAATTGGAATCGTTGGGCTACCGAATGTGGGGAAGAGCACGCTGTTTAATGCGCTGACGAAGCAGAGTGTTCCTGCTGAAAACTATCCGTTTTGCACAATCAATCCGAGCATTGGGATTGTGCCAGTGCCGGACGAGCGGTTGCAACGGCTAAGTACACTTAGTCGTTCAAAAAAGACGATTCCGGCAATTGTGGAGTTTGTAGACATTGCCGGGCTAGTGAAAGGAGCATCAGAAGGGGAGGGATTGGGAAATAAATTCCTGTCGCACATCCGCGAGGTGGACGCTATAGCGGAAGTAGTGCGCGTGTTTGAAGACAAAGATATTATTCATGTGCACGAAAAGGTGGACCCGCTTTTTGATATTGAAATTATCAACTTGGAGTTAGAGAAAGCGGGGCTGAAGAAGCCGGTTCTTTATGTACTCAATTCTTCTGAAGCGGCGGAAAATGTAACGGAAAAAATAAAAGACAAAATCCCCGGACGATTCGTCGTCGTAGATCCAGTGTTTGGAACTGGTGTAGACAAACTTATCGTAGAAGCGTACGCGCTTCTTGATCTTATTTCTTTTTTCACGACAGGCGAAGACGAAACGCGCGCGTGGACAACGCGGCGCGGGAGCACCGCGCCAGAAGCGGGCAAGGCGCTCCACACCGACTTTCGCGACAAATTTATCCGCGCGGAAGTTATACACTACGACAAACTAATGGAAGCCGGCTCGTACCTCGCCGCGCGCGAAAAGGGCTTGGTGCGTACAGAAGGAAAAGAGTATATAGTACAGGATGGCGATATTATTGAATTTAAAATATAAATATGGATAAACCAAAATTGACGCCAAAAGATTTCTTTCTGTACGCCGGAGCGCTCGTAACGCTCTACTGGAGCGCGGGTGCCTTGGTGGCGCTCTTGTTTTCAATTATAGACACGGCATACCGCGACGAATTGCAATACTTTGTAGACCCATATTCGGGCGGCATTCGTTTTGCGATTGCGTCGCTTATAGTGGTGTTTCCAATATCGCTTCTGCTCTTTACTGCTATCAAGCGAGGGATTGTCGCGGAGCCAGCTAAACTTGGCCTCGCGCTACGCAAGTGGCTCCTCGCGCTCACGATTTTTGCCGCTGGAGCCGCGCTGGTCGGGGACCTCATTGCACTTTTGAACGGGTTTCTCGGCGGCGAGCTTACTGCGCGGTTCGCATGGAAGGCGCTTGCGGTGTTTGCTGTATCGGGTATCGTATTTTGGTATATGCTCACGGAAATGCGCGCTCGCGGAGATGCGCCACTCCGACTGCGGAAGTGGTTCCTCATTGATACTTCGCTCATCGTACTTGCTTCTGTTATCTTCGGCTTTTTCGTAATGGGCTCGCCCGCAACAATACGCAAGATGCGCTTTGACGAAAAGCGTGTTTCTGATTTGCAAAGCATTCAGTGGCAAACGGTAAACTTTTGGCAACAAAAAGAACGCTTTCCGAAGTCGCCTGCGGAACTAGAAGACCCGCTCTCCGGCTACAAAGTACCGTCTGACCCTGAGACCAAAAACCCTTATGAATTTACGCTCGGTGAAGGATACTCATTTACGCTTTGCGCCAACTTCACGCTTCCAAGCGATGCGCGAATCTACACAAATGAAAAGATACATCTTTACACAAGCGATATTACTCCTATGGAAAACTGGGAGCACTCCGCCGGCCGCGTGTGCTTTGAACGCACCCTAGACCCCGACCGCTACCCGCCGTATGCAAAAACAAGATAATACAAAAAAACCTTACGACCACAGCGCAATAGAAAAGAAATGGCCCAACTCCGCGCAGGGCGCTTCGCTGGGCAAGCAAAAGAATTACGACCATGTAAAGATTGAGCGGCGTTGGCAAAAAGTATGGCTGAGGCAAGGCAATAAAACGCCGGATACAAAAAACGGAAAAGAGAATTTTTATCTGCTTACCGAGTTTCCGTACCCGTCGGGCAACCTGCATGTGGGGCATTGGTATGCGTTTGCCGTGCCCGATATTCTCGCGCGGTATTTGCGAATGAAAGGTAAGAATGTGCTCTTTCCTATTGGCTTTGATGCTTTCGGTTTGCCGGCAGAAAACGCGGCAATAAAGCGAGGGTTGAACCCCAGAAAGTGGACGGAGGGGAACATTGCCTATATGCGCAAACAGCTCCTTTCTATGGGCGCATCGTTTGACTGGTCGCGCGAGATGCGTACATGCGACCCCGCCTACTACAAGTGGACGCAGTGGCTCTTTTTGCAACTATTTAAACGCGGGCTCGTGTACCAGAAGAATACGGCGGTGAATTGGTGCCCGTCGTGCAAAACAGTGCTCGCAAACGAGCAAGTGACCCATTCGACACGCTCAGGGCAAGAAGGGAAGTGCGAACGGTGCGGTACGAGCGTGGTACAAAAGCAGATGGAGCAATGGCATATCAAAATTACCGACTACGCGGAGCGCTTGCTCGCTGGGCTGGAAAAGTTGGACTGGCCGGAGGAAATAAAAGCGGCGCAGAGGAACTGGATTGGGAAAAGTGAGGGTGCCGAAATAGAGTTTCAAATCAAATACGACCCATCCCAAAAAATCAAAGTATTTACCACTCGCCCCGACACGCTATTTGGCGTCTCATTCCTTGCTCTATCGCCCACGCACCCGCTTGCGAAGAAAGCACAAAATCTTAAAGCAATCAACCCCGCGAACGGCGAAGAGGTGCCGATTTTTGTCGCTAACTATGTGCTCGGCGAGTACGGCACAGGGGCGGTGATGGGCGTACCCGCGCACGACGAGCGCGACTATGCGTTTGCCAAAGAAAAAGGACTGCCGATAAAGGAAGTTGTGTTGCCGTATATTGTCGACCAACGAAACCCACCGATTGATGGCAAAAAAGTGGTAACGCGCAACAATGTTCATGCTATTGTCCGCGACCCTAAGACCGACACATATCTAGCACTACGGTGGAAGCGTTTTGATTGGACGACCTTCCCGATGGGCGGTATGGAAGAAGGCGAGAGCGCAGAAGAAGCGGCGCGCCGTGAAGTAAAAGAAGAAACAGGATTTGTAAATTTAAAACTTGTACGCGTTTTACCCGGGCGTGCAAAGGCGACCTACTTCGCCGCGCACAAAGACCAAAACCGCGTCTCCTATACAACGGCGGTGCTCTTTGACCTTGTTGACCAAACGCGAGAAGAAATAAGCGATAAGGAACGAGCCGAACATGACATCGTATGGCTCAAGCGTGCACAGTTTAACTACGCGGAAATGACGCATGCGGAAATAGAGCTGTGGGACGCAAAGCTTAATGCAGAACATGGCGCATACACCGGTGAAGGCGTGCTTGTGAATTCCGGAAAATTTGACGGAATAAAATCGGAAGAAGCGCGGCATAAAATCACCGAAGCGGTAGGCGGAAAAATGACTTCGTCGTATCATCTGCGCGACTGGACGGTGTCGCGCCAACGGTATTGGGGCGTACCGATTCCACTTATTCATTGCGCGAAATGCGTCGTCGTGCCTGTACTCGACAAAAATCTGCCTGTGAAGTTGCCGGAAATAAAAGATTATATTCCGACCGGCGACGGAAAGTCGCCTTTGGCGAAGGCGGAAAAGTGGGTGAATGTAAAATGTCCTCGGTGCGGAGGCGCGGCAAAGCGCGAGACGGATACGCTAGACACATTTGTGGACTCCTCGTGGTACTTCCTACGCTATACCGACCCGAAGAATAGAAAAGTGTTTGCCGCGCCAGCGAAAATGAAAAGTTGGATGCCGGTCAATTTTTATTCCGGCGGCGCGGAGCACACGACGATGCACCTCCTTTACTCGCGCTTTTGGCACAAGGCGCTTTTTGACCTTGGGTTTGTTGGAGACGAAGAGCCGTATGTAAAGAGAATGAACCGCGGACTTATAATGGGCACAGATGGGCAGAAAATGAGCAAATCGCGCGGCAATGTGATAGACCCCGATGCGGAAGTCGCGCGGCTTGGAGCCGACACGGTGCGCATGTACCTTGCCTTTATCGGCCCATACAACGAAACAGGAAGCTACCCTTGGAACCCCGACGGCGCAGTCGGCGTTCGCAGATTCTTGGAACGGGTGTGGAAGCTACAAACGAAAATAGGGCAGAATTTGTTGAGCGGGTATGTTGAGCAGAAGCTTTTGAGCGCGACGGCGCGAAAACGAGCGAATTTTCTAGCAAGAAAATTCGTGTCTTCTGCGAAACATGCCCCGAATAAGAATTCTGCCCTTCTTCATCAAACCATCAAGAAAGTCGGCGAGGCAGTAGAAACATGCAAGATGAACACAGGCGTTGCGGCGCTTATGACACTTTTAAACGCAATGGAAAAACAACCGGAAATAATGCGCGGGGAATACGAAATACTACTGCGCTTGCTCGCTCCATTTGCTCCGCATCTCGCAGAGGAAATGTGGCGAAAGATTGGCAATAAGAAATCAGTACATTTGGAAAAATGGCCAGAGTATGATGCGCAACTTGCGGAGGGGGAGGAAGTATCCATCGCGGTGCAGATAAACGGGAAAGCGCGCGGCGCGTTCCGCGCCGCGCGCGGCATCGGAGATATCGACGCCTTTGCGCTCGCCGAATCTCTTCCTGGGGCGGCGCGTTGGCTCGCTGGCAAGAACATTACCAGACGCTTTTTTGTAAAAGATCGGTTAGTTAGTTTTGTGACGAACTAATATAAGGTACAAAAACACCCCTCCCTTTCCCTCCCCTTAGGTTAAGGGCAGGGTAAGAAAAACCCTCTCGCCCTTTACATAAGGGGGAGAGGGTAGGGTGAGGGGGTGTATTGCAAAACTTGACATCTATTCCATAGGGGTATATAACTAAACGAATTACCAAAGAGTTGACTTCTGCTCAACTTAATAGTATCAATATACCATTATGGCAACAGCGAACACTGGCGCAATCATATCGTTTAATCCGAAGCAGGTAACCGCACGGTTATTGAAGGCGCTGCCGGAGCGCGCCCGCGATGTGCTCTCGTGCCGTTTCGGGCTCGGTAAAGAAACGAAGCGCCAAACGCTGGACTCCATAGGCAAGCGCTACCGCATTACACGCGAGCGCGTGCGCCAAATAGAGAATTACGCTCTCGCGAGTATTCGCAAGGCAGACGCGTACCAAAAGGAAAAGGCGGCTTTTGCAGAGCTGGAGAAGGCGCTACACGAATTCGGCGGCATAGTGGGTGAGGAAGCGTTTCTAATGCACCTATCTAAAGACGCGAGCGTGCGCAATCATGCGCATTTCCTACTCTCGCTAGGCGAACAATTTAAGAAAACAAAGGAGGATGACCATCTGAAGCACCGCTGGCACATAAACGATAAGCTAGCAACCAAAGTTCACGACGCGTTGCGCAAACTTTATGACTCTCTTTCCGACAAAGACCTAGTGTCTGAGCTGGATATCATCGCGCAGTTCTTGACGCATGTAGAAGACCTAGACGACCATTTCAAGCAAGAACACATTGTCCGTCGCTACCTCGCGCTATCCAAGAAAATAGGCAAGAACCCTTTGGGCGAGTGGGGGCTTACTACCTCACCGCATGTCAAGATGAAGGGCGTGCGCGACTACGCGTTTCTAGTTATCCGCAAACATGGCAGCCCAATTCACTTCACGGAAGTCGCGCGCGCCATTGAGAAGCTTTTTGGTAAAAAGGCGCATGTCGCCACAACGCACAACGAGCTAATCAAAGACAAGCGATTCGTGCTCGTAGGCCGCGGGCTATACGCTCTCGCCGAGTGGGGATATATGTCGGGCGTAGTGCGCGAGGTGATTGCGAAGATTCTAGAAAAGCACGGCCCTCTCACCAAGAAGCAGGTCTTTGAGAAGGTCCTGAAGGAGCGCTATGTGAAAGAAAACACCATTTCCGTCAATCTCCAAAACAAAAAGTATTTCAAGAAAGACAAAGAAGGCAAGTACTCGGCGGTTAGATAGCAAGAAAAACAGTGTGTTATACTATTCCGCATGAAAGAGGTGGTCTCTGACTTCTTCAATGCGTTCGGGGGGCTTCTGACCTACTTGTTTAAGAAAGACAAGGAAAGCCCGTGGCGGGCATACTTTTTCCGCGCGAGTGCGCTCGGCTTTTTTATATACGCACAATTCTTTCCTAATGTGTTCGCTCCGCTGTTTCTCGTTTCCATAGCATGGGTGCGCGAGCTCGCGCCGCTCTCGGTACCGCTCTTGCTTTTGTATATCTTTGTTCCATTATGGCTTCGATATGTGCGCGCCAACTTTTTTGAGAAAACTGGATATGTGCTCTTGGAAATAAAATTGCCACGCGAGATTATGCGAAGCCCCAAAGCAATGGAGCTCTTTTTCTCTTCCACGGTTTGGAGCAAGGGGTCTGTTACTTTCGTAGATACTTATTGGGACGGAAAGGTGGGTCCGTGGTATTCGTTTGAGATAGCATCGTTTGGCGGGGAGGTGCACTTTTTCATCTGGGTGTGGCCGAAGCTAAGGAAGATTGTAGAAACGCAAATCTATGCGCAGTACCCGACTGTAGAGATAAACGAGGCTTCCGATTATGCAGCGCGCTACCCGTACGGACCGGAAGGCAGGTTTATGTGGGGCACATATGTGAAGCTCTCTAAGCCCGATCCATACCCAATTAAAACCTACATTGATTACGGGCTAGACAAAGAAGAAGAGGAGGAAATAAAAGTAGATCCTATAACTCCGATGCTTGAGTTTTTGGGCGGGCTCAAAAAAGGCGAGCAGTGTTGGATTCAGATTCTGGCGCAGGCGCACCAAGACCGCGGCTTAGTGCATGGTCACTTGTTTAAGCGTTCGGATTGGAAAGAAGAAGCGCAAAAAATTGTAAACGAGATTCTGAAACGCGACCCGAAGACGAAGTCGTCGCGCCAACAAAGCGAAGCTGGATTTCCTATTATTCCAACACTCACCGCAACAGAAAAAGACCAAGTAGACGCTATAGAACGGAGCTTAAACAAGCCCGCGTACGAGTGTATGATTCGCGCGCTGTACTTCGCAGAAGGGGAGGCGCAGTCGGAGATAGGGAAGTCAATTCCCGCGCTCGTCGGCGCATTTCGCCAATACAGCGCTAATTACTTTAATGGGTTTCGACTCGGCTGGTTTACCGACCTCGCAGATGAAACGAAGGATATCGTATGGTTTACCGGCATGCGCGAAAAGATGGTGTCCATTTTTCAGAAAATATACGGCAAGCAAATGTATGACGCATACCGCCGCCGTTCGTTCTTCCATTATCCATATAGATTTTTCCATGTAGAAAAGCCGTTTATTTTGACGGCAGAAGAACTAGCTACCATTTACCACTTCCCGGGCAAGGTCGCATCTACGCCGACGATTGGACGCGCACCGTCGCGCAAGGCGGAGCCGCCGCCAAATTTGCCAATCTAAACGGCGCCCGATGTTGATAGGCGGCAAACATCGGGTGCCGTCTTTGAGATATGTATAAATATTTTCTAACTATCACGGTTGTCTTCTTCGCTACTTTTGCATTCGTGCAGGCGCTCTACAATCGCCCGCCGCTTGATTTTCCGAAAGATACCTTTCTTACGATAGAGCGGGGTGCGACGCTTAGCGATATTACGGAGGACTTTGAAGCTCGGCGGCTCGTGCGCTCTAGTTGGTGGCTCAAAGCATTTGTGACGCTCCGCGGCGGCTCCTTTGGAGCCGCCGCTGGCGATTACTTTTTCAAAGATCGCGCATCTGCACTTCGAATCGCCGAGCGGCTAGTGACGGGAGAATATGGGTTAGAAGAAACAGAAGTCGTAATACCCGAAGGGCTCTCAAACAAAGAGACGGCGGCGGCGCTTGCGAAGAATCTACCAAAGTTTAATGCGCGCGAATTTCTAACGCTCGCCGCAAAGAAAGAGGGGTATCTCTTTCCAGACACTTACCGTTTCCTTACAAACGCCTCTGCCGCGGAGGTCATAGAAGTGATGGAAAATAATTTTAACAAAAAGATATCCGAAATAGACGCGCTCGTACAGATTTTCAGAAAACCGCTACGCGATGTCGTAATTCTCGCATCTTTGGTAGAAAAAGAGGCGCGCACGCCAGACACCAGGAGGCGCATTGCAGGCATTCTTTGGAAGCGCTTACGCCTAGGGATGCCTCTACAAGTAGACGCTGTGTTTCCGTATATTTTTGACGGCAAATCGTACGACCTTACCGACGGTGATTTGCAGATTGATTCGCCTTACAACACCTATCGCTACAAAGGCCTACCACCAGGCGCAATAGCAAACCCGGGGCTAGACGCGCTACGCGCGTCAGTAACGCCCATAGACACCCCATACCTCTACTACCTCTCCGACAAAGACGGAAATATGCACTACGCCAAAACGCACGACGAGCATCTAGTGAATCGTGCGAGGTATTTGAATCTGTGAAATCTGTGTAATTTTAGGGTATGTAAAAATAGATTACGGTCGGAATCTATTTTTACATTACAAAAGACACCCATTCGTCTCGCCACCTCCCCTTAGGCAAAGGGCAGGAAAAGAAAAACCCGCGACCGTTTTCAGGACGCGAGTTTTCGCTAGAATTCTAGCGAGAGAAGAGTTTTCCAAACCGTCTGACCGTCGCAATCTCCATTTTAGAGAGTTGCTTTTGTTCGTAGCGTTGGTCGTCAAAGACGGCCTTTATTGCCTGTTTAATACCCCTTACAAGGCAAGCAGAACCGAAATCCTGTTTTTTACAAAGCCGTCGTGTTTCTTTTTCAAGCATTTCCTCAATGGTCATAATTCCTTTTGGTTAGTTGCAGGACACTTTGTCAGCAAGGCAACTTTTCTAGTAAATAGGATAGCACGAGTAGGTACTAAAAGTCAAGGCATCGTAATGTATCATGACCTTCGCAACACCCAAGGGGTAAAATACGCATATGTCATACACACAAAATCAGGCAATGCCGAGGGTACGAAGGGATGCAGTCAATTTAGTAAAGTATCGCCGGTGGAGCATGCGACAAGTTGCTCGGCGTTTCGGCGTAGAGACGAGCACGGTGTCGCGCTGGTGTCGTCTGCCGTTTGCGACGGGGTGGCATGAACTGCCGACGCGTTCATCAAGACCGAAGACGAGCCCACAAGCGCTCAAAAAAGAAATCGTGGAGAAAATCATTGAAAAACGCATCGGTCGGCGACGATGCGGACAGGTCATTCACGCGGAATTGAAGCGTGATGGAGTGCGCGTCTCGCTCCCGAGTGTTCAAAGAACATTAGAACGACTGGGGCTCCTCAAAAAACGCAGTCCGTGGAAACGGCCGCATGATGCAACGCCGCGACCTGAAATATCGTGCGCCGGCGCTCTAGTACAGGCGGATACAGTACACCTTCGAGCGCCAGATGGTACGAAAATATATGTCTATACGCTCATTGATATTTTCTCTCGGTGGGCATACGCCGAAGTGGTAGAGCGCATTAACGCAATCGCGAGCATTGACTTCATAGACCGAGCGCAGGAGCGCGCTCCCTTCCGTTTCCAAATGCTCCAGACCGACCATGGTAGCGAGTTCTCTACATGGTTTACCCACGGCATGTGGCGGAGGGGCATGCAACACCGCCATTCGCGCGTACGGCAAGCAAACGACAACGCACATGTGGAGCGGTTCAACCGGACGCTACAGGAAGAGTGTCTGGACCATACTGCGCACACGCTGTCCGACTTCCGAGAAGCGCTTGCAGCATACTTGCCGTATTACAACAGCGCCCGCTTACATATGGGGATTAATTACCAAACACCGCTTGAAGTGTTGCGAAGGTCTTGATTAGTTTACGGCATTTCCCCCTCTCGCCCTTTACATAAGGGGGAGAGGGAAGGGTGAGGGGGTGTTTTCACACTTCCTTTTCCCCCTTGTTTTTGGTATAATAAAGGGTACTACAATGGCTAAAAAAGGGGCTGAAAAAGCCAAGAAAAATAACGGCTCGGGGCATCTGTATGATGCCTCTTCCATTACCGTACTTGAAGGGCTAGCGCCAGTGCGCAAGCGCCCTGGGATGTACATCGGCACTACTGGGCTTGATGGTCTCCACCATCTCATTACCGAAATCTTTGACAACTCGCGCGACGAAGCGATGGGTGGCTTCGCCGATGATATTGAAGTCGCGCTACTGCCGGGGAACCGCGTGCGCGTTGTGGACAATGGCCGCGGCATACCCGTAGACATTCACAAGCAAACGAAAGTTTCTGCATTGGAAACAATTATGACTACCCTGCACGCAGGCGGCAAGTTTGGCGGAGAAGGGTACACCGTATCTGGCGGGCTACACGGCGTAGGCGCGTCGGTTGTGAACGCGCTCTCGGTACACACGGAAGTTGTGGTACACAAAGACGGCGGCATTTACCGTCAAGAATACGAGCGTGGCGAAGCAAAAGCGCGCGTCAAGAAACTAGGCGCGACAGAGCTCCACGGCACAATTGTCGTGTTTGAGCCCGATCCTCAGATTTTCCCCGAAATCGCTTGGAGCGCCGACAAGGTCGTCGCCCATATGCGCGAGCAGGCGTATCTAGTGAAGGGTCTTCGTATCAGCGTCATAGACGCGCGGAGTATGGACAAAGTAGACACCGCAGATATTTTTTACCTCCGCGAGCTTGAGATGGATGTGCCGTCGCAAACATTTTACTTTGAGGGCGGGCTTGTGTCGCTTGTGCAATTTTATAACGAAAATTTTAAACCAGCGCATCGGCATATCTTTTCCGTAGAAAAAGCGGCGGAGGGAGTCGAGGAAGTGTCCGTCGCACTCCAGTACGCCGACGACATTTCTTCTCGCATCGTCGCATTTGCAAACAACATAGCGAATCCAGAAGGCGGAACGCACATCACTGGCTTTAAAGCCGCGCTCACGCGAACAATAAACGCCTACGCGCGCAAAGCTGGAATCGTAAAAGAAAATGAAGACAACTTTACTGGCGATGATGTGCTGGAGGGGCTCACGGCAGTTGTTTCCGTGAAGCTCCGAGAAATCCAATTTGAAGGGCAAACCAAAGCGAAGCTTGGTAGCGTGGAAGCGCAAGCGGCGGTTACGACAGTGTTTGGCGAAGCGTTCGCGGCGTTTCTAGAAGAAAATCCAGAGGACGCGCGCGCTATTGTCGGCAAGGTAATACTCGCGCTCCGCGCACGCAAAGCCGCAAAAGCGGCTAAGGAGTCGGTCTTGCGCAAGGGAGCTCTGGAGGGTATGACGCTTCCGGGGAAGCTCGCCGATTGCGAAACAAAGAGCGCCGAAGAGGCGGAAATCTTTATCGTAGAGGGCGACAGCGCCGGCGGCTCTGGGAAGCAGGGGAGAGACCGCAAAACGCAGGCAGTACTGCCGCTCAAAGGCAAAATATTGAATGTAGAACGCGCGCGACTGGACAAGATTTTGGGATTCGCCGAAATTAAAGCGCTCGTTATCGCGCTAGGCACTGGCATTTCGGATTCGTTTGATGTAACGAAGCTTCGCTATCATAAAATCATTATCGCGACCGATGCCGATGTAGACGGCGCGCACATCCGCACACTGCTTTTGACGCTATTCTACCGCTACTTCCGCGCGCTCATAGACGGCGGATACATCTACATTGCCCAGCCGCCTTTGTATAAAATCAAAAAAGGCAAAGAGTTCTTCTACGCATTCTCGGACGAAGATAAGGCGCGCATACTCGGCAAAGACGCAGAAAAGATTCAAGAGATCGAATCAGTTGAAGTAGAAGAAACAGATACAGAAAAGAAGGTAGTGCGAATATCAGTACAGCGCTACAAAGGGTTGGGAGAAATGAATCCAGAAGAGCTTTGGGAAACCACAATGGACCCAGCTCGCCGCACCCTTAAACAGGTGTCGGTTGTAGATGCGCAGGAAGCCGACAAAACCTTTGATACTCTGATGGGCGAAGATGTGCCCGCCCGCAAATCGTTTATCCAAGCAAACGCCAAAAAGGCAACACTTGACATCTAGCAGAAACACTTCGCGGAAAGCATAATTTTCGCCGCTTTACCCTCTCTACGGGGGTCCTACGCGGACGAAAATTCTGCTTTCCGCTTCGTTAATTCTTCTCTGCAATTTGCTTCTTGAGGAACGCGATCGCATCCGCGAGTATAAGCACTTGCTTTTTT
The DNA here is from genome assembly GCA_964366535.1 of uncultured Candidatus Saccharibacteria bacterium. Taxonomy (GTDB): domain Bacteria; phylum Patescibacteriota; class Minisyncoccia; order Phycocordibacterales; family UBA10002; genus UBA10002. Next base: position 18,693 of record CAYIUC010000003.1, on the reverse strand, counting down.
CCGTCACGCCCTTCCAGTGTAAGCATATTTTCTTTTTCTTCTTTCTCGCCTACAACTATCCAGTAGGGAACTTTCTCTACTTTTGCACTGTGCACTTTCTTGCCGAGCGTTTCGTTCGTCTCGTCCAGATCCGAGCGGATGCCGCTATTTATAAGTTCTGTATGAATGCTTCGTGCGTATGGTAAGAATTTCTCGCCCACAGGAAGCACTTTCGTTTGCACAGGAGAGAGCCACAGCGGAAATGCGCCGTCGTACTTTTCTATAAGGAACGCGATAAGCCGCTCCAAAGCGCCGACAGACGAGCGATGTATCACGATTGCTTCTTTTTCTGCGCCTCCATTATCGGTGTAGACAAGCTTAAAGCGCTTGGGCATCACGAAGTCGTACTGCACAGTGAAAGCCGTATTCTCCAGCCCACGCACATCTTTCATTTGCACATCAATCTTCGGACCATAAAACGCGGCTTCGTGTTCCGCTTCGGTAAACTTCTCGCCGCGCTTTTTTAGTACGCTCCGTAGCACCTCCTCTGCCGCGTCCCACGCCACATCGTCTTTGTAATATTTCTTTTCATCCGCGCGATCGCCTAGCGACAAACGGTACCAATAGTCCTTTCCCTTATGCAACCCAAACACGCCGGAGAAATAATCAATTAGGTCTAGCACAGAGGACACTTCGGCAGCCGCCTGCGTCGTGTCGGCGCAGATAATGTGTGCGTCGGAGAGGCAGAAACCGCGCACGCGCACGAGGCCCGAGAGCGTTCCCGAAAGCTCGTAGCGGTACATCTTGGCAAACTCGGCAATGCGCATCGGAAGCTCGCGGTACGAGCGCGGCGCAGAGAGGTATAGTTCAAAATGGTGCGGGCACGACATCGGCCGGAGCATAAATAATTCGCCGTCTATGTCTATCGGCGCGTACATTGATTCTTTGTAGTATGGGTAATGCCCCGACTTTTTGTACAAATCAATTTTTGCAATATCTGGTGTTGCGACATGCTGGTACCCTCTACGCAATTCTTCGTCGGTAATAAACCTCTCAAGCTCGCGCCGCAGTACCGCCCCCTTAGCAGTCCATAGCGGGAGCCCCTTGCCCACCGTATCTGAAAACGCAAAAAGCCCGAGTTCTTTGCCAATCACCCGATGGTCGCGCTCTCCGGGCGCTTCACTGCCTTCCGCCGCCTTTTTTGTATCTTTTTTCATAGCAGTATGATAGCAGTTCTACTTTCATACCGCGACACTTGACAGAAAACATAGCGTATGTTAGGTTGACCGCTAGATGCTAGCGTGTGTTAGCGTTAAGCCGTTAAGCGGCTTTAGAACCTTGTTAAACCACTGAAGGCAAAAACGCCTTACCCAAAGCGCTCCAAAGTGCAGAGGGTGAAGAATAGAAAGGTTAGTAAATGAAAACAACAACCCTCACTACGGTTGTATCTGCGGAAGTACTGCGTTTCCACCTCAAGAGTTTGTCTCCTGGCATGCTCCAGAATCCGGGGAACGACCCGGATTTCTTGGACATCGTGCTCCGGCAGAAACAGCCGAGCCAGAAACGCACTGATTGGACGGTGCAGGAAGAAGCGGGAACTAAGTTGTACCGCTCTGAAAGCGGAACAGACGGTTCGCCGGCAACAATGGGATTCCCAACGCAAAACTTGATTTCATGCCTCGTCGGTGCAGGTCGGTATGTCAAATCCGGCAAACTGCAGATTTCCACAGCGAAGTCAACGACTCTCTTTGAGTTTTTGGACTTTCCCGAGGACTTTTGCGTGTTCAAAGATATCGACAAGGACGGCAACATTCCTTGGAAGGGGTTCCTCGCAAAAGGAAACCTGGACTCCGGCGGCAAAAAAGTTGCTGTCGCCATTACCAGACCGCGCATTCCGCACTGGGAGACCTCGTTTACGGTCCGGCTGGACACGAAACGCGAAATCAGTCGCGACACGGTGGTGGCGCTCGTTGAGACCGCGGGTCGCAAAATCGGACTGTGCGATTGGAACCCGATTCACCGCGGTCGGTTCGGCAGATTCATCATCAGCAAAATGGAGATTTTACCTGTGAAGGACGCGAAGGTGGAAATCCCGGTGGTGGAATACGAAGCCGATGACGCGCCTGCAGACCTTCGCGCGCTCGCGGGAGTGTAAATCTTCCCGGTAGAGTCCGGCAGGGTAAGGCAACCTCCGGTGCGGTTCGGTAATGTCCGGAGCGGCAGGTGTGTCAAAACATCCGCCGCTTTTTTTTCGGTTTACTTCCGTCACGCACGGTGCGGTGCTGTTTGCTATTCTCCGGTCCAGTATGGTCGGGTAGTGCTCGGAGCGCTCCGAGGTCCTCCTCGGGTCGCTGAAATTCTTTGCTTCGCAGAGTAACACGGCGTGACGCAAACCTGCGCGACCCAGCGCATAGTATTGCAAAGTACGGAACCGCTCCGATGTTATTGGGGCGGTTTTTTATTTTTGCATATATGCTTATTCGCGCGAATTAGAAAATAATAATTGCGCGTACCACATAAGTATGTTACCTTATGATTCGCTATGAACCTTACATATAAACACCTCCCATGCGCTCTTGCAGATATCGCTTTTGTGGCGCGAGAGAAAATCAACGGCAAAACAGTCGCAAACAAATGCGGCCGCGACTTTTTCTACTATGTTCTAAACTACTACCGACCGACCCTGCACAATGCACAATATGGCAATCCTGTTGCCATAGAAAAAGGCGGAGTGTTCGGTTTCCGCGTACCTAGCTGGCTCGTGTGGACATTTCTTTCGTTTTGCAGAGTTCCTGACTACCTTGCTTCTTTGGGGTTGAAGCTCTACATAAACAATCGGGGTGTAAAAACCTTCTCACAGTTTGTTAAAGCTGCTCTTTCCAAAGCGCAGCCGGTAGACGAAGCTCTACGCTGTATTGAAATGGTGGTAGATGCTTCGTATGCATGCGGCGTTGATGTGTCCATTGCGCTCGGCGGTTTGATTGACCATGTTATGTTTGTCTACGGGTACGATGCAGATAATCTGTATGTCTTAGATACTCACGCGGTGCGTCGGTTGGAGTACGAAAAATTGACACCAAGTGGAGACGAACGGTACCTTATGCGTCTGCCCAAGTCGGTTGTTCGCAGACGCTGGTCGCGCTTCAACCGCGTGTGGGTTGTCAAACCTTTGGAGTAACGCACAGTCCGCTCCAGTAACGCGCAGCACGGCGTCGTTTAGTAATGCACACTACGGAGCGAGAGGATAGTAGTGCCCTATCGCTATGTTTCAGGTTGCGTGTGGTCCGCCCCAGTCAAGTCGGATAGCGCGCGGCGGTGTTGAGTTCGGAGCCCCGATGAGCAATCGTCGGGGCTTTTTGTATGATAAAATACGCGCATGAAAAAAGATTTCGGGAAGTGGCACGGAAAGAAGCAAATGGTTGAAAATGAACGACCGCGCGTATTTTTTGATGCACGGGGTATTTGGTTCTGTTATCTTGGTGAAAATGTCGGCTTTGAACAAGACGGCCGAGGAGACGAATTCTTGCGTCCAATCGTCGTGCTCAAAAAGTTCAACAATGAAGTCCTATGGGCTATTCCACTGACGAGGACGGACAAAAAGAATAAATACTATTTCCCGTTCTCCTTTCAGGAAGAGGGTGGCGTTAGTACCGCAATTCTGTCCCAAATCCGACTCATAGATGCGAAAAGATTAAAATACAAAATCGGAGATATGAAAATAGGCGACTTTAGCGTGCTCAAAAGAAAAATCAGGCAACTGCTTGCCTGATTTTTCTTGTTACCCCCTTGCGGGGGAGGGCCGAAGCCGTTTGTGCTTTAAGAGTAGCACCTCTCCAATCTCACCGCAACATTGACGAATATATAATCATATGCTTGACTATAGTTCGCGGTTGAGTTACGCCAAGTTGGGTCGTGCCAAGTAACGCTGCGTTTTGTCCGGAGCGAAAAAGTGACAGCACTTTCTCGCTATTTACGGAGCATAGTTTAGCCCCCTCCGGTGCCGTAGAGTCGCGCGGAGTTTCGCACTGCTCAGCATAGTATGGAGCGAGAAAATTTACACAATTTTCTCGCTATGTTTCTCAGTAGTGTTTCGCATCGCGGCGTGGGGTAACGCATCGTGATGTCCTGTTTGGAGCCCCGATGAGCAATCGTCGGGGCTTTTTTATTTGTGATACACTTATTCAGTGAAAAACTATGCTTTCATTGACGCGCAAAATGTACATCTGGGTATTAAGTCGCTCGGCTGGGAACTAGATTGGGCGCGCTTCCGCGTGTATCTGCGCGACAAGTATCGGGTGACTGAAGCATATTTATTCCTTGGCTACCTTCCCGACAATCAAAAACTCTACACCTATTTGCAAAAATCGGGTTTTATCATTGTCTTCAAGCCGCTTGTTTTCAATGAAGATGGGACGGTGAAAGGGAATTGCGATGCCGACCTGGTACTTCACGCAATTCTAAAAATAAATGAATATGACAAAGCGATTATTGTGAGTAGTGATGGAGATTTTTATTCTTTAGTGAAACATCTATATGAGCACCGCAAACTCGAGATGGTCTTGAGTGCCTATGTGAAGACCTGCTCAAAACTTTTGAAAAAAGAAGCGAAGGAGAAAATTAATTATATGTCAAACCTTAAAGAGAAAATAGGGAGGCAAAAACAGCGAAAATGAAAACGCACCGTGCGGACACAAAAGACCGCAAAGTGCGTTTTCTTATGGATAAAAGTATCATAAAGGTTATTGAAAGACAATGCAAGATTGACGTATAGTCCTACATATGTTTGAATAAGTGTCGCGGTGTTGTTTGGTTGCGTAACCCTGCGTTCGCCCTAGTCCAGCTTCGCGCGGTTTGGAGCGAATTGGGTTTATTCTCTATTCGCTGTTAATTTTCTGTTTTGTGGCGCGTAGCAAAGCACAGTTCGCTAGCGCATGGCAACCTTTGGTCCAGTCCGGAACGGCTCACATTGTGTGAGCCGTTTTTTCTTGACTAAAATATGCCTTTATGCTTATATAGTAAGCGGAAATACGGTTGTTTGAAAACTACAAGAAAGGTAAGAAATGCAACATCATTGGCTCGCGTGGGAAGAGCTTAAATCCCACTTTCTGAAAGAAGGCAAGTTTGCAGATGGTATGCGCCCGGAACAAGAAGCGGGTTTCCGCTTCGTCGGCGAACACCAATCGGCTACGCTGGAGATACAAACCGGAGGGGGCAAAAGCGTTATGGCGGCAACTATGGCGCGCAGTGCGGCGAAGCACTTCCAAAAGTGCGTCATCGTCGCGCCGACCAAGACCATCGTGGAGCAGTTTGTGAAGGACTTCCCAAACGACTTCACCGTCGCCTTGGGCAGAAATTCATACCCGTGCTACTACCACGAAGTGGACAAGGAAACGCTCGGGCATGAGGGCCGCGCATACAAGTACGCGGCAGACGAAGTGCCGACATCTCTGTGCCGTTCCTGCCCGCATTTTGTGGATATGGAAACCGGCAATACAAAAGAAGAGGGTGCGGCGCCGTGCCAGTATTACGCGGCGAAGCATGCGGCGAGCGTATCGCGCAAGCCGGTGCTTGCGACACTCTCGTACTACCTCTTCTCGCGGCTATTCTCCAAAGGGTTGGATGAGCCGGACCTACTCATCATAGACGAAGCGCACCGCGTTGCGGAGACCGTCCGCATGGCGCTTTCCTACGACATTACCGACTACAACTTGGAGCGCGCCGTCGCACTCTTAGAGCGGGTAGAAGAACACGAAGCGGCGGCGGGGCTTGCCTCGTTTCGCAAACGCATGATTGCGATTGTGAAAAAGAAGAAGATTCGCCGCGGCGAGCTTCTAGATGCCGCCGACATACAAGAACTCATCGGCATTTTGGAGACCATAGACGCGAGCGCGATAGCGCGAAGCGTTGCAAAAGCGGTTGCCGCGGGCTCCTTGGATGCAGAAGACGATATGGAAGCGCTCCGCAAAGTTGAAAGTATTGCTTACAACTTGCGCCGCTACATTCGCTCGCTTGAGTACAGTTTGCCGCAGGCAAATCGCGGCGCGCTCGCCTACACCTACGCATACCATGTGGAGGAAGTGGGGAAGCGCGACAAGGTGGAGCACAAGCTCGTGGTGTGCTCCCACTATGTGGCGCCGCTCATAAAACAGCGGCTGCTCGGGAAACGCACGGTCGCTCTGTCGGCAACGATAGGCGACAACGAAATCTTCGCGCAGGAGTCGGGCATTCGGTTGCCGTTCCTGTCGGTGCCCCCGTCGTTTCCGCCGGAGAAAACGCGCATCTATATGCCGACCGACACGCCCGACCTTGCGTTTGAAGGGCGTAAAGAGGGTACGGTAACGAATGTGATGCGGCGCATGGCGCGCGCGACGAAGAAACTCGCGAAAGCGGGGTTCCGTTCGCTCCATATAGTGGTTGCAAACCACGAACGCGAGAAGCTCGTGGGAATCATGGCGGAAGAAGGGGTAACAGCCGTCTCGTACGGCAACGGGGTTACAGCGCGGGAAGCCGCGCTAAAGTTCAAAGCGGGCGAGGGCTATGCCCTCGTCGGTACTGCTGCAAACTTCGGCGAGGGGGTAGACCTGCCACGGCAGATTGCGCCCGTTATCTTCGCGCTTCGGCCGCCGTACCCGCCAAAAGACGACCCGAGAGCGCAATTTGAAGTGGCGCGCTACGGGAATAATCGGTGGGCCGTGTGGAACTGGAGGGTGGCGCTTGCTATCAAGCAATGGCGCGGACGGAACATCCGCAGTGAAGATGATTTGGGTGTTACCATTTTCATCTCACAGCAGTTCCGCCGTTCGGTCTTCGCCGCATTGCCGAAGGCGCTTCAAGCATCCTACAAAGGGAGCTTGACGCTGGACCAGTGCGTGAAGGAAGCGATTGAGTTGTTGGGGTAGTTGCTACACAGTACGGTCCAGTGTGGTTGTGTTCGGTGCTGTGTCGCATGGTACGGAGCGGTTCGGATTCGTCCGAGCCGCTTTTTTTATGCATACACTAACTTTGGCGGTCGCAATAGTTAGTGTATTTGCATTATTATCTAGTATGTGTTATGGTAAAAGGCAGAAATCAAAACAAGAGAGAAAGGTCTTTGTTATGAGAGAAATAACGATACGGATGATTGGGACAACGCCGCTTCTTTTGCATCGCATTTGCCGGCACGAGTTTCGGGAAGCACTTGCGTGGAACGGCTCGCTTGCCGAGCCGCTTGAAGAAGGGGTGAAAGAAACGATGTCGAAAGATATTCATGGGAAGCCCGCAGTACCTGTGTGGTGGCTTTGGGACGCGCTTGCGCGCGGATGCGCACAGATTGTTGTTGGAGGGAAGCGGATACAACATACGCGTTTTCAATCGCGTTTGACGCTTCCTGCGGGCACCGCTCCGCTTTTGGGGAAAAATGGCGCGGAGCCAGTAATTCGCGTTTTCCTAAGCAGGCAGCATGCGTCGCATGGTTCACGGAAAATGATAGCGGTTGTCGCTCCGCGATTTGACTATTGGGAGCTTCGGCTCCGTGCGTTTGTAGACGATTCGTTCTCAAACGACACGCTCCAGCTTATTTTCGGCGAAGCGGGAAAGTGCGGCATCGGACTCTTCCACCCGCCGAAAAAGCAATTCGGACAGTTTCGATGTGTAGTTGAGTTGGGTAATGCGTAGTTTTGCAAACTCCTGCACAGTAAGGAGCGTCAGAGATTAAAATCTTTGACGCTTGATTTCCGGTCCGGTCACGCTCAGCAACGCAGCGTGCCGCTTAGTCCGGTTTAGTATTGTTCGGAGCGAAAAAGTGGAGACACTTTTTCGCTAATTTATTAAGCTTAGCATAGCTTAGCTCAGTAGTGTGTCCTCTCGCATTGTGCGGTCCAGTTTGGAGCGGTCGAGATTCGTCTCGACCGCTTTTTTTGTATAAACGGCGAAGCGCAAAGCAAAATTTCGTATCGCGTAGGACCCCCGTAGAGAGGGTAAAGAGGAAAAAATTTCGTGTTCCGCGAAACCGCTACGCAAGCGCCTTGGCTTTTTCGGCGACCATGCTGACGGTGTTGTTGCGGTTGGAGATGCGCCCTTTGAGCGCCACGAGCGCATCGGGAGAGAAGAGCGCTTTGTGTTCGTTCCAAGTGCGCGGAAAGACGACTACTTCAATAGAGCCCGAGAAATCGGCGAGTTTAAGAAACGCCATAATTTCATTTTTCTTGGTAATAATCGTCTTCACTTCCTGCAGAATACCCGCCACCACCGCAACCATACCTTCCTTGTATTCGGTTTTCGCGCGCGCAATGTTTACCTCGCGCTTCTCCAAAAGGTGCCTAAACTTATCTAGCGGATGTCCCGATAGATATAGTCCGAGCAATTCTTTCTCCCACGCAAGCTTCTCTTCTTGCGCCGCAGGCGCGGCTTCCGCAAGCCGAATGCCCGCGCTTGCCGGAAGCGCGCTAAAGAGCGACGCGCCAGAATGCTCTCCGCTTTCTTTGCTGTATTGCAAAAGCGTCTCCATATTTGCAAGCATTTGCCCACGCTCGCCAAACTCGTCCATAGCGCCCGACTTAATGAGCGCCTCCAGCGACTTCTTATTCAGATTTCTGTCTTGCACTCGCTCTAGAAAATCGGAAAGGTTTTTAAACGCGCCGCCTCGCTTCCGCTCGGCGATAATTGACTCCGCCACACCCTCGCCAAAGTTTTTGATAGTTGTGAGTCCAAAGCGAATGCGGTCTGACCCCCTCTGTGTCTCCCCCTTAGGAAGGGGGAGAAACCCGAGTCCCCCGAAGGCGGACGAGGGAGAGGGGGTGGTAGAAGAGCGCACCACCGTAAACCCCGCTTGACTTTCGTTTACCGACGGCGGCAAAACAGCAATGCCCATTCTTTTGCATTCGGCAACACTCTCTCCAATGCGCTCCACATCGCCCGAATCCGCCGTAAGCACCGCCGCCATATACAGCGCGGGAAAGTTTGCTTTCATATAGGCGGTCTGATACGCCACTTTGCCGTAGCTCGCCGCATGCGCTTTGTTGAATCCGTACGCCGCGAACGGCTCGATCAATTTCCACAATTGCTCCGCCTTCGCCTGCGCAAGTCCATTCTTAACAAACCCTTCTAGCAACTTTACCCGTTGCGCTTCCATTTCTGCCGGAATCTTTTTGCCCATCGCCTTGCGAAGCTTGTCTGCCTCCAGCCACGAATATCCGGCTAAGTGAATGGCTGTCAAAAGCACATCGTCTTGATATGTGATAACTCCGTAAGAATCCGCGAGAATATCTTTGAGGCGCGGGTCAAGGTACGATACAAGTCGCGGATTGTGTTTGCGCTCAATGTATTGCGGAATGGTTTCCATTGGGCCCGGGCGATATAGCGCGACCATCGCGTTTATGTCTTGAATTCTGCTCGGCTTCAACTCCTTTAAGTATCGTGTCATCCCTGCGCCGTTCAGCTGGAAGAGCCCTTCCGTCTCGCCGCGTGCAAGCATTGCGAATGTTTTTGCATCATCAAGCGGAATATTTTCTATATCAATCGCGACTCCCTCTTGCTCGCGCGCGCGCGCGACCGCGTCCGCAAGAATTGCTAAGTTTTTTATGCCAAGAAAGTCAAACTTGAGGAGCCCCGCGTCTTCTATAGCGTGCATATCGTACTGTGTGATGAGCTTGCCACCTTTTGGGTCTAGTTGTAGAGGCGCATAGTCGGTCAGGGGAGTGGGCGCAATCACAACTCCCGCCGCGTGTACCGAGATATGCCTAGCGCACCCTTCAATCTTTTTCGCCATATCTATAATCTGCTTCGTCTCGTCGTCGTCTTTGTACAATTTTGCAAGTTCAGGAACCAATTCAAGCGCGCGCGCGATAGACATAGGGAACCCCTGCGAGCCGAAGGGAATAAGGCGCGCGATGCGGTCGCCCGCCGAGTATTCGTACCCGAGCGCGCGCGCGACATCGCGCACGCTTCCGCGCGCCATCATGGTGCCGAAGGTGCCGATTTGCGCGACTTTATCTTCGCCGTATTTCTTACGCACATACTCAAGCATCTCGTCTCGGCGATTGTCGGCATAGTCCATATCAATATCGGGCGCAGATGGCCGTTCAGGATTTAGAAATCGTTCAAACGGAAGTTTGTATTCCAAAGGATTTACATTTGTAATTCCTGCAAGATATGTAGATAGCGAACCAGCGACTGATCCTCGGATTGTGGTAAGGATGCCGCGCTCGTGCGCGAAGCGCATAAGGTCTGCTACAACTAGGAAGTATGGCGCGTAACCCTTTTGCTTGATGATGCCGAGCTCGTACGCGACGCGCGCTTCCGCCTCTCCCGTTCGCGCAAGTGCGCGTCGTGCGTACCCGCTTTCTACGAGTTCCGCAAGCGCGCTATCGTGAGAAATCCCGCCCGTGTCTATCGCGGGGAACACCCATTTGCCGAGCGCAAGTTCAAGATTGCACGCATCGGCTACACGCGCGGTCTCCGCCGCCGCCTCCGGAGTGCGCCCGAAACGCTCGGCGAGTTCGGATGTGGTAGGGAAGTGGTATTCCAGTGTATCTTGCTCACCACGCTCTCTTGGATCACCACCGGAAGACACGAGTAGCATTGTGTCGCGCGCCGGCTTGTCTTGCGGATCTAGATAAAACACCGGCTCTGCGGCGACGAGCGGAATCTTGAGAGAAGTACCAAATACTTGCACTGCCGGCAGAAGTTCTTTCGCGTCGGCTGTGGTTTTGCCGCTACCGACGCCAAGCCGCAACCTTTCTCCGAAAACATCTTTGAGGCGCGCGAGGTATGCTTCTGCGCGACCAGGATCCTTCACGCGAAGCGCGTGAGCCATCTCCGATGCGCCGAAAGGAACAATAGCAAAAAGCCCTTCGCGATATTTTTCCAACAACTCAAAATCAACTCTCGGCTTGTAGTAAAATCCTTCAAGATGCGAGGCGGTGGAGATTTTAATAAGGTTATGATAGCCCGCCTCGTTTTGCGCGAGAAGAATAAGGCGCGTACGGCGGTTGTCTATGCCGCCCACTTTGTCTTGCATCGTGCGTGCGGCGAAATACGCATCTATGCCGAGAATCGGCTTTATGCCCGCCGACTTGCACTCTTTGTAAAACTCAATCGCGCCGTAGAGCGCGCCATTGTCGGTTAGCGCGAGCGCGGTCATACCATCTTTCTTCGCCCGCGCCACGAGTTCCGGTATTTTCGGCAATGCAGATAGGAGCGAGTAGTGCGAGTGGGTATTGAGGAGGGTGAAATTCGGCGGCATGGGGGTAGTATAGCGCACTCGTGTTGCTATCAATAGAATTCGTTTCTCACTGCTGAAACCACCCCCTCACCCTAACCCTCTCCCCCTTAGGTAAAGGGCGAGAGGGAATAACAATTGTGTTACAATCTTTACAATGATTTTGTACTTTTTTTTAGTGTATTTCGGCATAATTACATTCGGATTAGTTTATAGTGGCTGGAATCAAGAAACCATCTGGCATATTATTTCAGCGTTAGTATTTGGTTTATTACCTCTTGTATTTTCAACCTCTTCTTTTAAACGCAGAAGAATTCTCGAAATTCTGATTGTTTTCCTTGTAACACTTTTTTTCATAATTTGGATACCTGCAAAAGAGGTAACTAGTAGAGAGATACCCTTTACCACTTTTATACTCCGAGACGAAAAATTCAAGTCCTATTACAGTCCGCTCGGACACGAACGATTCCAGAGATACCAATGGCTAGGAATATGCGAGATGAGCAATGTAAAAGTATGCGACACGCCAACGAACGAGCAAGAAATTCATGCGCTTAATGTTAAGTTAATTGAGTATGTTCTTTTAGAGAAGATGCCGGACTATACGGAGCCAATTACCTTTTCTTATACGGAGAATAGAGAGGTCAAGGCTATAACTATAGGAGCATTTCCGTTCACGCAAATTGATATTTCTTCTTATTCAAAGAAAAAATGGTTTGACAGGATTCTCTCATCAAAGATATTCGGCGTACACCCAACTGAAGAACAACGACTGCGTTTTGCTCCACCAGATGAAGTGTATAGTTTTCCTTCTAGTGTCAGTATTATGTCGACTACTACAGTCAACAAATATAATTCGTTTGAGGGTATAAAAATAGTTTTAAAAGATGTCGGGTATTTTACGGCAACTATTTCTGTTTTGCCTATCGGGTCAACGACTGGATTTCCTCATGGGCTAGATTTTTATTTTCCTCAAGAGAGAGAACGGGCAGAAAATGTCAGAACTTATATCTATAGGGTGGAAATGGATGCCAGATTTAACCGTTTGACTTCGAATAGCAATTTATCCAGAGAGTATCAAGATTGGGTAAAAAATTTATTTTATCGAATCAGAACTATTTTCTCAGATGAAAGTAGACCAGAAGATGTCAGAGATTTATACTTGTAATGTTATAGCATTTTCCATCTCACCCTTTTCGTAAGGGGGAGAGGGTTGTGTGAGGGGGTGTAGGAAAGAAGAAAACACCCCTCCCTTAATTCCTCCACTTTGGAAAAGGGCATGGATGGGAAAGTGTAGTTCGGATTTTTGCGGCAACCGTTCCTACATCTGCGTCAACCTCATCACCCCAAAATCGCAATACATGAATACCGCGTAGATTGAGGTAGTTCGTGCGCACTGCGTCGTACTCTTTACTTGCTTTGTGTGGCTTTCCATCAATCTCCACCGCAAGCTTTTTCTCAGGGCAATAGAAATCAAGAATGTACCACCCAATGCTCTGTTGTCTGCGGAACCGATAACCAAGTTGTTTTTTTCGCAATAATTCCCAAAGTCTCGCTTCTTGCAGTGTCGCACCGGTGCGCAGTTCTTTTCTGCGCGCACAGAGTTCTTGTTTGTTGTGTACCCGCATTCCTGTATCTTACCTCTTTATCTTTTTCTCGCCCTTTACCTAAGGGGGAGAAAGTCCGAGGTTTCCGAGGGAAGAGGGGGTGTCTGGAGTGGATGTGACATGGGGAGGGGTGTCTTAAAATGTTAAAATACATCGATGCGTGTGAAATTTATTGTCGGTATAGATGAAGTGGGGAGGGGCCCTATTGCTGGCCCATTATGCGTCGGCGCGTGCGCCGTAGAGCGCACGCGCCTTACTGATTTTTGGCGAATGTTTGGCGGCGCACGCGAAAGCAAACAGCTCACTCCAGACAAACGCGAGCGATGGCGCGCGGTGCTACACGACGGCGAGGAGCGCGGTGTTGTGCGGCTCGCGCTCGCCTTCGTCGGGCACGAGACAATAGACGCAAAAGGTATGGCGCATGCGTTGCGACTTGGAGTTGCGCGTGCGCTTCAGAAACTCCGCATAACGCCCGTCGAGTGCCGCGTTCTCTTAGACGGCGGGCTTAAGGCGCCAGCGAGTTTCCTAAATCAAGAAACAATTATAAAAGGCGACGAGCGAGAACTGACGATTGCGCTCGCCTCCATCGCGGCTAAGGTGGAACGCGACAGCCGAATGACGCATTTCGCAAGGTGTTTCCCAGAATACGGATTTGAACTGCACAAAGGATACGGCACTAGAGCGCACTACGCCGCCATTGCCGCGTATGGACCATCACCAATACATCGTTTGAGTTTTGTGCATACACACAAAGACCTCCCAGATGTTTGAAGCCCGTCAACATCTGGGAGGGGGAATAGGTGGCTTGACTGGGGATAACCCCTTGTGCTATACTGAACAGTAGAGTTGAAAGGTCGTCCGTGTGGACGAAGCACCTTGAGACGCACCAAAAACATTGAACCCCAGGAGGGTAAGATGAACAGCAGTACACAAGGACGACCACGCACACATTCAGCATTGCTGGTCTGTTACGAAGAGCGAGAAGACGGAGAAATCCATTTTCTCGCAATGAACTATACGGAAGTCAAAAACTGCAATCCTGTTACATTTGTAAAGTTTCCGGTGGAGACGGGTATCGGGAACGAGACGCCGAAGGATACTGCGACAAGCGGAATGTACCAAGAAGTTGCGAAAAATCGCGACTTTGCATTCCGCTTTGTAAGCGACGAACCATTTTTCTCTCGGGACTTTCCTGGAGACGCTGACAAAGGTGGCGGTGTGCATACCAAATGTGCATTTCTCCTAACCAAAATTACTGGAGAACTCCGCGATACAGTGTTGGTGGAAGAAGGGAGGCTGGGTCGTAGTAACGAAACGCTGAGCCCGCCGAAATGGTATGAGGCGAGTGAACTGCTTATGCTCATGAAAGAGCGCGGAGTCAAGTTCCATTGCGCAATACTCGTGCGCGCACTCGCGCACTTGGCGCAAGAGCGAAATGTGTATAACAGATACCGCGCGATACTTGAGCATCCACTCAATCAACAATATCTCGCCGATTAATCCTACAACTGTCGGCACAGCCCCGCGAACAAAGCGGGGCTTTTTCTTTTTTCTGCCGTATGCTATGCTAGATGCATTATGGTAGTCCGAATGCGCGCAACGAAGGGGCATCGCAACAATCGCCGTAGCCACCACAAGCTTGGGGCTCCGGCTCTTTCTCCTTGTCCCGAATGTAAAACACCTACCACCCCGCACGCCGCGTGCGCGACGTGCGGGAAGTATCGCGGAAGAGTTATGATAGAAATACCTGTTGAAAAGACAAAGAAATCATAAAAACGGCACCAGATGTTTGAAGCCCGTCAACATCTGGTGCCGAGTATCATCGCTCATTAAAAATCTACTATGGCAAACAGGCACCTTGGCAGATCGCTCGCGTTACAATCACTATTTGAGTGGGACTTCCGCGCGTTGCCCGAAAGGGCGTTAGAGAACATAGAAGACCGCAATGTTGCCGAGTTTGCCCCGGGTATAGAAGATGTTTCTTTTGTGAAAGCTCTGGTCGCGGGTGTACTCAAAAAGCGCAAAGACATAGACACGATTATTGCAAAAGCCGCCCCCGAATGGCCCTTGGAGCGCATTGCGTGCATAGACCGCAATGTGCTCCGCATCGGGCTTTATGAACTACTCTTTGCGGACAGGAAAGAAGTGCCCGCTAAGGTGGCGTTGAACGAATCTATAGAACTTGCAAAAACCTACGGCGGCGATGCCAGCGGCAGATTTGTAAACGGAGTGCTTGGTTCCGTTTACCGCGAACTTGGCGAGCCCGGGAAAGACGAGTCGCCAAAACGCAAAAAGCTCGTCGCCGTGCCGTACGAAAAGATGCCGATACAGAAGCTCGGCGGAGCGGTAGTGTATGCGAGAGATGGCGGCGACACATTCCTCGCGCTAGTGCATGATGTGTTTGGCCATTGGACGCTATCTAAAGGAAAATTGGAAGGTGAGGAGAGCGTACAGGCGGGCACGATTCGTGAAATGAAAGAAGAGCTAGGGCTTGATGTGGCGATAAAAGAAGAAATTGGCTTCAACGAATACATCGCCTCCGACCCAGAGAAAGGTAAGCTCCGAAAGCAGGTACATTATTTCTTAGCCGAAGCGCCGTTTATGCCACTCACGCTCGGCACTTCGGGAGGGCTAGATGATGCGCGATGGTTCAAATTGCGAGACATAGTGAGTTTAAACTTTTACCCCGACACCTTGCCGATTGTTACAAAAGCTGTGAATATTTTATTAAAAAAATAAAGCGAAGCGCATCAGAAAATTTTGATCCGCGTAGGACCCCCGTAGAGAGGGTAAAGCGGGCAAAATTTTCTGATGCGCAAAGCGATTTATGAAAAATCTTAGTGAATTTGAACAAAAGATAGGCATTCCTTTTGCCGACAAAGGGCTCTTGCGCACCGCATTCACGCACCGCTCGTACTTAAACGAGCACCGCGACGCAAAAGAAAAGACGGAACACAACGAGCGGCTGGAGTTTCTTGGCGACGCTGTGTTGGAAATACTAGTAACGGAATTTTTGTACAAGAAATATCCAAGCCACAACGAAGGCGACCTCACTTCCTACCGCGCGGGGCTAGTAAATGCAACGACACTAGCGGGCGTTGCAACTTCGCTCGGTATGAATGAGTTTATGCTACTTTCTAAAGGCGAGCGCAAAGACACGGGGCGCGCGCGCGAGGTTATTCTAGCCAATGCCATAGAAGCGCTTATTGGCGCTTTGTATTTGGATGGCGGGTACCCGAGGGCGGGCGAGTTTGTATCGCGCTTTGTCCTGCCGCTTACAGAGAAGATTGTTTCGGAAGGGAAGTGGATGGATGCGAAGAGCCAGTTTCAAGAAAAATCGCAGGACGCAGTCGGCACGACTCCATCGTACGAGACAGTGCGCGAAGCGGGTCCAGACCATGACAAGCATTTCACAGTTGCCGTCTTCCTCGGAAAAGAAAAAGTTGCGGAAGGGGAGGGCAAGTCCAAACAAGAAGCCGAGCAAGCCGCCGCCGCGGCGGCGCTTTCTGCAAAGGAGTGGCAATAATGTAACCGCTCCGCACTTCACTTCTGAAGTGCTTCGTGTTTTGTGTTATCTCCCGGCTTGACAAAGCGGGCTTGACAATGCGGTACTAGAGGTGCTATAATACGTAGTACCGAGGTCGGGAAGCACCCGCGCCTCTGGTCGTTAGCGGTAATGGATTTTTGACATTTATGATTGAAATAATGAATGGACTTTTGATTTTTCTCTCTGTCTTTGGCACCGCTCCGTCAGCAACATCGGAAGTAGCGCCGTTATTGACGGTTGCAAACCAGCCGATTACGCTTGAGGAGTATGTGCGCGATTATTTCGCAGACAATCCGGCTCTTGCCGAAGTTGCGAAGTGCGAATCGCGTTTTCGACACTTTGATGCGCGAGGGGTGCTCCGTGGCGAAGTAGACAGAAACGATGTAGGCGTGATGCAAATTAACGAACGCTATCACGAGCCGCGCGCCGAGAAGCTCGGCTTCGACTTAAAGACGCTAGAAGGCAACTTGGGCTACGCCAAGTGGCTGTACGACAAGGAAGGCCTCCAGCCGTGGGCTTCTTCCGGCAAATGCTGGAAGGCGAGCGCTACCCTTGCGCTTGCGAAATAAGTTATTGCTAAACCCGCCCCGCATACTGCGGGGCGGGTTTAGCTTTGTTTAGTTTTTAAGAAAGCTCTGATCCGCCGTGGAACTCGCGATGCACCTCGCGTAGGCGTTTGGAAGTCACATGGGTATATATTTGCGTCGTTGCGATGTTGCGATGGCCTAGGAATTCTTGCACGAGCCGCAAGTCGACACCTTTGCTTAATAGGTCAGTCGCAAACGAATGGCGCAGTGTGTGCGGAGTCGCGAGGAACCCTACGCCTGCTATCTTCGCGTACTTTTCTACAATAAGCTCTACGCCGCGCACCGAGAGCCGCCGCGAATCCTTCTTCGGCCCCTTGAAGTTTATAAACAGCGCCGGGTCTTCGTTGGTGCGGCTCTGCAGATACTTCTTGAGCCATTCTAAGGCGCGCGAAGAAAAGTATACGATGCGCGGATGCCCGCCTTTGCCTACAACCGATAATTCAAAATCGCTTTTGCTAAATGCGCCCTGGAGCTGCTTACGGTCGAGCGCAACGAGCTCTGCGACGCGGAGCCCTGTGCTAAACAGCGTCTCCAAAATCGCTCTGTCGCGAAGCCCAGCTTCGTTTGAAGTACCTGGCGCACCCAAGAAGCGCCGCAAGCGGTCTACATCCATAAACTTGATATGTCGTTCGGCGCTTCGGTCCTTCGGCAATTTAATTTTTTCGGTCGGCAGGGTAGTGATGTTCTTTTCGTGAAAGTATGCAAGGAACGAGCGGAGGGCTATGAGGTAGCGTATCTGGGTAGATGTGTGCAGCCCAGTGGCGGCGTGCCGCACGCGATTTGGGCGGCGAGATAGCCAGACGCGATATTTAGAGATATGCGCATCAGTAAGTGACTCCGGATTCAATCGTTCTAATTTCTGCTCTGAAAGCCAATCGAAAAATTTTTGCACGAACCGCGAGTAATTCTTCACGGAGTTCACCGATAATCCTTTTTCAACTTCGCAATATTCCAAAAAATCGCTCAAATAGGAGGGGAGTGGTTTTTGCATATATAAATGTGGATTAACATACATTATACGAAGTATCCCCATTCGCGCAAAGCAGGTTTTCCACAGCTCCCCCATCAGAAAAGCGCAGAGCAGAACGCAGATTTTTTATCTCGTAGGACCCCCGTAGAGAGGGTAAAGAGGAAAAAATCTGCGTTCTGCGAAGCGCGTCTTCTTTATGATCGGCCCGGCAGAAGCCCTACCAAGAAACCCCACGCGCGCTTTACTATGTCCCACGCGTACGACAGGTTGTCCGATACCGCAGGGCTGTTTATAATGTCGCGCAGATTGTACCCAAGAAACCCGAGCACTACTAACCCGACAATAATTACTAACACCATCTTGATAAGCCCCCGCTCCCCTATTCGTGTATTTTTCATACAGATATAATATCACACAAAAACAAGAAACGCTCCAGATGTTTGAAGCCCATCAACATCTGGAGCGTCTCTAATATAGTTGTATCGTACTCGTCCCCACATTACTCTCAAAGCTCACACTGATGGCTTTGGTAACTGGCGTACTGCCCGAAGTGTAGATGCCGTACGCATTGTGCGAGAAGAGAACGCTCTCTAGGGAGATGGAGGATGAGTCGTAGTTTAGCCCATTGTCCAAGTAGGAGATTGTGGAGTTTGTGAAGTCGGATGTTGCATTGGGTTTTAGGTAGATGCCGGATGGAAAGAGAGTGGTTGGAGTGGTAGAGCCGTTGCCGTGCACATCAGAACCATCAGCGTCGTTGTGCCAATGGGTAAAGAGTACGGGAGAGGAGGGGGTGCCCTGCGCTTCTA
>CAYIUC010000002.1:10772-72220 GCA_964366535.1 uncultured Candidatus Saccharibacteria bacterium | reverse complement strand
TAGAAGCGCAGGGCACCCCCTCCTCTCCCGTACTCTTTACCCATTGGCACAACGATGCTGACGGAAGCGATGTGCATGGCACCGGCTCTACCACTCCAACTACGCTCTTTCCTTCAGGTATCTACCTGAAACCCAATGCAACATCCGACTTCCTAAACTCCACCATCTCCTACTTGGACAATGGGCTAAACTACGACTCTTCCTCCATCTCCCTTGAGAATGTACTCTTCTCGCACAACATGCAGGCAATTTCGGCACCAGCAGGGACGCCCATTACCAAAGCTCTGAATGTTACATTTGAGAGCAATACTGCTACTAGCACCATTCCGCTTGAGTAGTTGTATTTTGCATAAAGTATGTTAGGATAGTCGTAAGGGCTTCAGAGACAGCGGGACGCAAAGCAAAAGCGTTAAATTCCTCCAGGAATCCTGCCGAGAGGTCGACTCTTTTTATAGGGGCCCTTGTAAGAGAAGGGTTTTTTCTATGGCTATTACAAAAGTAAAGAAAGGAGAAATAATTTCGAAACTTACCGACATCTTCGCGATGTCGCAAAGTGCGGCGTTCGTGAAGTTCGGCAAGCTCACTGTGGCGCAAGCGAACACCCTGCGCAAGACGCTCAAGGAAAAGGGCGTGGGCTACTATGTGGCGAAGAAGACACTAATACGCCGCGCTCTAGAGAGCAAAAAGCCGTCCGGCGAGCTTGCTCCGCTTGATGGAGAGGTCGCGGTGGCGTATTCGATGAACGAGGGCGACACGCTCGCGCCCGCGCGCGAAGTGTCGGTGTTTACGAAGAAGTTTGAGAAGGCGGTGGAGCTTGTGGGCGGCATATTTGAGGGTAAGTTTATCGACCGCTCTGAAGCGCTCGCGCTTGCGGCGATACCTGGTAGAGAGACATTGCTTGCGCAGTTTGCAAATATAGTAAACTCGCCGCTTCAGAGGTTGGTCGTTGGACTTGGTGAGATTGCTAAACTTAAAAATTCATAATAATAAAAATATGGAAGAAAATAAACCAATAGAAATCCCGGCAAAGTTCAAAGCGCTAATTGAGCAGATTGAACAGATGTCGGTTGTGGACTTAAACGAGCTTGTGCGCACGCTTGAGAAGAAGTTTGGCGTGTCTGCAACGGCGGTTGCGGCACCCGCCTCCGCTGACGCTTCGGCGGGCAAGGAAGAGAAAACCTCCTTTACGGTGGAACTCGTGGGCGGCGGTGCAAATAAGATTTCCGTTATTAAGGTTGTGAAGGAAGCTCTCGGCTTAGGTCTAAAGGATGCGAAGGATTTGGTAGACGCCGCGCCGAAGGTGCTGAAAGAGGGAATGAAGAAAGAAGAGGCGGAGAAACTCAAAAAGGATATAGAAGCGGCGGGCGGAAAGGTAGTGCTAAAATAACCAACAGATACAAAAGCCCCGCAAGGGGCTTTTGCTTGCACGCGGTATTTTTCGGAGTACCCTAAATGGAATTATGGAGATTTTAGGAAAACTCTTCGGTTCGGAAAGCAGGGTGAAGATACTGCGCTTGTTTTTGTTTAACGAGGAGGAGTCGTTTTGCGCCGACGAAGTGGCGGAGCGCAGCCAAGCGAATCTATACGCAGTGAAGCATGAGTTGAAGCTTCTGCGCAAAGTTGGCTTTATCAAACGCAAGGCGGCGAAGAAAACATCGGCAAAAAAGCGCGTCTCGGAAGATGGGTGGGCGCTTGATGAACGGTTTGCCTACCTCTCGCCTCTGCGCAAGCTTTTGCTCGACACTGTGTTTATAAGCGATGATGAAATACACCACCGATTTAGCGGGGCGGGGAAGTTGAAGCTCGTGATTGTATCGGGCGTGTTCGTACAGCACCCAGAAAGCCGCCTTGATATTTTAATTTCCGGCGACCATCTGAAGCGGCACATAGTGGAGCGCGCGGTGAAGGACATAGAGGCGGAAATCGGCAAGGAGCTTACCTACGCGGCTTTTGAGTCGCAAGAGCTTTCGTACCGCGTGGGTATGTACGACCGCCTTCTGCGCGATGTGATGGAGAACCCACACCGTACCCTTCTAGACAAGCTCGGTTTTGAAAAGAAATTCGCCGAGGCGAATAAGAAGTAAAAATACAAGCAAAATAAGGGTTTCTGGCGACTCTGTTACGGAGCATTGACTTCTAGGACTAGGTATGCTATACTGAAAGGTAGTTCAATGTACCTTGTTAGGTTACGGAGGACAAATGGTCAGTATCACCAACCGACCTGCACCGTAGCGAGCAACAAAGCAAGCGCGGAACACAGGCGGTACAACGAGAAAGAAGAAGCAGATGACACTACGTACATACTTCAAAAAAGAAATTGAAGGGCAAACCGAGTTTTGCCGTGTGCCGAATGAAAAAATGGCGAGATTCCACGGAATATCAATCTCGGTGGAAGAGGACGGGCGATGGCTTGCTTCAGGGGAAGTCCAAATCCCAAAAGAAGCAGAAGCGTTCATTGTGAGCGCTTCTCTACACGAGAAATTTGTCGCTACTCCGCAGCGCGACCGAGGTATTTATCGAAAAGACGATACAAACGCGGAACTTGACGACTGGAAAGCGTACGACCGTAAGGGAGCCCCACCGTCGTATTGGGTGAAAATTACCGGCAATCATCCGAAAGAAGTCATAGAACTGTACCGCGCCATCCGTGCTGGTACCATCCGCCCAACGGAGAGTTGGGAAAGCCCGCAGAGCGGGCTTTCGGCAGGCGATACCGAGTAACTGATCTCCCACAACCCCATTCGCTGAAAAGCGGTGGGGTTTTTGTTTGCAAAATACAACAAAAGTGAGGAAGTACCTATGCCGAGACGGCGAGGAGCCGAGCGGGCAGGTGCCCCGAGCAAAGCGAGGGGCGAGCGAGGCGAGCGGATAAGGAAGATTTTCTCGCTGGGAAAATCTTCCGGTCTCGGCAGAGGTAACTTCCGAGCGAAACCTTATCCACACCCCGTCCACGCCTTTTCCACAGCGCCAATGTATACTATAGGCATTACCTTTGCGTAATAAGCGGGCGGTATGGTCTTGCCGTTTGCTTCCTTTTATCAAGTAGTGTTTACAATTTTTATGTTAGACACATGGAGCATGACATTGCAGGGCGCATTTCAGGACATCTGGCTCGGCATCGCCGGCTTTTTGCCTGAGTTGATTCTCGCAATAGTCATTTTCGTAGTCGGTTGGGCAGTCGGGAGCTTGCTTGGGCGTGTCGTATCGCACATCGTTGGGGCGCTAAAGGTGGATTCTCTTTTGGAGAGTGCTAAGGTAGACAGCGTTCTAAAGCGCGGCGGATTCCAGCTTGACTCGGGGCGATTCGTCGGCGGGCTCGTGGAATGGTTTGTGATTGTCGTTTTCCTCGTCGCCTCGCTTGAAGTGCTTGGCCTATCGCAGGTGAACGCCTTTCTACAGCAAGTGGTTCTCTTGTACTTGCCTCGTGTGATTGTCGCGGTGATGATTCTTCTCGTTGCCGTAGTAATCGCTTCCGCGATGCAGCGCATTGTGGTTGGCGCGGCTAAGGCGGCAGACATCCGCTCGGCAAACTTCCTAGGAAGCGTTACAAAGTGGAGCATCTGGATTTTCGCTGTCCTTATGGCGCTCTTCCAGCTCGGCATCGCGGCGCCATTTGTGCAAACGCTCTTTACGGGAGTCGTAGTAGCGCTTTCTATCGGATTCGGGCTCGCATTCGGCTTGGGCGGCCAGGATGCAGCGGCGAGCTTCCTCGCAAAAGTGCGTTCAGAAATCAAGAACCACAACTAGTATTTCTGGTTTTTGCAAACAAAAATCCCCCGGCGGGGGATTTTTGTGTTAGATAATTCCGGCTTTTTTTAGCGTGGCGTACGCGCCGTTCTTTTGTATGGTTTTAAGCCCGCGCGCGGATACTTTGACAGTAATGCTTTTCTTAAGTTCGGGAACGAAAATGCGTTTCTTTTGCATGTTGGGGTAGCTCCTGCTTTTGCCGCATGGGTTGAACTGCGTAGCGCGCGTGCGGTTCGAGTACGCGCCGCGCATTACGGATGCCTTCTTGGTAATGGGACAAAACTGCATAGGAGGATATGGTATCATACTTCTTACGATATGCAATTAGATCTTATATTTTCAATCGTCATACTTATTATGTCCGTCGTTGTGCACGAAGTGTCGCACGGCGCGGCGGCAAACTACCTTGGCGACCCGACCGCGCGCCTCGCGGGGCGGCTCTCGTTTAATCCACTGCGGCATTTGGACTTTTTCGGCTCGGTTTTGGTACCCCTCCTACTTATACTCTCAAATGCGGGCATCGTGTTCGGTTGGGCGAAGCCAGTACCGGTAAACCCGCATCAACTTCGTGGTAAATACGGCGATGCTCTCGTGTCGTTTGCTGGTCCCGCATCCAACCTCGCGCTCGCGTTCGTATTTGGGCTAGTACTGCGGCTTTTCGGAAGTGTACTGCCGAGTTCGTTTATAGTCATAACTGCATCTGTTGTGTTTATCAATATTCTACTCGCGCTCTTCAATCTCGTACCTATCCCGCCTTTGGACGGCTCAAAAATCCTTTTTTCATTTTTACCGACAAACTCTCCAGCAATCGCTTTTCTTGAACGCTATTCTATTTTCCTACTGCTTTTCTTCGTCTTTTTCCTTTGGCAATTCCTCGCGCCCACCGTCGGTTTCTTCTTCCGCATTTTCACAGGCATTGGGGCATAGTAAAAGATGCCGTTTGCTTTTTTACGCAGAGTGTATTATATTTTGCCGACATATGCCGACGATAAACCAGCTTATTAAGCGCAGGCGCAAGGAGCGTATTCGCAAGAACAAGACGCCGGCGCTGACAAAAAGCTTCAATGTGCTCCGGAACAAGCCGGTGTTTTTTGATTCTCCGTTTAAGCGCGGCGTATGCACAAAGGTAACTACCAAGACACCGCGCAAGCCGAACTCCGCTATCCGCAAAATCGCCCGCGTGCGGCTTACGAACGGCATGGAAATTACCGCCTACATTCCGGGTGTCGGGCATACGCTTCAAGAGCACTCGGTAGTACTCGTGCGCGGCGGGCGCGTGAAGGATGTAAACCTGCGCTACACAATAGTGCGCGGCAAACTGGATGCGACGGGTGTGGAAGGCCGCCGCAAGGGTAGGAGCTACTACGGAGTCAAGCGTCCGAAATAAAACATGCGCAGAAAAATAAAAAACAAAAGAGATATATCTCCCGACCCTCGGTTTAATTCGCCGAAGGTTGCTAAGCTTGTGAACTACATAATGGAGCGCGGAAAGAAAGAAACCGCTCGAAAGATTGTGTACGGCGCTTTTTCTGTTGTGAAGGACAAAATGAAAGTAGAAAATCCTTTGGAAGTGTTTGATACCGCGCTTAAAAATGTAACTCCGCTTATGGAAGTGCGCTCGCGGCGCGTCGGCGGTGCAAACTACCAAGTGCCCGTGGAAGTGCGGCAAGAGCGGCGGCTCGCACTCGCGTTCCGCTGGCTTATAGGCGCGGCGCGTGCGAAGAAAGGGAAGCCGATGCACATAAAACTTGCGGACGAGATATTCGCCGCATCTAAAAACGAAGGCGATGCGGTAAAGAAACGCGAGAATGTGCACAAAATGGCGGAAGCCAACAAGGCGTTTGCCCACTTCGCGTGGTAGTAAATGCCGTTCTTTCTTTCTGTAGATTCTACATGTAATTGAAAATGATGTTAGAAAGTTGAACAATTGTACTCTTTTGTAAGGGGTGTATAATGCCCGTATGTCTTTGGTTGCAATAAAAAACAAATATCAAATCGTCATTCCGGCGAAAGTTCGAAAGGAGGCTGGTTTTGAAATAGGGGATTTCTTGAAAGCACGCGTGGAGCGGAAAGGGGAAATTGTATTTTCCGCGCAGGCGGTTGTTAATCGTGAGAAATGGGCGCATCTCCCAAAAGGTATTCAGGAAGGATTAGAGGATATTCGTGCAGGGCGAGTATCTGGCCCCTTTACTACTCACAAAGCGCTCATGCGGCATCTTAAAACGGCAACGCAGCAATATCGCCGTTCGAGTCTGAAGCGTGTTTAGTGAACCCTATGAGGATTTGGCTAACTGCAAAGTGTGAGCGAGATTTCGTCACTGCTCCGCACGAAGTACAGAAGGCGTTTGATAAGCAGTCAGGGGTGCTCATTCAGAATCTTCGACATCCTTCGCTTCGAGCGAAAAAGTACGACGAGGCAACGGATGTATGGCAGGCGCGCATTACCAGAAGCTGGCGGTTTTATTTTACCATTGAGGGTGACACCTATCGGTTGACCAGTATAGAAAATCATCGGAAGAAGTGACATGAAAGCTATGCCAACACAATGATTCGTTGGAGATTAACGGAGTCAACGGTACACTGGACCAATGGCGGCAAGTTTTTCTTCCACTTCTTAAAGTAAGTAAGTAATTTTGCATTTTTGGGCGTGGTAGGGTATTGTTTTGGTACGCGCGTGCGCGTATTTTAATTTATGAACCGCGACTATCCACTAGAGCGAGTCCGCAATTTCGGCATTATTGCCCACATTGATGCTGGGAAGACGACGACCAGCGAGCGCGTCTTGTTTTACACGGGCATGACACACAAGATAGGCGAGGTGCACGAGGGCGACACTGTAACCGACTGGATGGAGCAAGAGAGAGAGCGCGGCATCACTATCACCGCCGCCGCTATTACCTGCTTCTGGACTCCGTCGTATGAGACAGACAAAAAGTCCGCGGAAAAGAAGATTCGTTTTAATGTTATAGACACTCCAGGGCACATTGATTTTACTGCCGAGGTGAAGCGCTCGCTTCGCGTCTTGGACGGTGCGGTGGTCGTATTTGACGGCGTTGCCGGCGTGGAGCCGCAGAGCGAAACCAATTGGCGCTACGCAGACGAAGGCAGGGTGCCTAGAGTGTGCTTCATCAACAAGTTGGACCGCATGGGCGCGTCTTTTGAATTCTCGTACAAATCCATCATTGAGCGTCTTTCAAAGAATGCAGTGCGAATGCAAATCCCGATTGGTTTGGAAGAAAAGTTTGAGGGAGTCGTAGACCTTCTAAAAATGAAGGCGTACTACTTTGAAGGAGAAAAGGGTATACAAGTTGTGGAAAAGGAAATCCCCGCTGAATATCTGGAAGATGCGAAGAAGTACCGCCATGAGCTTGTAGAGCGCATAGTTGAGCAAGACGACGCACTAATGAGCACATATTTGGAAGGAAAAGAAATACCGATAGATGCGCTGAAAAATACACTCCGCAAAGCAGTGCTTCAGAACAAAATCTTTCCCGTGCTTACCGGTTCAGCACTCAAAAACAAAGGCGTACAACTTGTGTTGGATGCAGTAGTGGACTACCTACCCTCGCCTCTGGATATTCCAGCGGTGTTGGCGATAAATCCGGAGAACGGAGAGTCAGTTGAGCGGCATTCTTCTGATTCGGAACCGTTCGCGGCACTTGTGTTTAAATTGCAGTCGGACCCGTTTGTCGGACAGCTAGCATTCTTCCGCGTATACTCCGGCACAGTAGAGGCGGGCTCGTATGTATATAATTCTACTACAGGAGGACGCGAGCGCCTTTCGCGTATTGTGCGCTTGCAGGCGGACAAGCGCGAGGAGGTTAAGAAGGTTTTTGCGGGAGAAATTGCCGCTGCAGTTGGTTTGAAAGAGGCAAAGACCTCGCATACGCTCTGCGACGAGAAAGCGCCCATAACATTGGAGCCGATTAAGTTTGCAGACCCCGTTATTTCCATGCGTATTGAGCCGAAGACGAAAGCCGACCAAGAGAAGATGGGCACTGCCTTGAAACGGCTATCCGACGAGGACCCTACCTTTAGAATAAAGAGCGACCAAGAAACAGGCGAGACGGTGATTATGGGTATGGGGGAATTACAATTAGAGATTATGGTGGATCGTATGAAGCGCGAGTTTAGCGTGGAAGCCACAGTCGGCAAGCCGCAAGTTGCTTACAAAGAAACTATTCAGGGCGAATCGGAGGTTGAAAACAAGTATATCAAGCAGACCGGCGGGCGCGGCCAGTACGGTCATGTGAAGATTACCGTGAAGCCGATGCGGCAACTGGAAGAAGGCGCGAAGATTCCGAAGAACACAAAGCGGTACGAGGACTTTGAGTTCGTAAACTCAATCAAGGGAGGCATAATTCCTCAAGAGTACATTCCGGCGGTAGAGAAGGGTTTGCGAGAGGGTATGGAGCGCGGCGTTGTCGCCGGCTTCAAACTCGTAAATATTTCTTGCGAGCTAACATACGGCTCGTACCACGAAGTGGACTCGTCGGAAATCGCTTTCAAGATTGCCGCATCACAAGCGATACAGGAGGCGTGTCGCAAAGCGAAACCGGTTCTACTAGAGCCGATTATGAAAGTGGAGGTGGTAACGCCAGAAAAGTTTATGGGCGATGTGACGGGGCATATGAACTCCAAGCGCGGCGAAGTGCAAGGCGTGTCCGACCGCGGAATGAGCAAGGTGGTGGAGGCAAAAGTGCCACTCGCCGAAATGTTCGGCTACATTACGACGCTCCGCTCTATGACCGAAGGCCGCGCGTCGTTCAATATGGAATTTTCGCACTATGCCGCTGTGCCGCCAAATGTTGCTCTGACCATCATTGAAGCGAGGAAGTAAGTGTGTTGGTGTTCTGGGGATTGCGCTTTGGGGGAGGGTTTGTTAGTATGGAATGGTGTCGCAGTAAGCGACCCTATGGTCGCTTTAGTTTTGTTGCAAAACATTATTAGCAATAGTTATTTATAAAATATATGGCAGAAGAATTTAAGCGCGATAAGCCGCATGTGAATGTGGGTACGATTGGCCACATTGACCACGGCAAGACGACCCTGACCGCCGCAATTTGCGCGGTGCAGGCGAAGAAAGGGCTCGCCAAGGAGCGAAGCTACGACGAAGTGGCGAAGGCGTCCGAAAAGGAAGGCCGCCGCGACCCGTCTAAAATTATTACCATTGCGATTTCGCATGTGGAGTATTCTTCCGATGCGCGCCACTACGCGCATGTGGACTGCCCAGGGCACGCTGACTATGTGAAGAACATGATTACCGGCGCCGCGCAGATGGACGGAGCGATTTTGGTGGTAGATGCGGCAGACGGACCGATGCCCCAGACGCGCGAGCACATCTTGCTTGCGAAGCAGGTCGGGGTGCCTAAGATTGTAGTTTTCTTGAACAAGTGCGACCTCGTAACCGACAAAGAGCTTGTTGATTTGGTAGAGGAAGAAGTGCGCGAACTACTTACGAAGAACGGCTTTGACGGCAAGTCGGCTCCTGTTATTCGCGGCTCGGCATTGAAGGCGATTGAGGGCGATGCAACATGGGTTGCAAAGATTGATGAACTTTTGAAAGCGCTAGACACCTACATTACTGTTCCTCCGCGCGAAGTAGACAAGCCGTTCCTCATGCCGATTGAAGATATATTCTCTATTGAAGGCCGAGGCACCGTGGTAACGGGGCGCATTGAGCGCGGAAAGGTGAAGGTCGGCGAGGAAGTAGAAATAATCGGATTGAAGCCGACAATGAAGACGACAGTTACCGGTATTGAAATGTTTAATAAGTCCTTGCAGGAAGGTATGGCGGGAGACAACGCAGGCATCCTCCTGCGCGGTACAAAGAAAGAAGAAGTGCATCGCGGGCAAGTGCTTGCAAAGATTGGCTCGGTAACGCCGCACACCGACTTTGAGGCGGAAGTATATGTGCTAAAGAAGGAAGAAGGAGGCCGCCACACGCCGTTCTTCACGGGCTACAAGCCGCAATTCTACATCCGCACGACCGATGTGACGGGCGAAGTAACGCTTCCAGAGGGGCGCGAGATGGTGATGCCTGGAGATACCGTTACATTCAAAGTGAAGCTCGTCGCACCGGTAGCGCTTGAGAATCAGACACGATTTGCGGTGCGCGAGGGCGGCAAGACCGTCGGCGCCGGAGTAGTGACTAAAGTGGTTGCCTAACCAAATGCCGACCGAAAAGAAAACAACAGTGAAGAAGAAAGCTACTGCGGCGAAGAAAGCGCCGGTGAGGCGCGCCGCCGCCAAAAAAGCAGAAGCGCCGAAACTGCGCATCCGCGTGCGCGCGTACGAACACAAAATACTGGATGCATCTGTGCGGCAGATTATGGAAGCGGCGGCGCGCTTTGATGCCGAGGTGCAGGGTCCAGTGCCTCTCCCAACTGAAATTAGAAAATATACGGTGAACCGTTCTGCGTTCGTGCACAAAAACGCGCGCGAGCAGTTTGAAATGCGCGCGCATAAACGGCTTGTGGATATAGTAAACCCATCTGCGAAGCTAATAGAGGCGCTTACAAATCTATCGCTTCCATCGGGGGTGCATATTGAGGTGAAGATGCTGTAAACTGCGATTATTAAAAAACAACAAAAAGGCGTTGCGAATGTATCCGCCGCGCCTTTTTTGTTGTTATAGTTAGAGTTATGAGAATATGCATGTTTAGTTTGGACGGGGAAATACTGCGCGAGGGGACGCTCGCCGCAGAGCGGCTCGCGGCGCTTCGGAAGGAGGCAGTGGAGATTGTCGTATTTGTACCTGATGGCGCGGGGAGTAGACAATCGCAGTTCTTGCGTTTGTGGAAGAGCGCGCGACGCGCGTTTATAGAAGATAAGTTTGATATTGTAACCGTGCAAGACACGGCGTACCTTGCGCTCCTCGCGTATCTCGTCGCGCGTAGATTCCATGCGTCATTGGAGGTCCAGGTGCACGGGTTTGAAAAGTTGCACTGCATACGAAAGATGATTGCCGGTTTTGTATTGCGCCGTGCAGACAAGGTGAGGGTAGTAAGCCAACGGCTAATGCAGTTAGCCGTTGATTTTGGTGCATCGGCTGAGAAAGTGTATGTACTGCCTGTATATACCCAAACCACCTCCACCCCCCTCGCTCCGCTCGGGGTACTCCCCCTTAGAAAAGGTGGAGAGGCAGAAGGGAACGCATTTACTTTTCTAACGGTTGGGCGGCTGGTGCCTGTTAAGAATATCGCAATGCAAATTCGCGCGCTCGCGCGTATTGTGCGGGAATTTCCACAAGCGAGATTGCGGATTGTTGGTAGTGGAATACTGGAATGGTGGCTAAAGTCGCAGGTCAAAAGTTTAAAATCAGAGAATAGGGTGGTGTTTGAGGGGCAGCAGAAAGATTTGGCGCTGTTCTACGAAGAGGCCGATGCGTTTCTTCTCACCTCCGACAGCGAAGGGTGGGGGGTTGCGGTTGTGGAGGCGGCTGCATATGGACTGCCGATTATAATGACCGATGTGGGCTGTGCGGGAGAGTTTATACAAAACGGAGAAAATGGAATCGTGATTCCCATTGGCGGCGAAGGCGAGCTCGCTGCAGCAATGGAACGGTTCATTGTTGATGAGCCGTTAAGAGTGCGGCTAGGAGAAGCGGCGCGCGCAAGTTTCTTTGCGCTGCCATCGCCGCAAGCGCATATACAGAAACAGGCGGCGGAATGGCGCACTCTGTTATAATGCTTCGCATGCGCAATTTCTTATTCGGGCTTCCAATAGGCATCCGTTACCTTATTGCTGGCGGTACCTCTACCGCCATTGACCTTGGCATTCTGTTTGCGCTGACAGAGTATGTCGGGTGGCACTATCTTGTGTCCGCCACTGCGGCGTTTTGCGTGGCTGTGGTCGTGAGTTTTGTACTCCAGAAGTTTTATACCTTTGGAGATCGCAGCGCGTCTGGAAAAGCCGTTGCTACACAAAGCGCTTTTTATTTAGGACTACAAATCACCAATATCGGAATCAACGCCGCTTTTATGTACGCGCTCGTGGAATGGGCGGGGCTTTGGTACTTCTTCGCGCAGATCATTGCCGCCGCGACGATCGCGGTAGGTAGCTTCTTCGTATATCGCTTCGTTATTTTCCATCCGCGATCGCCGCTTGCGCATTGGGCAGTACTCATGCGTTCATTTTTCGTATCTCACCGTGCCGTGCTCGTTGTAGCGCTAGCCGTTTCTCTGCTATACGGCATACACCACTTACTTATGCCTAGTTTTATGCCGGGTGGGTTAGTATACACGCCGGTTACCTATGCGTCCGATCCAGACGCCGGCGGCTACTACGGGCCGCGCGCGAATGCCTTCTTCGCGCGCGGCGAATTAGAGTTGCCGTCTCTCTTGCCGGTATTGAATCCTTTGATTATGGGCGGTCTTGGCAAGGCGCTTTTGAGCATGGAGCGCGCTTATATCGTCTCCGATTTCTTAATCCCGCCGCTTATTTTCCTTGCGGTGTATGCGCTTTTGCGCGAGGTATTTCGGCGCGCAAAGCCGGCGCTTCTGCTCGCTTCTGTTTTTATGGTATCGCCGCTTGCGGCGCTCCTTTCTCCTTCTGTTTCTATTCTTCCGCAAAACGCATTGCTTTATTTTTCAAGTTTTGAATATCCGAAAATAACCTTTATTTTTTATACGATTGCGCTTCTTTTCATATTCCGTGCTCTACGCACAGGTGTCAGGAGAGATGTGGTTTTCGGCGGTGTATTTTTTGGGATCCTCTTTTATACTTATCTTTATGATTGGGCATATCTCACGGTTGCATTAGTCCTCGCTATTTTATGGTTTGTTTTTCGTCGCAATTGGCGCGCCGTAAAGTCAGGCGCGGGCATCTTTGGTATTGGCGGCATTATCTCAATTCCGTATTGGTTCAACTTTGCGGCGCTTCGCCGCTTGCCGCACTACGAAGACCTTATGTTTCGAATTGCGGGCGTAGAAATCGGGCGGCATTTCCGCTTCGGGTCGGTGTGGAAGACATACGCGCGGCATCTCGTATGGATAGGCGCGCTTATCTACGCTTCCAGAAAGCACCTTTCATCTGCCGCGGTGTTTTTAATCTCTCTTCTCGCAGCTTATTTTGTTGTCGTTAATGTGCAATTAGTACTCGGCTTTTCGCCACAGCCCGACCATTGGTATCGCGAGACATTTTTGCCAGTGATGTTGGCATTCGGAGTTGTAGTTGTATGGTTGTGGAAGCGATATCTTGCGTCGCGTGTTTCCGCAAGGACGGTTCGCATATACGCCGTCGCATTTCTTGTTTTGTTTTTCGCCCACGCATTTTACGGGCAGTACAGATTAAGCCGTGACGAAGCGCATACACGGGGCATACCGATACCCGAAGCAAATGCGTACCAGTGGCTCAACGAACATACGCCATCAGGGTCAATGGTGGCGAGCGAACGGGCGCATACCAACTATGCGCTTAGATTGTTTACCGAGAATCGTTCATTTGTTACGGATGGGTTCAGTACGCTCGCATCTCAAGAAGAACTATGGGAACTCGCATATGCATTTGGGGCGCTTTGGGGTTTATCTGAAGACGAATTTCGTGTGTGGGTGTCTCGCGATGCGTTGTACCTATTTAAAGAGTTTTACCGCCCGCGCACATTCGATGGTTTCTTTTCAAAAATGCCCCCACCTATAATTCCTGAAGAAGAGTTAACTCTTCGCGTTAGTGAGTATGCTATGCGGATTCGTGCAGGAGAAGTTATACCAATCGCCGACTATGTATTTGTAGAACCTCGCGGTTTATTTTCTCGCGCAGACGCGTATACACTTATGTACGAGCAAGATGGATTCCGCATTTATGAAAAACCATAAACCTACTCTCTCGCTTGTAATTCTATGTTTCCGAGAAGGGGATTATATTCCTATCTATGTGCGAGCTGTACAGGAGTCGCTCGTACGGCACGATATTCCGCATCAGCTTATATTGGTAGCCAACTACTTCTGTGGAGATGCGGCGGAACAAGATAGTTCATCGCGCATTGTGCGCGAGCTTGCGGTTAATGACACATCGATAGTTCCTATAACTCGCGAAAAACGGCGCGGTGAGAAGATGGGATGGGATTTGCGTACCGGACTTGCTGTGGCGACCGGAGACATTGTTGGTTTTACCGATGGCGACGGACAAGTTGAAGCAGAAGATATGGCGCGCGCGTACAACCTTATAGTTGAAAGAGGGTTTGATGCAGTGTTTGGAAGACGGGTTGCCAGAGAAGATGGCGCTTGGCGCGCGTTTACATCGCGCGCGTACAATATCTTATTTCGAGTATTCTTCCCGCATGTTTCTATTCACGATGTAAACGGGAAACCTAAACTATTTACAAAAAAGAAGCTGTTGGAGATTAAACTTTCTTCAAATAACTGGTTCGCCGATTCCGAGATGGTTATTCAATCTGTGTATAGACGATTTTCCATTGGTATACTTGATACCGTCTTTCGCGCGAATACCAGGAGGCCGTCTACAACATCACCGTGGTCAGTTGTAGAATCAATTTACAACTTGATACAATATCGTCTTAAGATGTGGTTTAACCGCGCAAGTATTTTATGAAAATTGCGATTATAGGAGGGGGTATGGCGGGGCTTGGCGCGGCGTACGAGCTTTCTAAAGGCGAGCACGCCGTTACGATATTTGAAGGTAAAGATATTCTTGGCGGTTTGGCATCTAGTTATGCCGTTAACGGAGTTGCTCTTGAGAACTTTTACCATCATCTATTCCCAACCTATAGAGATTTTCTTGCGGTTGCGAAAGAGTTGCACATTGAAAATAAGATTTATTTTAGAAAAGTGATGGTTGGTAATTTTTGTAACGGGCATCTGTATTCGTTTGCAGGTCCGCTAGATCTAATTCGTTTTTCACCTATATCTATAATTGGCCGCATTCGTACGGGGTTCTTTATGCTGTATCTAAAACTGAAAAGAAACTGGCACTCTTTTGAGCGGGTAACGGCGGTTGCGTGGATGCGCTCTCGTTTTGGAGAGTCAGCGTACCATGTTTTGTGGGGGCGATTGCTCGAATCAAAATTTGCTAATCGGGCGAAATATATCGGAATGGTCTGGATGTGGGCTAAGATATTTGAGCGTCCGTCTCGACTTGGATATATTAATGGCGGATTTTCCACCTTTATTTCTGCGCTAGAAAATCGTCTACGAGAGCGAGGTGTGTATATACGGCTTGGTGCGCCGGCGCCGTCTATAACTGAATTGCGCCGCGATGGATACGATGCGATAATTGTCGCCGCCCCTCAAGCGACGCTCTTGCGTCTGGCTTCGGATTTTTTCCCCACAGATTATGTCGCAAAGATAAACGCTCTGGAGTACATCGCTGTAGTGTGCGCGGTTGTGGTGTTGAAGAAGCACTTGACCGAATATTACTGGATCAATGTTTTGGAAGAAGATAGTCCTTTTGTCGGTGTTATTGAACAAACGAATTTGGTTCGCGAAGATACCTACCACGGCTTGCATCCAGTATATCTAACTCGTTATGTAGCAGCCGACGATCCTTTTTATAAGTTGTCGGACGAAGATGTTCAGAAATCGTTTATTGCATATCTAAAGCATATTCGCTCCGATTTTGATGAGAGTTGGATTGAAGAGTTTAGGATATTCCGTGCTCCATATGCACAGCCGGTTGTTCCTTCGGGATATGGTGAATTGAGGCCATCTTTTAGAACGCCTGTAGCAGATATTTGGTGGGTTTCTATGGCACATACATACCCATGGGATAGGGGGACAGGGCACAGTTTCCGTCTCGGCAGAGACCTTGCACAAGAACTGCTTGCGGCACAAAAGTAGTTCTCTTTTTGTTGTAATACCTATGCGTCTTCTATTTATCACGCAAGCGGTGGACGAGAGGGAACCGGTACTTGGGTTCGTAGTAGGTTGGCTACGCGCGTTTGCGAGCGGGTTTGAACATATATCTACCGTGTGCTTGCGAAAAGGGAAGTACAACTTTCCAGGCAATGTTTCCGTATATTCGCTCGACAAGGAGCGAGGCGTTTCGCGCGCACAGTGCGCACTTCGTTTTTTGTGGTATGTGTGGAAGACGCGCCACAAATACGATGTGGTGTTTGTGCATATGAACCAAGAGTATATTTTGCTTGCGGGGCTTCTCTGGCGCTTGCTCGGCAAGCCAGTTGCATTTTGGTACAACCATACTGATGGCGGTATGTTTACAAAAATTGCGATGCGGCTTGCAACCGTCGTTTTCCATACATCGCCGTATGCCTTTACAGCAGGAAGCGAAAAATCGGTGCGTATGCCTGCGGGGATTCCTACGGATCGTTTTTCTACTGTTTCTGGAATAGTACGCGCTCATCGCTCTATTTTATATTTGGGACGCATCGCACCTGTGAAGGGTGTATCGACACTTGTGGAGGCGGCACTTGAACTACACAAGCGCGGCACTGATTTCTCGCTCACAATATGCGGTGATGCGCTTTCGCGCGATGCGGAATATGAGAAAAAGGTACATACGCTTGCGGTGCCGCTTGTAGCAGCTGGTAAGTGCTCATTTTTTCTTGCGGTACCGAACAGAGATGCACCCAAAGTCTTCTCTGCTCATGAGATCTTTGTAAACCTCACGCCGGCTGGGAATTACGACAAGACCGTACTTGAAGCTGCTGCGTGCGGTGCACTTCCGGTTGTTTCTTCTCCGGCATTTCGAGATGTTTTTCCTCACGATCTCTTTTGTTCGGAACGCAACCCGCGGTCGATTGCGGATGCTATAGAGCGCGTCTTCGTTTTTTCTACAGATAAACGCGCCTCTATGAGCAAGGACCTGCGTTCGTATGTCGTAAATGCGCATGACACTACCATTCTAGTAAAAAAGGTACAGGACCGTCTTCGCATATGACACGCCCGAAAAAAATACTTTTCGCAATTCTCTTGCTAGCCGCCATCTTGCGCATTGTGGGGGCTCCGCACGGATTGCCGCTTTTTGTCGCCGACGATGAGCCGCCGTTTGTACTTGCGGCGCTCAAGATGCTGGAACTTAAGACGCTTCTGCCCGCCGCGCACGACGAGTTTCAGGATTTTTTATACTATCCGCCGTATTTGGCGTACTTGTTGCTTCCTTTTTTTGCGCTCGTTTCTGGTTTTATATATCTGCAGGTTGGAAATGTAGATGTGCTAAAGATTGCAGTTGCGTCCGACCCGTCTGTTTTCTTCCTTACCGCGCGGCTCGTGACTGTAGCGCTCGGAGTTCTCTCGGTATATTTCATCTACCGTTTTGTGCTAAATATGTGGAAAGAGGATACCCCTGCTCTGTGGGCGGCGTTTTTCGCGGCGATGAGTTTGCTTGCCGTTTCACTTTCGTCGGTAGCGCGCCACTGGACTGCTGTATTTTTTATCTTTTCTGTGATTTTGTTTTTTCTGTCGAATTACGCACTGTCGGTGAGGAAGCGTTATACATATTCGCTTGTCGCGGCCGGAGTTGGTTTTGGCATTAGTACCATTGCAGTTGCAGCTCTGCCGTTTATCACAATCTGGTTTCTGTTTTATGACCGTATGCAGTGGAAAATGATTCTTCGCGCTGATTGGCTCGTTCGCATCGTTCCCGCATTATTCTTACTTTTTGCATTGCCGCTTGCGCTCTATCCGCAGAGCATGGGATTTCTAGTAGAGGCAACTCCGGCATTCCCGCCTATTTGGCGCATATTTGCAAGTCCTTTTGTATTCGGGTATCCGTTCATTGTTTCGGAGCCGATTTTTGCCGTCTTGGCGCTCGCAGGGCTCGCGCTCGCGTTTCGGAAAGACAAGCGATTTTTCTGGCTTGCCGTGTTCGGCCTGTACGGCTACGCGCTCCTGTTTCTTTTCCTTTTTCGCTTTGAAGCGCGATTTTTCTTGCCGCTTTTGCCGATTCTTGCGGCGCTCGCGGGGCTCGCGCTTTCGCGAATTCGCTTGCGTGTCGGCATATTTGTAGGCGCATTAATTTTGGTATGCGCCGCGCGCCTTTCTTTTCTAGCGGCGGCGGGGGATACGCGCGAGATTGCTCGCGCGTGGGTGGAAGAAAATATTCCTCACGAGAGCAAGATTGTCTCGTACGGTAAGGGGTTGCGGCTTTCTAAAACGCGCGCGGCGTCTGCCGAACAGGAAGCGTTGGATGGCGCATCAGTACGCGCTGCCGACCGCGCTGATGCAGCACTGCCGGAAGATGCGCTGATAGCGCGCTTCCATAGCGTCAATCTATACGCTCTTCAAAACGCTGCGTTTTGGGAGGATGCGCCTAGTTATCTTGCTAGCAATCAATACAAATATTTGCTATTAGCAGACGAGTCCGAAAACCAAGAGGCGCGCATAGAACTCCTTAAGGAGGTGGGTATGTCGGGAGCATTGGTGCAAGAATTTGCTGGGACTTTTGGAGAAGGTATTCGGTACGCAGACGGGCATTTCGCCGGTGGTATTCCCGCTCTTTTTTCCGCGCGGTCGCTTGGTCCAGATGTGGTACTCTATGAATTGAAATAATAGTATGAAAATAACGGTAATTATTCCGACATATAACGAGGCGGGTACAATCGGCGCACTTCTAGATGCGCTCCAAAAGGTCTTTGAGAGTGCGCCGCAGTATCTGTGGTCAATACTCGTGGTTGATAGTAATTCTCCTGATGGAACCGCAGTAGTTGTGGAGGAGCGCGCGCGCCGCTATAAGAGCATGCATCTCTTGAAGCAAGCAGAGCGGCGCGGCTTGGGCTCTGCGTATGTGCTCGGTATGCGGTATGCAGTAGAAAAGCTTGGTGCGGATGCGTTTGTAGAATGCGATGCTGACTTTCAGCACGACCCGCGCGATATCCCGCGTCTTGCCGCGGAGTTAATGAACGGTTACGACTATATTATCGGTTCGCGCTATGTGCCCGGTGGAGCTGTGCCGCAAGGGTGGCCGCTTTCTCGCAAGCTATTAAGCAAATGGGGGAGTTGGTTTATCCGAACTGTGTTGCGCGTACCAGTGCGCGATGCGACTTCTGGCTTGAAAATGACGCGTGTAGTGCCTTTCACTGCACACTCGCCGCTTTCAGAAGACGCGATCTATTCACGATTCATTCCCTACAAAATACATTTGCTAT
Source organism: uncultured Candidatus Saccharibacteria bacterium (assembly GCA_964366535.1). Classification (GTDB taxonomy): domain Bacteria; phylum Patescibacteriota; class Minisyncoccia; order Phycocordibacterales; family UBA10002; genus UBA10002. Next base: position 53,412 of record CAYIUC010000002.1, on the reverse strand, counting down.
ACGCAATGCACGCACAGGGTGCGCGCATCAAAGAGATTCCGATTGTTTTCGGCACTCGTACGCGCGGCGTATCGAAAAGTGTATTCAGAGATGTTTTAGAGACCCTCAAAGTCGTATTTATGTTGTGGTACAAAGGCGTATGAATATTTACTACATTGCAAATGCGCGCATGCCGACCGAGAAGGCGCACGGCATACAGATTGCGAAAATGAGCGAGGCGCTCCGCGCCGCAGGGGCTACTCTTACACTTGTCGTACCTAGGCGCGGAATCGCCGGTTCGCTAAAAGATGCTTATAATCTTGCACAAGAAATCCCAGTCGTTCGCTTGCCTGTACTATCGTATCGTCTCGGCTTTTTTGCGTGCTCGCTATCTTTTATGTTCTCCGCGTTTGTGTTTTTGCTTATAAAGCGGCTTCGCGGCGAGAAGTTCTTAATTTACACGATAGATATGGACCAGTTTTCATTCGCGCTCTTGCCGTTTCTCGGCGCACCGTATTTTGTTGAGATTCACGATGCGAAACGGCGTGGCATTTTGTTTCAGTGGCTCTTTAGCAATGCACGCGGAGTACTGACGATAAATAACATTATTAAAAAGAAACTCTGCGAGCGATTCCGTATTCCGGAACGGAAGGTGCTCGTCGCGCCAAACGGCATCTCGCAGGAGTTCTTTGATGCGCAAAATATTACGCAAGAAAAAGCCCGCGCCGCGCTCGCTCTACCGCGCGAAGGGCGCATCGCGCTCTACGCGGGTCAGTTTTACGCATGGAAGGGGTTGGAAATCTTTGCGAGCGCGGCGCGTCTTGTTCCCGACATTTTGTTCTACCTTGCTGGAGGTACGCGCGAGGCGTTTCTGAAAGTAACAGGTATTCGCGAAGTCCCGGAAAATATCGTGTTTGGCGGTATTCGCCCATACAAAGAAATGCCGCTACTTATGCGCGCCGCGGACGCGCTACTTGTACTCGGTACGCGCCGCGACGAGTATTCGTACTACCACACCTCGCCAATGAAAATGTTTGAGTATCTTCCGACGGGCGTACCTATAGTTGCGGCGGCTACACCAGCCGTTGCAGATATGGTGTCCGAAAAGGAAGTATTCTTTTACGAGCCCGACAGCGCGGAGAGCATGGCGCACGCCATCTCCGAAGCAATTTCAAATACAGCTCTTACCTCTGCAAAGACCACAGCCGCCAGTTCTCTTGCCGCGCAATTCTCGTGGAAAAAGCGCGCCGAAAAAGTGCTGGCGTATCTATCTTGACGGCGTTTATGGGTTTGCTATACTTTGTAATACAAATTATTACATAGCCATCTTACATCTATGAGAAACATCGTCAACATATCACTCCCCAAAGAAATGGCGGCGGACATCAAGCGCGAAGTCAAAATCGGCAAGTTCGCTTCCACGAGTGAGTTTATGCGACATTTGATACGATTATGGAATACCGAGCAGTTGATGCGCGATATAGAAGAAAGCCGCGCGGAGATTGCGGCTGGAAAGGGTAAGATTCTTCGGTCGCTTAGGGATTTGCGGTAACTATTATGCAGATTATTTATTCTCCCAAGTTTCTCCGTCAATATCGCAAACTTGATCGAGATATTCGACATTACGCCGAAATAAAAGAAAGTATTTTTCGCAAGAATCCTTTTGATATCAGTTTGAAAACCCACAAATTACACGGCAGGTTGTCGGACCTGTGGTCGTTTTCTGTGACCGGTAAGTTTCGGATTGTGTTTGAGTTCGGGGCTAATCAAAGCGTTATATTCCATACAATCGGCGATCATGATATTTATGAATAACCGGATTTATTATTAAGATACGATCGTAGCTTAAACATAAGTCGGGAAGGCGGTTACTCAAAATGAATTTCGTCTTTGGTGCGGGAGGCGAGGGCGGCGGCGAGGAGAGGGTGCGTGGAAAGAGAAGCATCATCGGTGATAAGGCGCACGGCTTCTGTGCGCGCCGCTTCTACCATCTTTAGATTTTGGAGCGCTTCCATGGCGATGTCCGAAACGCCCCATTGCTCGCGGCCAGAAAGCGCGCCGGCGCCGCGCTGTGCTAGGTCGTGCTCCGCGAGCTCAAAGCCGTTTTTGGCGCTCTGAAGCGCGGCTAGACGCGCGAGCGTTTTCTCTCCCGACGATTCTGCGAAGACGAAACAGTACGCCTGATGCGTACTGCGTAGCACGCGCCCGCGCAGTTGGTGAAGTTGTGCAAGCCCGAACCGCTCTGCTCCTTCTATTACTATCACTGTCGCGTTCGGCACATTCACGCCGACTTCTACTACCGAAGTGGACACGAGAATGTTTATTTTTCCGTCTTTAAACTCTTCCATCGCGCGCTCTTTTTCTGTATCTTTTAGTTTGCTGTGAAGCACGGCTATTTCGTATTCAGGAAATACTTCCGCCTTGAGCCGTTTCGCTTCCGCTTTTGCCGACTTTGCCTGCACGGCAAACTCTTTAGTTGGGTCTGGCTCATCTATGCGCGGAGTAATAATGTACGCTTGCCGCCCGCTCGCAAGCTCGCGGCGGATTTTTTCGTAGGTGGCGGCGCGCTCGATAGGTAGTACAATTTCCGTAATTATCGGCTTGCGCCCGGGCGGCATTTCGTCGAGAAGCGTCAGGTCTAGGTCGCCGTACATTGTGAGGGCGAGCGTGCGCGGTATAGGTGTTGCGGTCATAGAGAGCAAGTGCGGAATTATTTTATCCTTATGCATGAGCGCTTTGCGTTGCGCAATTCCGAAACGATGCTGTTCGTCTATAATCGCGTAAGCAAGATGTTTGAACTTTACGGATTTTTGTATAAGCGAATGTGTGCCGACTACTGCCGCGATTTCTCCGTTTGCAACCCACTTCAGAAGTTGCGCGCGCGAGATGTCGGTCGCAGAGTGCTGATTTACTTTTGACGGAAACTTGCGGCAACTAGACGAAGTGATAAGCCCGATGTTTATTGGAAGGTGTGCAAAGAATGAAATGAAGTTCTCAAATTGCTGTTTCGCAAGTATTTCAGTGGGGCACATATACGCCACTTGTAGATTGCCGAAATTTTGACCTGTTGGGCGGGACGAGACGACGGTGTAGGAGCTTGCCGCGGCGACTGCCGTCTTGCCGCTTCCTACATCACCCTCTAGAAGCCGCGCCATAGGAGTTTCCTTTGCAAAGTCGCTCTTAATTGCCGCAATAGCGCGCTCTTGCGCGTTGGTGAGAGGGAATGGGAGACGCTCGGTGAAGCGCGCTGTTTGCTCCGCTGTATTTACTATCGCAAAAGCGCGTTCGCCTTTGGCAAGCGCGCGCTCTTTCTGCCGCGCGAGTTGAATAAAGAGTATTTCCTCAAACGCGAACCGCTTGCGCGCCGCGCGCGCATCCGCTTCCTTTTTCGGCGCGTGGATCCAGATAAGCGCGCTTGCGCACGCAGGGAGCGAATATTTTTTTAGAATATCGGTTGGAATATGGTCCGATATTTCTTTCAGGGCGCCCGACTTCAGCACTTTCTGCACGGCGTGGAATATCCAGTTGGAAGAAACTCCGCGCGTCTCGGGGTAGACGGGGTGGAGGTGGTGCGTGTCGCCAGCGTCGCCGAACAAAGATGCTTCTCCTTGCGGTACAGCGCTCACTTGTTCTATTTTTGGGTTAGAAAGATACAACCCTCCCTTTCGCTTTTCGCTTACTTTTCCTTCTACGCGCACGAGCGCGTTTTCCGGAATCATTTTTGCAATGTATGGCTGGTTGAACCAAGTCAGTTTTATTTTCCCCGTGTCGTCAACAAGCACTCCTTCCGCCATAGTGATTTTTGAACGAAACGCCTTGCTTGCCTTAAGCCCCGACACTCTGCCGTACACGACAGCGCCAGCGCCTTTTTTCAGCGCGGCAATCGTTTGCATTTCTGCAAGGTGCCCGTATCGTGATGGGAAATGGTACAAAAGGTCTTCTGCCGTCTCAATACCAAGTTTCTTAAGCCCTTTCCTATGGCTTTCCGAAAGCCGAAAATGGTCGGTGATTTGCGATTGCAGATGCATGCCGTCATTCTACCCACCTGTACGGGAGTTGACAAATGTGTATGGTATGATACGCTTTATAGTGGAATTGGGAAGAGCAACGAATAGCAACATCTTCTTTGAAATTAAACAAACACATAAAGGTCGATATGAAAATTGAGCACTACCTTTCAGTGGGTGTGAATTTGCGTACAGGCGAATTTGCATTTTGTTCAGTAGAAAATCCTGATAACTTCTTTTGTCGCACCTTGTCGCTTGAGAAGAGAAAGAACGACGAAATTGTATTCCGTTGGCATGATTGGCGAGATCAATATCAAGGAGCTACACACAGTTTCGCGGTGGTGTCATCCCATCTTGATCTGACTGCAAGTTTTTTTGCACTCCGAATCCCCTATGACTTACAACCTTTTGTGCCACGATGGATTGACCTCGAAAGTTATGTGGCTGGATTTTGTATTGGGGCTGGTTTGAAGCCACTCTCCATAATAAACATAAGCGCTACATCTACGCCGGGAAACCCACTGGCAGAGGCGGTTCATCGCGCGAAGTTGTGGAAGTTGGTTCAACAACTCCCGGAAAGCTATGCGTTACTGAACCGAGAAATTAATCTCGATGCCATTGGGTTTGAGATTAAACTGCGGGAAGGAAAAGTGTCTTCGGGCGATCAGGGGGTTAACTAACCCGCTTCACTTGCACGGCGACAGAGAAAACTCTGTCGCCTTTTTCTTTTCTTTTTATTCGCACGAATATGTCCATGTAGAAATAGATTACGGTCGGAATCTATTTTTACATAAGAGATTTTTCACCCTGCCCTTTACCTAAGGGGAGGTGGCGAGCCCCGCCGATTGGCGGGGCGAGACGGAGGGGTGGTTGTGTGTGTTTTGTATGCTATCACATTCGCGGGTATACTTTGGATATGGAAGTAGAATGGATTTATGCAATCGGGGCGGTCGGGGTCGTGAGCGCTGTGTCGTTTGCGGGAGTGTTTGCGCTCGCGCTGCGCGATGCTGTGCTTCGACGCTCCATATTTATGCTCGTTGCTCTTGCGGTCGGGACGCTTTTTGGCGACGCGCTTCTGCACCTACTACCTGAAGCGTTTGAGAGCGACATAGGCGAAATAGCGGTAGGCGCGGCGGCGTTTCTTGGAATTATATTATTTTTTGTATTGGAAAAGCTTCTAGCGTGGCATCATTCGCACGGCGAGCACGAAGAGTCACGCGATACGCTATTTTCGCACGCGCACGCTCCGCGTGCGGTGGCTCCGCTCGTTCTTACCGCCGACTTCGTGCACAACGCAATAGACGGCGTAATTATCGGCGCGAGTTTCCTAGCGAGCATACCGGTAGGCATTGCTACAACGCTTGCTGTAGTACTACACGAGATTCCGCAAGAGATTGCGGACTTCGGGATATTGATTCATGCGGGCTGGAGCCGCGGCAAAGCGCTACTTTGGAACTTCCTGTCAGCGCTATCGGCGTTCATTGGCTTGTTTGTAGTGTTCCTGCTAGGCGTCCGGGTTGAAGGGTTGGTGTCGTTTGCTGCCGCCTTTACCGCTGGCGCTTTTATCTACATTGCTGGAACCGATCTCGTGCCCGAGCTCCACAAAACTTCCGGCACTCGGCACACGCTCGCGCAAACCGCCGCGGTCATAGTCGGTTTCGTTTTGATGTTGCTCCTAACGCTCGCCGAGTAGATGCCTTCGCGCGCAAGTTGACTTTTAACGCTCTTTTCTGCTAGAGTGGCAGTGCCCTTTGCGGGGATTTTTAATTGCTATTATGAGCCGTTCAGTATCCAAAGGACCATTTGTAGACCCGCGCGTTATGAAGAAGATTGCGGGCAAGAAGCCGGAAGGCACGCCGCCCGTGAAGATTTGGGCGCGGTATTCCGTCATTGCTCCAGATATGGTCGGTTTCAAATTTCTTGTACACAACGGCAAGGATTTCCCCGAAGTGCTCGTAACCGAAGAAATGGTCGGCCATAGGTTCGGAGAGTTTTCTTTGACTCGCAAGTTTGTGAAGCACGGCGGCAAGATGCAGAAAGACCAAGAGGCGAAGGCGAAGGAGTCGGAAATTGCGTCCGCGCAAGCCGCAAAAGCGGCTACGGAGTCGGCGAAGAAATAATATGAAAGCAATATTAAACAACCTGCGGATGTCGCCGCGCAAGGTGCGGCTTGCGGCGGACGCGGTGCGCGGCAAGTCCGTCGCAGAGGCGCGCGCCATTTTGTCGTTTATGCCGAAGGCGGCGGCGCTCCCGCTACGCAAACTTTTGGACAGCGCGGCGAAGAATGCCGCGAATATCGGAGGAATTTCCGACTTGTCTATGCTCACCGTCTCCAACTTACAAGTTGATGGCGGAAAGACCTTGAAGCGCCATATGCCGCGGGCGCACGGCTCGGCGTATCAAATATTGAAGCGCACAAGTAAAATAACTCTCGCGCTTGCGGAAAAGAAGAAATAATTTTTATGAGTCATACAGTACACCCATACGCCCACCGCATCGGCATTATACGCGACTGGAAAAGCCGATGGTTTTCTACGGGTACTGCATATCGCGACACCTTGCGCCGGGATGTAATTATTCGTGAATTCTTGGCGAAGCGTCTGCGCGGGATGCATGTCTCCGACATATTGATTGAACGCGGCGCTAAGAAGTTTCGCGTGATTGTGAAGACGGCGCGCCCTGGGCTACTTGTTGGCCGCGGTGGAGAAGGGGCGGTAAAGCTAAAGAACGACCTATTGGAACACTTGCGCCGCAAGAAAGCGCAAAGCAAGGAGGAAATGCGCGTAGACATTGAAGAAGTGCGCTCGCCGGAGGCATCCGCGGCTATTGTCTCGCAGATGATCGCAGAGGGGCTCGAGAAGCGCATGCCGTTCCGCCGCGTGATGAAGCAGACGATAGAGAAGGTGATGGCTAACCGCGAGGTGAAGGGCGTGAAGGTGTATCTCGGAGGTCGTTTGGGCGGCGCGGAAATGGCGCGTTCGGAAGATATGATGAAGGGCCGCGTGCCACTGCAAACGCTCCGCGCCGACATTGACTTCGCGCGCGAGCGCGCGGTGCTTCCGTACGGCGCCATAGGCATAAAGGTGTGGATTTACAAAGGAGAGGTATTTGAAAAAGATACAAAATAAACTGCTATGTTACTTCCTAAAAAAGTTAAATATCGCAAGTGGCATACAATGCGCCGTAACGCTCGGCGCGGCGGTTTAGACACGCGCGGCACCGAAGTGTCGTTCGGCTCATTTGGTCTTAAAGCGATTTCTTCCGGACGCATTCGCTCAAACCAAATAGAGGCGGCGCGCAAGGTTGCCTCGCGCGAGGCGGGGAAGACAGGTAAGATTTGGATACGCATCTTTCCCGACCGACCATATACGGCGAAGCCGCCCGAAGTTGGCATGGGCAAAGGCAAGGGCGACCCGCAAGGATATGCTATGGAAGTGCGGCCAGGCCGCGTGCTTTTCGAAGTAGATGGCCTGTCGCAAGAAGCCGCTGTGGAAACCCTTCGCAAGGCGGGTACTAAGCTCCCCGTGAAGACAAAAGTAGTAGCCCGTTAAAAACTTGACTTATCTTTATATATATGGAGAATAACAAAGCAACAGCAAAACGCGTCCGCACACTGCAGGGTGTCGTAGTGTCGGACAAGATGAAGGATACCGCAGTTGTCGAGGTGCATCGGCTCGTAAAGCACGCGAAGTACCAAAAGTATTTGCGGGTAACAAAGCGCTATCAAGCGCACGATGCGGGCAATGCGAAAAAAGTCGGCGACAAAGTAGAAATAGCGGAATGCCGCCCGATTTCCAAGAATAAGCATTTTAGAATCGTATAAATATGTTACAACCGCGCGCCATCGTGAATATAGCCGACAACTCCGGAGGAAAAATCGGACGCATCTTCAAGGTGCTCGGCGGTTCTAAGAGGCGTTATGCGGGTATCGGAGATGTAATAGTGCTGTCCATCCAGAAGGCAGAGCCGCGCCGCACTGTCAAAAAGAAAGAAGTGCACCACGCGGTAATCGTGCGCCAAAAGAATGCATTGCGGCGCGCGGACGGCTCCTACATTCGCTTTGATGAAAACGCTGTAGTGCTAGTGGACAAAGCGAAGCATGAGCCGATCGGCGGGCGCGTGTTCGGGCCAATTCCGCGCGAGATTGCAGAAAAGGGGTTTGGCGGAATATCATCAAAAGCAGAAGAACTCGTATAACCATTATGAAAATACACAAAGGAGACATCGTAGTAGTTCGGGTTGGAAGAGATCGCGGCAAGAGCGGTAAAGTGCTTTCTGCACTCCCGAAGATTTCTCGCGTGGTAGTAGAGGGTGTAAACAAAGTCAAGAAGCACGAGCGTCCGCGCAAAGCGGGGCAGAAGGGGCAGATCGTAGAACGCGCTATGCCTATCCATGTGTCCAATGTAGCGCTCGCGAAAGATAAATAAAAACATGAAAACGATTAAAGAAAAACAAAAACTCGCGTTTTCTGCGCTCAAAGACACATTCGGCTACAAGAATGTGATGCAGGCGCCGCGCCTTGTCTCCGTGTCCGTGTCGTCGGGTGTCGGCTCGTTTAAGGACAAGAAAAAGATTGACATAGTATTGGACCGCCTCGCGAAGATTGCGGGTCAAAAGCCCAGTCCGCGCGCCGCGAAAAAGTCCATCGCATCTTTCAAGTCGCGAGAGGGCGATGTGGTGGGCGCGCTTGCGACACTTCGCGGCGCACGAATGTTTGGGTTTCTAGATAAGCTTATACAGGTGGCGCTCCCGCGCACAAAGGACTTTCGAGGGCTTTCGCAATCATCGGTAGATGAAATGGGCAATATGACGATTGGCGTCCGCGAGCACACTGTGTTTCCGGAAACAGCCGATGAAGAATTGAAAGATGTATTCGGTATGGGGGTTACTATCGTCACAACTGCCAAAAATCCTGACGAAGCGCGCGCCTTCCTTGCTCACCTCGGCTTCCCATTCTCCAAGCGCGAAAAGGGGAAGAAATAAAAACACTTTTCCTCTCCCCCTTTTTGAAAGGGGGAGTACCCGAGTCCCGCTGTAAGCGGGACGAGGGGGAGGGGGTTAGTACAAGTCGGGAACAACCCCTCCGTCTCGCCCCGCCCCGCCTACGGCGTGGCGGGGCTCGCCACCTCCCCTTTGGAAAAGGGCAGGCGGTAATCAAAAACGGCTAAACGCGCGTTTAGCCGTTTAATATGTTGCAAAACAAGGGTTTTCTGACAATCAACAAAATGAAGTTGCACCAACGCTTGACTTTTAGGACATGGTTTGCTATGCTGTCAATAGAGCGTGGGGTAATGATTGTAGAAATCTTATAAGCAATCAAAATCCCTAGAATAGATGTGATCAAATGGCAATGTCGACGGCGGCCAATCAGTAGACTCGACTGCCATCGGTGGGTGTAATCGACCTCATAAACCCCTAAAAACGGTGTAGGTGACGCGAAAGATTACCACTCTATCATCTTATCGGAGCGCACTCTGTGAGTGCGCTTTTTTCTTTTCCCTGCCCTTAACATAAGGGGAGGGACAAGCCCCGCCGGTTGGCGGGGCGAAGCGGGAGGGGTGTCTTACATTCTCCCAACTACTTGCTATAGCAGATACTTGGAAGAATGCCTCAAGAACAGATAGGGGTTGGTGGTTCATCGGTATGGACAAAATGGGCGGGGTTTGATAGGGTAGATGGACGCTCTTTTGGGCGTCTAGTTTTATTATGGCGAAGACATCGGTAATAGCGCGCGCGTTAAAGACGCCAAAGTTTTCTACCCGCACTGTGTTGCGGTGCTTCCGGTGCGGCAGGAAGCGCGCCTATATGCGCGATTTCGGCGTATGCCGCATTTGCTTCCGCGAGCTTGCAAACGACGGGCTTATCCCGGGCGTGCGCAAGTCCTCTTGGTAACCCTTTTATGGATTCCATTTCACGATTGGTAACAACACTCAAGAACGCCGCGCGCGCGAAGCGCGCGTCGGCGGCTCTGCCAGATTATGCCTTTTACGAATGCGTGTTGCGCGAGCTAGCGAAGGCGGGCTACTTATCAAAGGTCTCGGTGCGCGGAGAGAAGCACCGCCGCGAATTGGAAATAGCGCTAAAGTACAACGATGGTGTTCCTGCGTTTACGGAAGTGAAGCGCCTATCCAAGCCCTCGCGCCGCCTCTACCGTCAGGTAAGCGAGCTCCGCGCCGTGCGGCACGGATACGGCAAGCTCTTCTTGACTACGCCGAAAGGCATACTCACTGGAGAGGCGGCGCGCAAGGCGAAGGTCGGCGGAGAACCGTTGTTTCAGATTTGGTAAATATTTTTTATGAGCCGCCTTGCAAAAAAACCGCTTGTGATTCCAGAAAAAACCGAAGTTTCTATTTCGGGTACTTCCGTAACGGTCAAAGGTCCAGGTGCTACGCTCACGCGCTCGTTCCATCCGAGCATAAGCATAAAAAATGAAGGCGGTGCGCTTGCTGTGTCTCTTGCTAGCGATTCTCCGAAGCAAAAGCCGCACTTAGGCACGACCGTCGCGCACATTAAGAATATGTTCGCGGGCGCCACCAAGCCGTTCGAAAAGAAGCTTGTTGTGGAAGGTATCGGATTTAAGGCGGATGTGAAGGGAAACACGCTTACGCTTGCGCTAGGGTTTACGCACCAGGTTGTAGTGCCTATCCCAACAGGGCTTAAGGTGGTGGCGGAGAAAAATGTGATTACGGTGACGGGTCCTGATATTGAGGCGGTCGGGCAATTTGCGGCGTTTGTGCGCGCTCGCCGCGAGCCGGAGCCGTACAAGGGCAAGGGTATTCGTTATGATACGGAAGTAATTCGCCGCAAGCAGGGCAAGAAGACGGTATAAAAATACGAACAAAGTATATGAACAAAGAAGAACAAAGAAAAAGACGGCACGCTCGCATTCGAGCGAGGGTAACGGGCACCGCAGAGCGTCCGCGTCTTTCGGTTTTCCGCTCCAATCGTTTCCTTTCGGTGCAAGCGATAGACGATGTGGCGGCGCGGACGATTGTTTCTGCATCTACACGCAAAGCAAAGGGCAAGACCCCGCTTGAAAAGGCGCGCGCGGCGGGGGAGGCGGTAGCCGCCGAAGCCAAGAAGCTCGGCATTACAAAAGCCGTGTTTGACCGCGGCGGCTACGGATACCGAGGAGCTGTGCAATCTCTTGCGGAGGGCGCGCGCGCTGGCGGATTGGTATTTTAAATATTATGACCGACGAAATACAAAAAACAGTAGAGGCGGTAGAGAAAGTGGAAGTAGCACCAGCTGCTGCGCCTAAGCGCGAGCATGCTGAGCGCCGAAATACTCGCGGCCGCCGCGAGCGTCCTCCTCGCGCGAAGCCGGAGTTTGACGAAAAGATGCTTGCACTGAAGCGCGTCGCGCGCGTCGCCGCGGGCGGGAGGCGCTTCAACTTCAGCGCGGCTGTAGTAGTAGGGAATCGTCGCGGGGCGGTCGGGGTAGCGGTAGGCAAGGGCGTAGATACTGCGCTTGCAATGGAGAAGGCGACGCGCGCGGCGCGCAAGTACGCAGTCCGCCCGCACTTCACTGCCGATATGTCCATTCCGCATGAGGCGCGCGCTAAGTATTCGAGTGCGATTGTGGAGATTCGCCCCGCGAAAGGCCGCGGATTAGTCGCGGGAAGCGCGGCGCGCGCTGTCTTGGAGCTTGTCGGCGCAAGAGATGTGTCGGCGAAAGTGCTTTCTGGAAGCAAGAATAAACTGAACATCGCGCAGGCGACCATCGCGGCGCTCGCGACATTACAAAAACCAAAATCATATGCAACTACACCAACTACAACGGGTACATCCAAATAAGCGCAAGACGACGGTTGGGCGCGGCGGCAAGCGCGGCAAGACCTCGGGTCGCGGCGGCAAGGGGCAGACCGCGCGCGCGGGCAACAAGCCGCGCCCGGAGTTCCGCGACGCGCTAATGAAGATTCCGAAACAGCGCGGACGCGGCACAAACACCTTTAAGTCGTTTGCGCCAGACCACGCGATTGTTTCCGTCGCTGATTTGGAGCGTGCGTTTGCGGCGGGAGATACGGTAACCCTGGAGACGCTACTTGCGAAGGGGCTTATATCGCGCCGCGTGGGTGTTTTGCCTCAAGTCAAGATTTTGGGAGATGGCGAAATTAAAAAGAAAATATCTGTATCCGGATGTACGGCGTCGGCATCTGCACGAAAGAAGATAGAAGCCGCTGGCGGAACTATTGTATGAATTCCTTTTGGCAAAAATTAAAACTTGCTCTTTCGGACGGCGTGCTTCGCAAACGCCTCTTGTTTGTGGCGGGCGCATTCGTATTGTTCCGACTTCTGGCGGCAGTTCCTATTCCTGGTATAGATGAAGTTGCGCTTGCACGGCTTCTTGAGACAAATCAATTTCTTGGGCTTTTCAATATTTTTTCGGGCGGCGGGTTGGACAACTTGTCTATCGTAATGCTTGGCGTCGGTCCGTACATTACCGCTTCTATCATTATGCAACTCATGACTATGGTGTTCCCGAAGCTCAAAGCACTTTACCACGAAGAGGGCGAGCTCGGTAGGAAGCGATTTTCGCAATACTCGCGCCTTCTGACCCTCCCGCTCGCTCTTCTATCCAGCTTCGGATTTTTGGTGCTTCTTTCGAGGCAGGGGGTACTCGGCGACCTAGCCGCATTTGATACGCTTATAAATATGTCGCTCGTCGTGGCGGGCGCATTTCTGCTTATGTGGATTGGCGAGCTGGTTACTGAGTTTGGCATCGGGAGCGGAGTGTCGCTCATTATCTTCGCTGGTATCGTCGCGGGCATTCCGAAAGGCATCGCGGCGCTCGCCGTTTCTTTCGATGCTTCGCAGATTCCGCTATACGCCGCGTTTCTCGCGGCGGCTCTTGCTGTCGTGTACGGAGTCGTGTTTGTGAGCGAGGCGGAGCGGCCTGTGCCCGTAACATACGCGAAGCGCGTGCGCGGGATGCGCCAGTATGGCGGAGTGTCTACCTACCTACCTTTGCGGGTGAACCAAGCAGGTGTCATTCCAATTATTTTTGCTCTTTCTATTTTGCTTTTTCCGCAAATGATTTTGAGTTTTACGGCAAACATCGCGAACCCGACCGTGCAGGCGATTTCTTCGTGGCTTCTCGCTATTTTCTCTAACGGATGGTTTTACTCAACGCTCTATTTCATTCTCGTGCTCGTATTTACATACTTCTACACCGCTGTAACTTTTGAGCCAGAGTCGGTAGCGACCAACTTGCAGAAAAACGGGGCATTCGTACCGGGCGTGCGCCCTGGTCGCGCGACAGCGGAATATATCGGAAAGATTGTTACGCGCATCACACTCGTTGGAGCGGTGTTTCTTGCGCTTGTCGCCGTTCTACCGCTTGCGATGCAAGGCATTACCGGCAATACCAATCTTGCAATCGGCGGCACCGCGCTCCTTATCGCCGTGTCTGTAGTACTTGACCTTGTTAAAAAGATTGACGCGCAAGTCGCGATGCGGGAGTACTAAAATTCCTCTCCCCATCAAGTGGAAGTGCTTGGTAGGTATGCTAACCCCTACCCCCTCGCTTTCGCTCGGGTACTCCCCCTTTCAAAAAGGGGGAGAGGAGGAAGAGGTACAATAGATACTATGCCGACGCATAACAAAAAAGAGTTGAAGGCGCGTCGGCAACAATTGCGGAAAGACGCAACGCCACAAGAAATAAAACTGTGGGCGCGACTACGGAAAAATCAACTTGGGTTCAAATTTCGTCGACAAGAAAGTATTGGTTGGTACATTGTAGATTTTTATTGTTTTGCGAAGAAACTCGCCATAGAAATTGACGGTTCGCATCATTCTCGGCAGAGAGAATATGATAAGGTGCGAACGGATTATTTGGGCGAACGCGGCGTAACGGTTCTTAGATTCTGGGACAACGAAATCGAAAAGCATTTAGAAGAAGTACTTGCAGTTATAATGCAAACTTTGCAGAGGCAAGTTCCCTTCGCCCCTCTTTGAGAGGGGAGATGCCGAAGCGTAAGCGAGGCAGAGGGGTCAGTTCGGATGTATGCGCTAAACCCTACCCCCCGCTCTTGTTTTTACATTCTAAATGAATAATTTGTCAAGCATTTGGTTCCATATATTTTTTGCGCTATACTGCCCGCATGACACCGCAGACATTTTTGTTTATCGGGAGGAGCGGGAGCGGGAAGGGTACGCAAGCCGCACTGCTTTTGGAATACTTAAAAAAGCACGACCCGAGCCGAAAGGTACTCGCTATTGAAACAGGTGCGCATGTGCGCGCATTTATAAAAGACGGGAATGGCTACGCCGCAGATCTTGCCCGCACTATTTCAGGTGCAGGTGGGTTACAGCCCGGGTTTCTAATTGCATGGGTATGGTCGTCGGTCCTTGTGCGCGATCTCGGCCAAGATATGCACCTTATGTTTGACGGCACGCCCCGGCGGCTCATTGAGGCGCAACTGCTTGACTCGGTGATGGGATTTTTCAGACGCGAAAAGCCACACCTCTTTTTCCTAAATGTGTCGCGCGAATGGGCGCGTGAGAAGCTTATTGCGCGCGGACGGCACGACGATAGTCTGGAAGATGTAGAACGGCGGCTTGCCTGGTACGAAACGGAAGTTGTTCCCGCTATCGGCTTTTATCACGAAAACGCCGACTATGTATTCCACAATATAAACGGCGAGCAAAAGATAGAAAAAGTGCATGCAGACATCATCAGTCAAACCGCCTGAAGAAATTGCTATCTTGCGCGAAGGCGGCCGCCGCTTGGCTGCAATTCTTTTGCGTGTGGGAGATGCAGTGCGCAAAGGCGTGTCGGCAGAAACGCTAGATGCGCTCGCGCGCCGCTTGGTTGCGGAAGGGGGCGATGCGCCGTCTTTTCTTAATTATCAAGCGAGGGGAGACAAAAAGAGGTTTCCATCGGCACTCTGCGTGTCGGTAAACGATGAAGTGGTGCACGGGCTTCCGACTGCGGATAAAGTATTGCGCGAGGGCGATATCGTGAGCATTGATTTAGGGTTACGACACCGTGGGCTCTACACGGATGCGGCGCTAACGCTTGCGGTCGGAGCTGTGGGCACGGTGGAGGAGAAGCTTATTGCAATAACAAAACAAGCCCTCGCGCGCGCCGTTTCTGCGGCGCGCGCTGGCGCTACAGTGGGCGCCATTGGTTTCGCCGTAGAGTCGTTTGTACGCGAGGAAGGGAATTACGGAATTGTACGAGACCTCGCGGGGCATGGCGTCGGTAGAGCGGTGCACGAAAAGCCGCTCGTGCCAAACTACGGCAAGCCCGGCACCGGCGTGCCGTTGGAAGCGGGAATGGTACTCGCTTTGGAGCCGATGCTCACGCTTGGCAGCGAACAGGTAGTTTTAGATTCCGACGGCTTCACCTATCGTACGAAAGATGGCAGCCGCGCCGCACACTTTGAACATACGATAGTCGTGACTGAACATGGGGCGGAAATTTTAACAAAAATATGATAAGATAACATCAGAAAAGAAATATCGTTGAGGCGCGTTCTGAGCGGAAACTTGGGAGGCGCGACGGCGCCGTACAGAGAAAATTCTTAGCAAAGAATTTTCGTGTTCCGCGAAGAATGCGCCGAGAAAGGTATTTCTTTTCTATAAAAAAATGCCACATCCAAAAACAGAAAGAACACTTGTTTTGATAAAGCCCGATGGGATACAGCGTTCGCTTGTTGGCGAAATAATCCAGCGCTTTGAGCGCGCAGGGCTTAAGCTTGCAGGTATGAAGCTCATTGTACCCACGGAATCGCACATAGCAGCGCACTACACGCTAGACCCAGCGTGGCGGCGCGTGACGGGCGAGAAAACAATAAAAGGTTACGAGAGCAGAGGTCTCACGCCGCCATCGCGCGACCCGCTTGAAATTACTGCGCGCATTCTTGCAAACTTGAAGAAATACCTCGCGAGCGGGCCTGTGATTGCGCTCGCGATGCAGGGGGCGCACGCTGTCGCTATTGTGCGCAAGCTCGTCGGCGGCACGGAGCCATTAACTTCTGATGTCGGCACTATCCGCGGCGACTTTGTATTGGACTCATACCAAATGTCAGATACAGACGGCAGGGCAGTCCGTAACCTCGTGCACGCTTCCGGCTCGGTGAAAGAAGCCGAAGCAGAGCTCGCGCATTGGTTCGGCAGGAATGAAATCGTCAATTACCGCCTCGTCGGAGAGCAGATTCTATATGATGTGAATTTGGACGGACTGTTGGAGTAATGCAAAAATTGTCAAGCGCGAAGGGCGGCACGCTGTCCACAGTTTTTCCCGCTCTGGTATCCACCCCTTGAACATCACCCTTGCCGATTGGCGGGGGGCTGTTCGTTGGCATATACTTACATATTCAATCTAACAGTTTCAAGAATATATATGACTGCTAGAATTACATTTGCTACATAACTTGCGCGCAAAGTCAGCGTATTCATTATCTTAAAATCTGCTATTGCGTCCTCCTTTTTTTTGAGCCATATGCAATTTAGAAAGATTATGATTATAAAGTAGATAGCAAGTATCAAATAGTATACCCAATGGTAACCAGATTCTGCGAATGAGAGTAAGGAAAATAATGCGGCACCAATAAGTGTAATTATCGCGGCAATGATAGTCGCTTGTCTTCCATGTAGTATCATGATGGAGATGTCTTCACGAGTCGCGTCCTCTTCTTTTTGGTGCACTTGCATCATAAGATACATTGCCGATAAAAAGAATCCTGCAGCAATGCTACCGTAAAAAAGAATTTCCTGACTCGGCACTGAAAAAGAAGACGCAGCAAGAAATGTTATTGCACCTATGCAGAAATTAACAAAAACAGCTCTGTAACCGTTTGATTTTAGTCTTATTTTTTTATGCGAATATACAACTGAAAGCACGACACCTACACCATACATCGCCAAGAAAGTTTTATTAAGAAATAAGGAGATTAGGAACCCACTTAATTTTAATAACCACGCTCCTGCTAACATGATAGTAGTAGTGGGAGGTGGTTTTTCTAATCCAGCAACTGGTTTTCCATCTTTGTCGTAATATGAATTAAAGACCGTAATACCAGCGCAAAGAAGAAACCAAGAAGTGAATCCAAAAACAAGCTCCATTGAAAAAGCGACACGGGTAACCACTATGCCGAAAAGAAATCCAAGCAAGGTAAGTGACTGAAGCGGCCACCGTATATGAATTAAAACTCTTTTTATTTCATTCATATACGCCCGGAGGGACTCGAACCCCCAACCATTCCGATATAAGCGGAACGCTCTGCCATTGAGCTACGGGCGTGCGTAGTATTTATATCATAAAAAAAGAACCCCCGCTCCGACGGATGTCGGAGCGGGGGCGGGGGGAACTGGCTCTTCAGAGCCGCTCAAGCAAATCCTGGCGGATTAGATTATTGAAACCGATTCGCTGTTTGTAGTCGTTTTCGGGAGGAGGTGGGCTTACGGCAACATTCGCCGTTGTTTTCTTTTGATGATTTTTTGGTTCGAATTCTTTCTTCGCAGTAGTCCGTTTAACTCTTTTCATCGCGTGCTCCATTTCAAACCCAAGAACTTTTTCCAAAGACATCATAGCATGGCGTTTCTGCTCTGCAACCGTTTTTACAACTCTTGCTTCTTTTTCGGCATGATGCCGTGCGCCACGAGGAGCTTCTCAAACTCGTCTCGTTCCAGCGTCTCCACTTCAATAAGCCGCAAAGCTATCGCATCCAAAAGTTTTCGGTGTGTTTTCAAAATGGTGGTCGCGCGCGCCTCCGCCTCCGACATAATGCGCGCGACTTCTCCGTCTACCACAGCGCCCACCTTTTCCGAGTATTCGCGCCACACATCGCCGCCTCCAAACGGCGATAGCCCCGCTGATTCTTCGAGCGCAATCGGCCCTATTTTGTCTGACATTCCGTAGCGGGTTACCATATTTCGCGCGAGCGAAGTTGCAACAGACAGGTCGTTTG
Organism: uncultured Candidatus Saccharibacteria bacterium; assembly: GCA_964366535.1. Taxonomy (GTDB): domain Bacteria; phylum Patescibacteriota; class Minisyncoccia; order Phycocordibacterales; family UBA10002; genus UBA10002. The sequence continues at coordinate 35,511 of CAYIUC010000002.1, read as the reverse complement.
AGGAGCCGGTAGTTAGATCGTCAAAAAGCATTTTTTCCGCTACAAACCCGCCAAGCGATACCGCAATGTCGTCTAGGAACTCGCGGCGCGACTGGAGCTTGCGGTCTTCGATCGGGAGCTTTAGCGTGTAGCCCGCCGCGCGTCCGCGCGAGATTATAGACACTTTGTGCACCGGGTCGGCATGTTCCAAAACGGACGCCGCAAGCGCATGCCCCGCTTCGTGGTATGCAGTAATTTCTTTCTCTTTTGTAGATAGGAGGTGGCTCCGGCGCTCTGGCCCGAGCATTACTTTCTCAATGGAGCGTATAAGGTCGTACTGCGACACTTGCGTGCGGTTTTCGCGCGCGGCAAGAATCGCCCCTTCGTTCATCAGGGAGTAAAGGTCTGCGCCCGAGAAGCCGGGTGTCCGCTCCGCAATAACGCGCAGGTTTACATCTGCAAATAGCGGTTTGCCGCGCGCGTGGATTTTTAGAATATCCTCGCGGTCGCCGCGGTCGGGCAGGTCCACAACGACTCGGCGGTCGAAGCGCCCCGGGCGCACAAGCGCCGGGTCCAACACATCGGGGCGGTTTGTCGCTGCCATAACGACCAGTCGGTCTGTCGGCTCGAAGCCGTCTAGTTCTACCAGAATTTGGTTTAGGGTCTGTTCGCGTTCGTCGTTGCCGCCGCCCATGCCGCCGCTCCCACCGCGCACTCGCCCAACCGCGTCTATTTCGTCTATAAATATAATTGCTGGTGCCGCTTTCTTCGCCATTGCGAATAGGTCGCGCACCCGCGATGCGCCAACTCCCACAAACATCTCCACAAACTCCGAACCCGAGATGGAAAAGAACGGCACATTCGCTTCGCCGGCGACGGCGCGCGCGAGCAGCGTCTTTCCTGTGCCGGAGGCGCCCATAAGCAAGACGCCTTTCGGAATTTGCGCGCCTATGTCTATAAATTTCTTCGGGTTCTTAAGAAAGTCCACAATCTCTTTCAATTCTTCCTTTGCTTCCTTTGCGCCCGCTACATCTTTGAACGACACTTTCTGCTTTTTGTCGTCGGGAGAAATGAGACGAGCTTTCGATTGGCCGAAAGAGAATGCTTGCATTCCCGCTCCGCGCACTTGCCGCGACAGGAACCAGATAAGAAAACCAAGAAGTACGATCGGCAGAAGAAATGGCGCTAGGTTGCCGAGCCAGTAGGAAGCCCCGCTAGGGCGCTTGACGGTAATCGTCAATGCGCTAATCGCTTTTTCTGGTACGCCAAGTGCAGCGAGTGTTTCTGCGGCGGTGGCGCCCGATTCTTTTTTCGCAAATACGCGCGCGGCATCTTCCGCGGCATTTTTGTACACCGCCTCTATTTCATCGCCGCGCGCGATAATTTCCGACACTTTGTCCGCCGTTATGTCAGAAGCGAGCGCGGAGAGCGCAATCTCTTCGCGCGAGGCGGTTCCTTCTGCGATAAACGAGTACGCGGTAGATAGCAGGAGAAAGATAAAGAGCGCCACCATACCCTGACGCGCAAGCGACGGGGCAGTGCTTTTCTTCGGCTTTTTTTCTTTTGTATCCATAGATATTTATTATATCACTCTTTTTACGACTATGCTACTATAGCGGTTATGGTGCTTTTGGACAACAAAAAAGCCGGCTTCAAATACGAGTTTTTGCAAACGCTAGAGGCGGGGATTGAGCTTCTCGGGTTTGAGGTCAAGGCGCTACGGCAAAAAAGCGGTGCTTTAGACGGCGCGTATGTAGTAATTCGCGGCGGCGAGGCATTTCTCGTAGGCGCATACATTCCTCCGTACCAGCCCAAGAATACACCGCAAGGGTACGACCCGCGCCGTAACCGCAAGCTGCTACTCACGCGAGCGGAGATTGCAGAGCTTGCGGGAGTGGAGAGCCGTAAGGGATTGACAATAGTACCCCTGCGGGTGTATAATAAGGGGAGGAAGGTTAAGGTGGCGCTTGCGCTCGCGCGCGGCAAAAAGAAGTACGACAAGCGCGATACCTTGAAGCGCCGCGACGCAGAGCGCGATATCGCGCGCTCTTTGAAAAGAGCATTTTAATACGGGGATGATCGGCCTAGACAAAGGCGTATATTTCGTATGTGCAAGGTGGAGCTCCAATATCTCTGTAAACTGTTGGAAACCTAACTGCAAAAACAGTTGCTAAAGCAGTCGTTTCTCCATTTTTTGGAGTAAATGATTTTGCTTTCGCTCGCGCTTCGGCGTAAGCGACATGCTCCAGCCGCAGTCCTCGCGACCGGATAGCATGTTATTGAAGGACTAGAAATACGGCGCGTCTCAACCGGATTTTGAAACGCAGAGAATCGTTCATATCGTGTTTTGTTTGTTTATAGCGATATGGATTAAAAAATGAAACATAACTAGACCTTGTAGACGCATATGAGAGTATCTTTTGCACCCGAGTTCGATTCTCGGCATCTCCACTGCTTCGCTCTGCTTAGCCTTCGGCAACGCAGAGCTACGCAGTGCAAGCACTTCATAGCTTTAGCGAAGAAGTGCAAGCACTACAAACAAATACGCTCTGACTATTCGGGGCGTTTTGTTTTGAGCGAAGCAGTGTCCTGCGAAGCTTTAGCGTAGCAGGACAGTGTATACTATTCTTTATGTATTTTGTGTATATACTCCAAAGCGAAAAGGACGGCAGTTACTACACCGGCAGTACCGAGGATGTAGAAAAGCGTCTTGCCGAGCATAACTCTGGAATCTCAAAATACTCCAGCACTAAATGCCCTTTTCATATCGTCTGGTACTGCGCGTTCCAAAATAAATTGCAGGCGTTGGCGTTTGAGAAATACTTAAAACAAGGTTCCGGTTTTGCCTTTTCACGCAAACATTTGGTATAATGTCGCGCATGAAAATAACATTATGCGGTAGTATGGCATTCCATAAAGAAATGGCAGATATCTCCAATAAACTACGCAAGAAAAAGCACGAAGTAAAGGTGCCGTTGCTTCGCATTGAAGTAAAGGAACGCGGTCGTGACAGAAAAATGTCCATTCGAGCTCTTATTGAGAAAAATGGCGGCGTTGACGCTTTTCCTGTCGGTCACGCTATCTGGAAAGAGAAAGCTGACGCGATCAATGATCATTTTGAGAAAGTAGTATGGTCTGATGCGATTCTAGTTGCAAACTATCCGAAACATGGCGTTGACGGATACATTGGAGGCAATACCTTGATGGAAATGGCGGTGGCGTTTTTTCTCAAGAAAAAGATATATGTGCTCTCGCCAATTTCCGCGACACTTTCATATAAAGAAGAGATTCTAGGAATGCACCCTGTTATTTTGGACGGAAAACTTTCTCGTGCTATCTAATAGCGCGCATCAAATTCGTTATGAATCTAGAGACGCAAACGCTAGCGCGAGCGCAGCGAGCGCGAGGGAGAGGTCGCGGAAGAGGATGTCTATTTGATTCCAGTTGAAGAATACGACACCGGCAAGGAAGAACGCGGCTACAAGCGATGGTAGAAATATACGCCAGCCGGAGAGGAGCCAGAGCGCGAGCGCGATGTGGAAAACGGCGAGCAATGTAAGTAGCGTCGCTTCTGGAATGCCTGCGCTTTTTAGAAATGGCGGTAGGTAGCCGACCCAATCGTCGGGGCTTTTCCAAAATCCGTACGCGGGGTAGAGGAAGGAAAACGCGAGCGCTATGCGCAGAAAGAGGGAAGTCATACAAAAAACTTTATTCAATGACGATAATAGTGCCCGTCATAGATGAGTTCAGGTGGTCGTGGTAGACCCACGCGCCCGCCTTCTCAAACACAAAACGGAATTCATCTTGCCCGCGCGCCTCTGTCTTGTATTGGTCAAACTCCGGGTACTTGGTATGCGTAGGGTGGTCGTTTGAAGCAATAGACGCGCGCTTGCCTGTTTTGTTTTGGAACACCGCCGTACCTCCCTTCTTAATTGTTACCGTATTCGGAGAAAAACCTTTGGTGTCGTAGATGACCGTTATGTTTTCTTCAATGTTTGTAGAAACATTAATGGGTGGTAGTGGTTCACGATAGTATCTACTCCGATACCAAAGAAACCCTCCCACAGCGAGTACGATAATCACCAAAAGCCAAAGCCCGACCCCTCCTTTGCGCGAATTGTTTTGCATATTTTTTATATACGAATGAGTATAGCGCTCATATATTCTTGATACGCTGGAATTGCCTTTTTTGCTTCGTCGTAAAACTCTATATAATCCTCGTCAAAGTCATATTCGTGAATAAGAATGTTGCGTAACTTTGCGGTCGAAACTAGGCGTTTTGCCAGTGCCGCTGAAAGTACGCCGTCTTTTTGTAGTTCTGTAAACGACTCTTTGTATGAATCTGGCGTTTTCTTTCCCGCGTCCACTAACATCTGCGTGTTAATATCACTTGCAATCTCCACGATTAATTCAAAATTGCGTTCTGCCGCGCGAATCGTCTTTAGGTCTGCAATAAAGTGCTCTTGTTCATCCGCCACCAGCCGTGCAAGTTCAGCGAGCAATTCTTTAAGTTGTTCAGCTTTTTTAAGAATGAGTTCTTTGGACATATTTTTTGAGCGATTGTTCTCGCGCGCGACGGAATTTCGCGGTATCTAAATAGCGTTTCCATGCGCGGACGCGAAAGCGATTAAAAGTAAACTGCGCCCCCTCCAACAATGTGCCCGTTTCTCCTACTTGATGCGCGAGAAGCGGTGGAGCGTTGTAGAGGTCTATCAAATCAATTTGTTCTTCCGGCACGCCCAATTTTTCCGCAAGCCGCTCGCTCTCCGCATTCTTTTCTTCTCGTGTCAGCGGGCGACCGGCAAGCACGGCCACATCTGTGTCCGATTGCTTACCCGCCATGCCGCGCGCGCGCGACCCGAAAAGCACGGTGATTTTTTGATCTTCCATATGTCCACTATTATACCACGATGATGCACATGTGCGAAAGAATTACACCCCCGCAGTTTTTTTGAGCCACTTAATACCGGGGAAACAGCATACTCGGCGCTTTCCGGAAGCGAGCATTTCGCACGCGTTCTTGACGCGCCGAGCGCGTGTCTCCTCGAGCTTTGCGGTGCGTATCCAGTCAATCCAGTCGCGGCGCGCAACTGGCGTTATGTTATTCCACATCGCTTGTGATTTCGGGCTCTCGGTAAGGGCTTTTTGCAAGTCTGCCGGTGTGCGTGGCTCAGTTATATCAGCAATCGCACCCCACGAAGAGCTTGATTTTTTATACGGCATATCTATGAACATAGAAACAGCATTGTTATCGCAATGCTTTCAGAAATTCTTGCAATGTCAGTTTTGCTTGTTTCAGAATGGAAAATAAAATGCGTGGCGGCGGAATGATTCCCATGTATGTTGTCTATGCAAAAGCAGTTGCAGGAATCAGTGACTTTACCGTTGCACCTTTTGGATTGACTAGCCGCTTTTCATCGTCAATAACGAGGTTGCCCTCCTCCACTAAACATTCGCAATGAAGTTCAATGACATCACGCGCCATCTTTCTTGCTTCTTGAAGAGAGGTGCCAAAGGTAATGGCGCCAGGCAAACTTGGTATGGTGACGAGATACGCGCGGTCGCGCGCATCCCACTCAAACTTGACCTTAAAAGTGCCTTGTTTGGTGTGCAGATGGGTATAGGTGACTTTGGTGGTTGTCCGAGCCATAAGTACCCCATGATAGCATAAAGCGACAATCGCACCCACAGATTTCAAGTGTTTCTTTGGCGGCTATTCAGAATGCCTGTTGCTCTTACCAAGATTACACTCTTTACACTTCGTTTCCAGATTTTCCATTATAGTTTTCCCTTGTTTAGAAAAAGGTTGTTTGTGGTCTACATGCAACTCTACTCCTGGGTTTATTGCCGGACTTCTTCCGCATCGCACACATCTAAAATTATCCCTGCTTAGAACTTTATATCTTAAAGACAGGCAAATACCTCGTCTGTCCTCCGATTTGATGGTAGGTTTTTGTGTAGCTCTTTTTTCATGAGTTTTATCCTCTGACAGTTTTGTCTTTTCCGTTTTATCCGCGATGTCTTCTACTCCATCATTATTCATACTCTTCACAAAAGCCTCCAGTGCTTTTCTCCATGAACAGAAACGCCCCTCGTAAGCACCAGCAGATATTTTTGAAGGATATTGTTCTATTTCTGAATAGGTCGGCTGTCTGCCGTGATGAGTCCATACATTAAGCAAGTTTTCAAAATATTCTTCATTAGAATACCGACGACGATACATTGGTGAGAGATTCAAACCAGCAGCCTTTATTGCTGCTGGCCAAGAACCAAAACGGCGACGAACGGACTCAAAATGCAATATAATTTTAGAATTATCTCGAAATTCTTCCATCGTTAAATCCTGTTTACCTAGAATTTTAGCGATCCTCTTTAGTTCGGAAATAATTTCTTCGTCGGTAAGCTTTTCTCCTCGTGTTTTACGAAGTTCGGGCCTGTCGGCATATTTATATCCTAGTTCTGCCGCTTCCAATGCTTTTTTCCAGCTCCCAAATCTATGAAAGACGGTCGAGGATGATAATTGCCCATTTTCATTAAAATCTTTCATGCTCAAAAATTCCTTCTTCAATAAGGAATCGACTCGCTTGATTTCAGCAATAATATCTTCTTTGGACATATTTCGCACATTTGGTTTTAGAACAAATTTCATAGTATTACTTCAATAAATCTTCTATAGAAACGCCAAAGGCTTTCGTGATTTTCGCTATATTTGCGTAAAAAACGGTGGGTAGAGGATTCGAACCTCTGAAGGGATTTCTCCCTTAACACCTTAGCACGGTGCCGCTTTAGGCCACTCAGCCAACCCACCAGTAAACAACCATCACCCTAGCATTTTTTTAAGTTCGCAGAAAGACGCGCCAGATGTTTGCCGCCTATCAACATCTGGCGCGAGAAAGGGGATTAATGCGCGAATGTGATGGCTATGACTTTGCGCGCGCCGCCAAGAAGGAGCGCGGCGCGCGCTTCAGAAAGTGTAGCGCCTGTAGTCGTTACATCGTCCAGAAGCACTATATTTCTATCTTTTATTTTTTCTGGGGATCGGACGGCGAAGCATCCTTTCAGATTTTTAATGCGCTCCGCTCGGTTTTTGCTTTTCGTCTGGCTTTCCGTTTCTTTTACTTTTACAAGCGCGCTCATTTCTACCGATATCATATCTGGAATGGCGCTTCGCACTGCACTCGCTAGGAGCTCGCATTGGTTAAAGCCGCGCTTCGCGCGGCGCCCCTGTGCAAGCGGAATGGGGATAAGCAGCGGCTCGCGGAAGTTCTCTGTTTCGTAGAGTTCGGCAAGCCACTCGGCAAGTTCATCTGCGATAAGCGTACCCGCGAGCTGCGCAAGCGCGGCATTGCCTCTGTACTTTATTTCCCACACGGCGGTTTTGACGAGCGGGTTTTCGTATGGGAAGAGCGGCAATAGCCACTCGTGCGGCTTCCATTCGCACAAAGCGACTGCAGCGCGAAACGCCGCAGTATCCATTGCTTCTAGTTCCGCCACGCGCGGCGGTGCGGGAAAAAACAGGTTGAGGAGAAACCTAAACATGTTTGGTATAATTAAGTATATGAAAAATCCGCTCGCAAATCTTTTCTCGCTTTTTTCGCGCGCACCGTCGCAAAGCGTTGTAGGCATCGATTTCGGTTCGTCTGCCGTAAAGGTAGTCCAGATCAAGAAGCGCGCTGGGCAAGCCGTACTAGAAACATATGGCGCGGTAGCGCTTGGTCCGTATGCAGAAGTAGAAGCAGGCCGCGCCGCGCGGACTACTCCTGCGAAGCTCTCTGAAGCGCTCTCTGATGTGCTTCGCGAGGCGAAGGTAACTGCGCGACGATGTGGCGCGGCCATATCAATGTCTGCGAGCTTGGTCGCGGCGTTTTCTGTGCCGCATCGCGAGGGCCAGGACCTGCGCGGAATCATCCCGATTGAAGCGCGTAAGTATATTCCTACTCCGCTTTCCGAAGTGGAGCTAAATTGGCGCGTTCTTCCTCGCCCGTCTGCCGGAGCCACTTCCGTCTCTCCCGATGCGCCAGTGGATAAGACAGAAGCGCTTGTAACCGCGATACACCGCGACGCGCTCTCGCGCTTGCAGGGCGTTTGTGCGCAAGCGGCTCTTGAACCGTCGTTTTTTGAAGTGGAAGTATTTGCTACAACGCGCGCTGCCGCGCTCGCGCCAGACAAAGCATTTGGGATTATAGACATCGGCGCAGGCGAAACAAAAATCATCATCGTAGACGAAGGGCTATTGCGTGATGCGCACACAGTAAATCGCGGCGGGCAAGATATGACGCTCGCGCTCGCGTCTTCGCTCGGCATACCTTTTGCCGAAGCCGAGGTGCGCAAAAGGCGTAGTGGAGCAGAGAATGGCGCCGCACAATCGTCAGTTATCGCGCGCATCTTTGGCGAAGCGCGCGAAGTTTTCTCGCGTTACGAAGCGCGCGCGCGGCGCGCGTTTTCTGGGCTAGTGCTATCTGGAGGCGGCGCGTTATCTTCCGGCTTACTTGAAGAGGTGGGGAAGGTCTTTTCTTTACCTGTCACACTCATAGATCCCAATGCGCTACTATCCGCACCGGCATTCCTCGCTCCAATGCTCTCTCGCGTTGGTCCAGAGTTTGCGGTCGCAATAGGCGCCGCACTCCGGCGATTAGAAGAAACGCATTGATGCATAGTGGGGGATAAGTCGCGCGGGCTAATGTTGTATAATACCAGCGTGGAAATAAACATTCCGCCATCGTTTGTGTATCGCCGTACGGCGGCTTCCGAAGTAGCGGGCGCGCGCCACGCGCGCGTAGGAGTGTTTTTCGCGTTAAGCGCGGGGGTATTTGCGCTATCGCTCCTCGCCGCCGGAGGCGCGTTTGCGTATCAAAAGATTCTCGCGGCGCGCGTCGCGAAGATGAACGACGATCTAGTCGCGGCGCGCGTCGCTTTTGAGCCGGCGTTTATTGAGGAGCTACGCCGTATGGATGTGCGTCTTGCAGCCGCGCGGGAGATTACATCTGGGCATCGCGCAGTATCGCCGGTTTTCGCGCTTTTGGAACGCGATACGCTAGCGACTGTGCGGTTTACCAAGTTTAGCTTTTCTGAAGCGCCAGAAGAAGGGTTGCGCGTAGCACTTGAGGGTGAGGCGGCAAGTTTCAATGCAGTAGCGCTACAATCGGACGCGTTTAGCAAAAATGGCACATTCTTAAATCCCGTCTTTTCTGACTTTGCTGTAGACAAGAGCGGCACTGTGCACTTCAGTTTTGCCGCGACCCTTGCTCCAGAATTTGCGCTCTATCGCTCACACCTTGCTAGCGCCAAGACGCCACCAGCGCAAACGCCGCCAGCTGTATCGGAGCAAACCGCAGGCGCCGGCGCAGTTAAAGAGCCAGAAGCGCCGCCCGCAAGCGGCGAGGTGGAATTTGGAAGCGATATTTTGTTTTAACTTTTTATTATATGTATGGCAAAGTGTTCATCCCGATACTCTTTCTAGCACTCGCCTTTGCGAGCTCGTGGTGGTTTACCATGCCGCTCTGGAATGAACCAACCGGAGCGCAAGAGTTTGCAGACAAAAGTATTTCAGAGCTCCGTGCAGACGAAGTAGTGTACGCTGATGCGTTTGCAAAGATGCGCGAAATAGAGATTGCGCGCACCGGGCTGGCGTCGAAGTACAATGCTGTGTCGGATGAAAACCGAGCCCGACTAGGCAAGGTTGCTCCAGATGCAGTGGATTCGGTGCGGCTTGTGCTTGATTTGGAGAATGTGGCGCGCAAACACGGTTTGAAGCTACGCAGTGTTGCTGCGAGCGATGTATCTAGCGGCGCAGGCGGGCGCGGAGAGAGTTCGGCGTACGAGCCGCTCCTCTTTTCTTTCAGCGCAGTCGGCGCGTACGAGAAGTTTATGCCGTTCATTGCCGATCTTGAAGCGAGCGTGCGCCTTGTAGACATCGCCGGCGTTGATTTCGAATCCAAAGACGCGTCAGAATATGTGTATGGTATTTCTTTGCGGGCGTACCAGCTTGCAGAGCAGGAAGAGTAGAATAATATATGCCTACAATTTTACAAAACAAAAAAGTGCTTATGCTTATCGCTGGTTTTGCGATTGTAGCAATCGCACTCATTATATTCGGGCGGCCACTCACTTCGCCTGCCGCACCCGCATCTCCCGCCGCACCGTATCTCTCTGTCGCTCCAGCCGCTTCCGCAGACGCGGCAGTGGGGCAGGATTTGCTAGCGGCGCTCGCGCTTCTGCGCACGATACAACTAGACACGAGTATTTTCTCCGACCCGATCTTTGAAAGTTTGTCGGACTGGGGTAAGACAATTCCTCCACAGCCAATTGGTAGGCGCAACCCGTTTGCGCCGCTCGGTGCGCCGAAAAGCGCGGTGGCGGCGAAGCCGCCTCCTGCCGCATCTACTCCTTCCGCGGCGTCTGCTCTTCCAGTCGCGTCCTCTCCGCCCGCATCTGCACAGACGCCGGTTGGTGGAGCCGGAAATGATGTCGGCGTGGATTCCGGAGTGTGGGATTTTTCTGATATAGAATTTGAATTGTAAAAAACACTATGAACATTTTTGAATTATTGGCGAAAAAGTCGGTAATAAGCGAAAAAGACGCTTCCGCACTCGCCGCGGAGGCGGAAGCGTCGGGGAATCAAGAAGAGCTTCTTGTGCGCCACGGCGTTCCGCCCGATACCGTACTTGCCGCTCGCGCTGAGCTTACTGGCATTCCCGCAAGGAGTTTGGAGGGGCAAGATATTCCATTGGAGGTACTTCGTTTTGTGCCCGAAGAGTCCGCATCATATTACCGGTTTGTGCCCGTAGGCACGCAGAGTGGCGCTCTAGAAATAGGAATTACCGATCCCGACAATCTTGAAGCGCGGGACGCGCTAAACTTTATCGCCGGCAAGGCAGGTCTGCCGTACAAGCTCTTTCTTATTTCCAATGCCGATTTTGAGCGCGTGATGCAATCGTACCGTTCGCTTTCGGGTGAAGTTACAAAAGCGCTTTCGGAGTTGGAAAGCGAGGTGGGGCCAGAAGGCGATGTAGAGCTAGGACCTGCAATAAAGGAATCCGACACGAAAATTCTTGAAGACGCACCAGTCACGAAAATCGTTGCGACTATTCTACACTACGCGACCGAGGGTCTCGCTTCCGACATACACATAGAGCCGCAAGAAGATCGAGTGCGCGTGCGCTTCCGAGTAGACGGCATACTAGGCACTAGCTTGGTACTACCGGCGAAGGTGCATGCGGCGACAGTCGCACGCATTAAGATTCTTTCCAATATCCGTCTGGACGAAAAACGCAAGCCGCAAGACGGGAGGTTCTCCGCGCGCATTGCGGGGCGGCGCATTGACTTCCGTGTATCTACTTTTCCTTCGTATTACGGCGAGAAGGTGGTGATGCGTATTTTGGATACGGAGAAAGGTGTTAAGCCGCTTGCAGAAATGGGTGTATCGGAGCGCAATCTGGAAATGATACGGCGCACATTGGCGCGCCCGTACGGTTTGGTACTTCTATCTGGTCCCACCGGTTCCGGCAAGTCCACCACTCTGTACGCTATGTTGAACGAGCTAGACCGAGAAACGCGCAATGTCTTATCGCTTGAAGATCCTGTGGAATACACAATTCCGGGCATGAGCCAATCGCAAGTGCGGCCTGAAATCGGCTACTCGTTTGCTACGGGGCTGCGCTCCACCTTGCGCCAAGACCCCGACATTATTATGGTCGGCGAGATTCGCGACAAAGAAACCGCCCAGCTGGCAGTGCAAGCGGCGCTCACCGGACATCTTGTGTTTTCTACCATTCACACCAACAACGCCGCTGGCGTGATTCCGCGCCTTATTGATATGGGAGTAGATCCGTTCCTTATCGCGCCTACGATGGCTTTGATGATTGCCCAGCGTCTTGTCGGCAACATTAACCCGGGGACGGGAAAGGCGATGCCGATAGAAGGAAGCGTTTCGGCGACTATTGAACGCTCGTTTGAGGGTTTGCCGGAGCAAGTAAAAAAAGACATTCCGCATGCAAAAGAAGTGCTATTCATTGAGCCGACAAAGGATTGCCCGAAGGGTATTCGTGGCAGGAGCGCCGTGTTTGAGATGATAGAAATGGATCACGCGCTGGAGCGAGTCATTTTGTCAAAACCAACCGAAGAAGAAATTACCAAAGTCGCGCGCGCGCAAGGCATGCTCACGATGAAAGAAGACGCGATTCTAAAAGCGTTCCGCAAAGAAATCCCATGGGAGGAGGTGAATAAGTTGTAGAAGATTTTCCTTCTCGCACTAAAAATAAAACCACCCCTCCGTCCGCCTCAGGCGGACACCTCCCCTTAGGTTAAGGGCAGGTAAGACATAAAGTATTTTTAATTTTTGATACCACTTTTTCAATATGGTTACTCACTTCATCATCCCAAAATCGCAGTATCTGAATACCGCGTAGGTTTAGGTAGTTCGTGCGCACCGCGTCATACTCCTTGCTTGCTTTGTGTGGCGCCCCGTCAATCTCCACGACAAGTTTCTTTTCTGGACAATAAAAATCAAGAATGTACCACCCGACACTATGTTGCCTGCGGAATCTGTAGCCCAACTGTTTTCTTCGTAAGCGTTCCCACAGTTTTGCTTCTTGTAGCGTTGCGCCCGTACGAAGCTTTTTTCTACGCGTGTATAGTTCTTGTTTGTTATGCACCTGCATATCTTTGTATTGTACTTCTCTTTCTTATTCTCGCCCTTATCCTAAGGGGGAGAAAGCCCGAGTCCGCCTAATGCGGACGAGGGAAGAGGGGGTGTCTTTTCACCTTGTGCATAACCGCACATGAACTTTTGTCGTTGGTGTATACTATACTTAACTTCAATATGGAAAAAGAGAAAACAATTTTGGTGGTGGATGATGATAAGTTTTTGCGCTCGCTCTACCAGGCGAAGTTTGCGAAGGAGGGTTTTGAAGTAGTAGCGGCGCAGAGTGCCGGAGAGGCGCTTCAGAAACTACGCGATGGGCTATCGCCTTCCGCGATTATGTTTGACATCATTATGCCCGGCATGGACGGCGTAGAGTTTTTGCATACGCTAAAAAAAGAAAAGCTCGCGACGAGCGCCGCGCTCGTCGCGCTCACAAACCAAGGCGAGACGGACGGAAATGTGGAGAAGGTAAAATCGCTCGGCGTAGACGGCTACATCGTGAAAGCATCTATGATTCCCTCCGAAGTCGTAGAAGCGGTGCAGAAAGTATTGTCGGGGAGAAAATAATAGCATGACATACACTCGCTGTCGTACCCCATTCTTTTTTGTACTTACATTTGTTTTGGTGTTTTTGGTTAGTGTGGGTGTGCTTGTGGCGCAAGGCACCGATGCATTTCTTGAGTCAGAAGATATCTTTGATGGCGTTTCTATAGACCTTAAGGTAAACGGCGAAGATGGACCGATTACAGTTAATTCAGGAGACCGCATCGTTGTTTCGTGGCTTTCCGAAGGGGCGGCGCGATGCAAAGGGAACTGGAGCAAAAACGACATTAAGACAAGCGGCACGGTTTCTGGTCGTATCAGCCGCTCTGTTGTAATTAAAGCCGCATGCATAGACAAAGAAGGCAATCGCGATGATGATGCTGTCGTCGTGAATGTGTCGGGCAAGCCGTCAGTTGTCCAGCCAATTGTTCCGCCTGCCTCCGCAATAACACCGATAGTACGCAAATCAACACCGTCAAAACAAGCAGGTGCATTCACGGACGGTGTTGCCACAGCCATTTTGGTTATTCCTGTGGACTTTCTTACTTCAGGTGAGCGACCATATACACGCGAGGAATTACACGCACTGGTATTTGAAGGCCAGGTTCAGAAATTTTTTGAGGAACAGTCATATGGTCGTTTTCGGCTTTCTGGCAAAACGCTTCCTTGGACCACACTTCAACGAGATGGACCGCTAAATGCAACATGCGGTTCTGTTACTGACGCAGATATAGCAAGTGCTGTATCAAGCAATGCTATTGATTTAGCGTCGTACTCAATCGTATTGGTTCTCGCCAACCTTTCCGTCGGTGATTGCGCAGCAATCGGATCTAGCCAGCACTCCATCAATGGGCGCGTCTTCAATTTTGCAGACGCCATTGTTTCTATATCTCCTGATGTGCACCCAGCAGGCCATTTCCCGCAACCGTTTTCATGGACAGGGAACGACTACGGCATTAGCCATGAACTTGGACATGCGCTCGGGGTGAATCATTCAAATGGGCTTGATTGCGGCATGCAACAAGTATCTGGCGAATGTGTGCTACGAGAGTACCAAAATTATTTTGATGTTATGGGTGCCGGGAAATATAGCCTGCATTTTAGTTCAGTATTGAAAGAATCGCTCGGTTGGCTGACACAAAACGATGTTGTGTCTATCACGCAGAGCGGACGCTACACACTTAATTCTTTCGAGACACCAGGGGGCGCACATGTCGCAAAAATTGCAGTACCAGGATCTGCAACCGGAGAGTATATTTATGCGGAATATCGGAACGGCGCTGGTTTTGATGTGAATCTTAAGGCGGCAAGCAACACTTCCTCTGGTCTTTTTATCACGGTGGTACGAAAAGATCCGAGTGGCGCTTTTGCGCCGTATCTCGTTGATGCAAACCCGTCAGAAATGTCTTGGGATGAAGATGTAAAAGATGCGGCTCTTTCAATAAATGGGTCAAAGCGAGTCTTTCTTGACGAGTCGCGTGGTATTACAATTGGTCCAATCGCCGATCAAGAATCCAACAGTATTACTTTCGATGTTGTGCTTAAAATGCCTTCATGTGTGCGAAATGTTCCAGCGATTACCAAACATTTCATCAGTCCCAATTTCGTATTTCCAGATAAAGCGTCGTTATACGAAGGCGAATCTGGTGTGATGAGTATGGGTTTCTCTAATACTGATTACTCAATATGCGGGCCGTCTCGTTTTAGAATCATTCCGATAATTCCTAACCTGTGGAGCTACACCATGCTAGACGACAATTCCCCTTTTTCCGTTTGGGATGTCGCCAAAGAAGTTACTGTCAATCCTGGAGATGGAGACGGTAGATTCATTAATTTTTCAGTTCCTACGGATACGGTTTCTGGTGTGTATCCTATTGGGTATAAGGTGGTGAATTTGGAAAGCGGTCTTGAGGCGGTAAAAGAGTTTAAGGTGACGGTTATGCAGTCGCAACCGCCAAAAAGCATTTTGGTGGACTTGAAGGTAAATATCGGTAACGGACCGACTGACGGACCTGTAACGGTGACTGCCGGTACCATAATTGGGCTTACATATACCACAACAGGCAAGGTGGAACAGTGTACCGGAGATGTTTCTGGAGACGCTTCTGGTGGTATCCGTGTTATAGCGCAAACTTCAAAAACCTATACGGTAACCTGTGTCGAAGATGGTGGTGCAGGGCGAGCATCAGATTCAGTAACCGTTACTGTAACTCCTTCCGCAGGCGTACAGGCACCCATGCAACTCGCTTCTTTATTTTACTCTAGGTTGCACTTTCTTTTTTCTCAATTATTTGGTGTGCGTGAGTAGCAAACAAAGAAAGTGTGTAGTATACTTGTTGTATATGTCATCCGACTACACAAAAGAACTAGAGGGGCTTGCGGAGTATGTGCTGAAGGAGGGCGCGTCCGACTTACACCTTTCGGAAGGGAAGCCGCCTACAATCCGCGTGAACGGCGCGCTGTTTCCTCTAGAAAAACAGCCGAAAATATCTCACACCGATGCCGAAGGATTTGCACACGCACTTTTGGACAAAGAAGAATTAGCGCGGTTTTTTGCGGACAAGGAGGTAGATGTGTCCTGGGGCTATGCCGACAAAGCGCGCTTTCGCGTAAACGGCTACTTCCAGCAGGGCGGTATAGCGTTTGCGCTCCGGCTAATTCCTCGAAAGATCCAGACGCTAGAGGAACTACATTTGCCGCCGATTTTGGAGAGCTTCACCAAGCGCCAACAAGGATTTTTCTTAGTCGTTGGTCCGATTGGAAGCGGCAAGTCCACCACTCTTGCTTCGCTCATAGATATGGTAAACGGAACGCGCGCGGAGCACATTATGACGATTGAAGACCCGATTGAGTATGTGTACGAGCCGAAAAAGTCGATCATAGATCAGCGAGAGGTGCGGCTTGATACAAAGGACTTCCGTACCGCACTTACCTCGCTATTCCGTCAAGATATTGATGTAGCACTCATTGGCGAGATGCGCGACATAGACACCATCTCCGCCGCAGTGACCGCCGCCGAGACGGGGCACCTCATCTTTTCTACTCTACATACCAACAACGCCGCGCAGACGATTGAGCGCATCGTGGATGTATTTCCGTCGGGCCAGCAGGAGCAGATTCGCATGCAGCTTGCGGGGTCGCTCACGGGCATATTCTCGCAACGGCTAGTGCCGCGCGTAGCGGGCGGGCGCGTACCGGCGTACGAGCTCCTTATTTCCAATGCGGCTGTCGCGAACCTTATTCGCGAGAAGCGCACGCATGAAATCCAGACAGTTATTCAAACTGGCGCGGAGCAGGGGATGATAGATATGGACCGCTCGCTTGCAGAGCTAGTCCGCCGCGGCGAGATTGCTCCCGAGACCGCATTTTCGTACTCATTAAATCCCGCCGTACTTGAGCGGCTTTTGTAAAAAACGGCTAAACACGCATTTAGCCGTTTACTTATTTGACACAAAACAACAGATGGCTATAATGGCTACTATGGCTACTACACTATTTACTGCGCGTGAGGCGAAAAATAACTTTGGGCGCTTGCTGGACGAAGCGCGGCGTATCCCTGTTTTTATAAAGAAAAATGGGCGTGAGGTCGCCGTTATGCTTTCTGTGGAGGAATATAAGTTTCTTGAGGCGCTCTCCGATTCGTATTGGGCGAAACGGGCGAAAGCGGCAGAGAAGGGTGGATATATCAGCGCGCGCGCATCAGCGCTCTACATAGCGTCAGTTCTCAAAAAGAATGCAAACAAAACTCTCAAAACGGGCGCTCATTTTTCTAAAGCGGTTGCCTCCTAAACATGAAAGACAGGTTGTCGCGAGAATAGTGCTTCTCGCTGAAAATCCGTTCGCGACAGATTCCAAGAAGATTTCTGGTTCGCCGTATTTGCGCGTAGACAGCGGAGAATATCGCGTTATCTATCAACTTGTCGGTGATGTTCTATCGGTGGTGTTGGTTGGGAAACGGAACGATGACGAAATCTATCGGCGTTTGCGTAGAATGCTTGGGTAGCGAGTACTAGCGCGCTTGCTATAATAAAGGAGCATGCTCTTCAACTACAAAGCGGTGGATGCGAGCGGGATGCCGCAGGCAGGTGCGATAGAAGCGCTATCGCGCGAGTCGGCAATTGAGTCGCTCCAGCGGCGAGGGCTCACTATTGCTTCGGTGGCTTCCGCTGAAGGGGGCGCGCTTCTCGGCAAGCGCCTATCGTTTTTTGACCGCGTCAAGACGCGCGAGGTTGTACTTCTGTCGCGCGAGCTCTCGACACTCTTTACTGCGCAAGTGTCTGCCCTCCGCGTCTTCCGTCTTATGTCGGCAGAGGTTGAGGGGACTGCGCTACGCGAAGCGCTTACTGCAATTGCCGACGAGGTGCAGGGCGGCTCATCTATCTCGCGCGCCCTCTCGCGGCATCCGCACATATTTTCCAACTTTTATGTCAATATGGTGCGCGCGGGCGAGGAGGCAGGCAAGCTTTCGGAAAGTTTCGCGTTTCTCGCCGACCATTTGGAGCGCACATACGAGGTCACAGTCAAGGCGAAGAACGCGCTCATCTATCCGGTGTTCGTCATAATTACTTTTTTCGCCGTAATGATTCTTATGCTCACAACAGTCATTCCTCAATTATCGCATGTGATTGCCGAGTCGGGCAGAGAAGTTCCGTTTTATACGCGAATCGTGGTTGGAATAAGCGATTTCTTCGTTGCATACGGAGTGGTGCTTCTCGCGTTAGCGGTTGCCGGCGCCTTCGTACTGTGGCGATGGGTCAAAACGGAAGCGGGTCATATGGCGGCAGACCGGTTTGTACTCGGTATTCCAAAGTTAGGTCAGCTTTTGCGAAAGCTCTACCTATCGCGCATTGCCGACAATATGCACACAATGCTTTCCGCTGCGATACCTATCGTGCACGCGCTAGAAATTACGCGCGATGTAGTCGGAAGCCCCGTCTATGCAAAGGCGCTTGCGGAGATTGCCGAGGATGTGAAGGGCGGGAGGCTCGTATCAGATTCTTTAGGGAAGCACCGCGAGTTTCCGGGTATTATGACTGCGATGGTAAAGGTGGGCGAGGAGGCGGGGGAGCTCGGCAACATTCTGGAAACGCTCTCGCGTTTCTATCGCCGCGAGGTTACCGCCGCTGTCGATACTCTCGTCGGGCTTATTGAGCCGATACTTATTGTAGGGCTCGGGGTGGGGGTGGGGGTGCTTCTCGCTGCCGTGCTTATCCCGATTTACAGCATCTCGGCGAGTATTTGATATTTTCGCTATCCACACACCACTTGCACTCGGTAAGATGGGCTGTATAATGAAGTTTATCTAATTTATCAGTTTTTATTTTCGTTTTATGAAGAAAGCGACTAATCGCGGTTTTACGCTCATTGAACTATTGGTTGTTATTGCAATTATCGGCATTCTTTCGTCTGTCGTCGTCGCATCGCTAAACAGCGCGCGCAAGAAGGCGCGAGACGCGCGGCGCGTGGATGAGATTAAGTCACTCCAACTCGCATTGGAATTGTATTTTGATGCTAATGCCGGCAAGTACCCGAAAGGTCTATCAGATGTGGCTGGAGGCGGCTTTATACCATCAGTGCCGACTCCTCCTTCTGGCGCAGGAGATACTAAGTATAACTACCTTCCGCTTTCTAGTTGCACATCGTATCACTTGGCAGTAACTCTTGAAGATGGTACCAATATAGCTCTAACAAGCGACAAAGATGATACAGTTAAAACAGTAGCAACTGGTTGTCCGGGATCAGGAACTTCAGATACAGACATTGCCGGCACTGATCCGGTGTTTGATGTTATTCCGTAACAGTCAATGCTCCTCTTCGTAGCATTTCTTCTCGGGCTTTCTATAGGGAGCTTTGCTAATGCGTGGTCGTTCCGTTATGATACGGGGCGGTCAATAGTAACGCCGTCGGCATGTATGGCGTGCCGCCGCCATTTGCGATGGTTTGAGCTCGTTCCTGTTTTAAGTTTTGTCTTTTTGCGCGGCAGGTGCGACACCTGCCGCGCTCCTATTTCGTTCCAATACCCGCTCGTAGAGCTTATTGCCGGAGCGATGTTTGTCGCGATTGCGGCAAAGTATGTAGCGGCGCTTGAATATGCCCCCGCGCTTATCGCCGCGATTTTCTGGAGCATCGCGCTCGCTCTTTCTGTATATGACTTTCGCACAAAGATTATTCCAAACGGCGGGGTATATACGCTCGCGCTCGTAGCGCTCGCCGCATACCCCGAGCATTTTATTGCCGGACCGCTCTTAGCACTCCCGCTTGCGGCGTTTTGGTATTTTTCCGGCGGCAAGTGGATGGGGTTCGGGGATGCAAAACTAGAGCTCGGTTTGGGTTGGTTTCTAGGGCTTTCGCTTGGCTTATCTGGGCTTCTTGTAGCATTTTGGCTCGGTGCATTCGTCGGTGTTTTACTAATCATAGTGAGCCGTATCATGAATCGATACTCGTTTTCGCTTAAAACCGAACTTCCGTTCGGGCCTTTTCTCGCGATCGGCGCATTCCTCGCGTGGTTTTTCCAGTTTGATATGATGTGGTTATTATGAGTTTGCGTTCCTCCAGGGGATTTTCTTTGATAGAGATGCTCATCGTCGTCGCGCTATTTACGATTATCACCGGCGCGGCGCTTATGAACCATTCGCGTTTCGGCGAGAGCATTCTCGCTACAAATCTCGCGTACGACATCGCGCTTGCGCTTCGCGAGGCGCAGAGTTATGGAATTGCTGTGCGCGAAAGTCCGCTTACGGGAAACGGATTTGATATCGGCTACGGCGTGCACTTCGCTTCGGATGCCTTTTTTGTGTTTTTTGCCGACCGCAACGATAATCGTCGCTACGACGGCACGAGTGTTGATGGCGTGTGTATAGTCGATGCAAACTCCGAATGTCTAAAGGTGTATAAGTTGGAACGCGGCAATACGATTTTGTCTTTTTGCGGCACTATGGCGGCACACCGCGGAGGCGCCGAGTGCCGCAACTTCCTGTCTGGAGACGCAACGCTTTCATTTATGGATTTACTCTTTAAACGCCCGATACCGGATGCGTTTGTACGCACAAACCTAAACGGCGCTAGCGAGGAGCGGTACCGAAGTGGCGCGGTTACCATCGTCTCTCCGCGCGGACGCGAGGCGCGAACGGTGGAAGTTTTCCAGACAGGACAAATTTCAATACGATGAACAAAGGTTTTACACTTATTGAGATGGTGATGTCTGTTGCGGTGTTTACCGTAGTGGCGCTTGTTGCTGCGGGAGCTCTCCTCGCTGTAGCCGATGCAAACCGTAAGGCGCAGGCGTTTAAGTCGGTCGTAAACAATATCAACTTTGCGCTGGAGAGCGTGGCGCGCAATCTTCGCACCGGCTCGGCGTATTCGACCGCCTCTTTTTTTAATGGCAATTGCGCGAGCGGGTATACAGACGGCATAAAATTTACTTCGCAGGCAGGAGTATCAACCGAATATTTCTTACAAGGCACGCAAATTGTACGCCGTGTCGGAAGCGGAAGCGCGGTCGGCGTGACAGCGCCGGAAGTATCCGTTAGTCGATTTTGTTTCTTGCTTCAAGGCGAGGCAGTGGGCGATGATAAACAACCAAATGCTTTGATGCTTGTGGGCGGAATTATGCGCGCGGGGCAAAAGCTTGAGTCCCGTTTTGACATCCAGACCTTTATTACTCAACGCTTAATAGATAGCTAATATATGCGCGGATTTTCTCTAATTGAAACGCTGGTTGCAGTAGTTATTTTGGTAAGCGCGATCGTGGGGCCTCTCACGCTTGCGCAAAGGAGCATCCGCTCTGCGGTGTACGCGCGCGACCAGGTTACCGCGAGTTTCCTAGCAGAAGAAGCGATTGAATATATACGAATGAGGCGAGACGGCAACGAACTGCGACGCAGGAGCAACTGGTTGTTCGGGCTTTCGGGAGATTGTTTAGAGCAACTCTGTCAAATAAATACAATAGAAGACCGAGACGATGCAGTGTCGCAGTGTAGCCGCCGCGAAGGTCCGCTATACGGGAGTTTTTGCGAGCCGCTCGCATTTCAGACGGAGACTGGCAAGTATGGATATAAACCGCAGAACGCAAACGATTGGGAAGATACTAAATTCGTACGTGAAGTGCGTATTGATACGATACCAAATGGCGACCGTACTTCTGATGATGAGGCGAAGGTAGAAGTGAAGGTGCTTTGGAAAACTGGCGACCTGCCTTTGCGTACGGTAACCGTGCGAGAATATATATATGACTGGTGAAGTTTAACATGCGAATATACGAATGATACGAATATGCAAATGAATCCGAATACTATGAAAAAACAAAGTACGCAAAAAGGGTTCACACTGCTTTTTGCGTCTCTTGTCGGCGCGCTGCTTTTGTCGCTCGGCATAGCGACTTTTAACATTGTACTTCGCGAATTGAATCTTTCATCTGCAGTGCGTGAATCGCGCGCGGCGTTCTACGCCGCCGACTCCGGGTGGGAGTGCGCCTTTTACCACGACCGCAAACGGCCCGCTGTGTTTGCAACCTCTACAGATTCGCGCTCCATACCGCAAACAACTACCATTCGTTGCCGTAATATATTGCTTAATGTGTCTTCGGCACGCGAAGCATTCTCCGCCGTTTCGTCGTTCAGGATGCCGCTTGACGGCAATGCGTGCGCAGAAGTAACGGTTCAGAAAGACGATGAGAACAGAGATAGGATTTCCACCACCAAAATTGAGTCGCGCGGCAGAAACGACTGTATAACGAGCGTAAATCCCGATCGCGTTGAACGGGCAATTCGGGTAGAGTATTAGTATGATTCCAAAAGAAACGCAAACACGAGCCGCAAAACTAAAAGAAGCGATAGAGAAATATCGCTACGAGTACCATGTGCTTGACCGCGCAAGCATCTCACCGGAAGCGCTGGACGCATTAAAACGCGAGCTCTCGGAATTAGAGACGCAATATCCGGAACTCTTAACTCCGGATTCTCCATCGCAGAGGGTTGGAGGTGCGCCTCTACCGGAGTTTAAGAAAGTGCCGCACGAAGTAGCGCAATGGTCGTTTAACGATGCGTTTACAGAGGATGATATGCGTGAGTTTGATGCGCGAGTGAAGCGCTTTCTCAATCCAAGGACTGACCTTGGAGAAGAAAGGTCGGTCCTTTCACCAACTTATACCTGTGAACACAAAATAGACGGGCTCAAAGTTGTGCTTTCGTACGAAAATGGAGTACTTAAGACAGCGGCGACGCGAGGCGACGGCGCGGTAGGTGAGGATGTGACGGCAAATGTAAAGACGATTGAGGCGGTCCCGCTTCGACTGACCGAGAATGTTTCCGTAATAGTAGAGGGTGAAGTGTGGATGAGTAAGAGCACGCTTGCAATTCTTAATCGTGCGCGCGAGCGTGAAGGAGAAGAACTCTTTGCAAATCCTCGCAATGTAGCCGCTGGCTCCATACGCCAGCTAGACCCGAAAGTCGCCGCGTCGCGCAAGTTGGATTGTTTCGTATACGACCTAGCTCGTTCAAACGCTCCGATGCCGCCGACCCAATGCGAAGAACTTTCTTATCTACAGAAACTCGGGTTTAAGGTAAATCCGTATTTTAAGCGATGCACGGATATTGAAGCGGTAATTGCGTATTGGCGCGAGTGGAAAAAAAAGAAGAATACGGAGGAGTATTGGATGGACGGCGTAGTCGTAAAAGTGGACGAACGCGTTTTTCAAGAGGCACTTGGCTATACTGGCAAAGCGCCGCGCTTCGGCATTGCCTTTAAGTTTCCGGCAGAACAGGTTACTACCACCGTGGAAGATATTTCGTTCCAAATCGGGCGCACCGGTGTTGTAACGCCAGTTGCGCATTTGCGTCCGGTGCGCGTCGCTGGTTCGCTCGTTTCTCGCGCAACCCTACACAACGAAGACGAAATAAGGCGGCTGGATGTGCGCGTCGGGGACACGGTCGTCTTGCAGAAGGCAGGAGATGTAATTCCCGAAATAGTTTCTGTAGTTGCGGAATTGCGTACTGGTAAGGAAAAGCCATTTCGGTGGCCGAATAAAATTGCAGAGTGCGGAGGTGGCGGCGAGATAGAACGCGTTCCAGGTGAGGCGGCTTGGCGGTGCGTCAATCGCAATTCGTTTGCCGTACACAAGCGCAAGCTGTACCACTCCTCTTCAAAGAAAGCGTTTAATATAGACGGACTTGGACCGAAAATTATTGACTTGCTTCTGGAGCACAAACTTATTTTCGCATTCGACGATATATTTGCGCTCAAGCGAGAAGATCTACTAGCGCTACCGCGTTTTGCTGAGAAATCTGCAGGCAACCTTCTTGCCGCAATTGATGCCGCGCGTCGCGTCACTCTAGCGCGCTTTCTCGTGTCGCTTTCCATTCCGCAAGTGGGGGAAGAGACGGCGGAGGACCTAGCGCGGCAATTCTGTACTGTAGAAAAATTACAAATCGCTTCGTATGAAGAGTTAGAACAAGTGATGGGCGTTGGACCAGTCGTCGCGCGTGCGGTTATTGATTGGTTCCGCGACAAAGAAAACCGCGCGCTTATCGCGCGCTTGCTCAAGCAGGTGCGCATTACAAAACCCGCTTCGATTGCGAGCGTAGGAGTCCAGACGCTTGTTGGAAAATCTTTTGTTCTTACAGGTACGCTAGCTTCACTTTCTCGCGACGATGCGAAATTAAAAATAAAAGCGCGTGGCGGCTCCATTTCCGAGTCGCTTTCTAAAAAGACCTCGTTTCTCGTCGCGAGCGAGAACCCGGGCTCTAAACTAACGAAAGCAAAATCACTCGGCATCCGCATACTTTCCGAACCCGAGTTTTTGAAGATGCTCTCATGAATCCTGAGCCGCTTCTTCACTTCATATATGTACTACATTCCAAATCAGTTTTCTGTACTTATGATTAACATACGATCGTATCTTAATCATAAGCTAGGGTAGATAAAATAGTGTCAGGCAATACGGAAAAATCTTTTTAGATGCGGTTCGTTGTCTATGTGGTGCGCGCGCATATAACGGACATACGGGCGGATATCTCCCATTTCTATCAAGAATTCAATTTCATCACGACATTCATAAGGGTGCACCAGTACCGAGCGTTGGAGTTCAAAGAATCCGAGATTCAAAAGGCGCGTACGCAAGGAATCGCGCGCTCCGCGTTTTTCTTCTGGTATATCAAACAGTACAACACGCCAATTCCCGTCCCATGTTTCTGGCTTTTTAATCTGCATAGTCCCGAGGTTGTAGGTGAGCGCGCGTTTTTTACCGTTATCGCTCAAAACCATTGTAACCGTTCCACCCTCATCTTTACGCGCTTCTATTAGCTTTGTTTTATAGAGAACTGCAATCGCGCGCTCCGCGTTTTGTTTGTTGACGTCTCTCCATTCTTTATGCATCGCTCGTATTATCTTCCAAGAGGTGCTCGGTGAGCCCGAACATCCTAGTGCAAGACCGCCAAGAAGGAGCAGTAAGATTTTTCGTTGAACGGGGCCCACACGATGTTTCGGCCTGCTGTGCTCTTTTTTGTTTCGTTTTCGGTATGTCATATCGTTATCCCATATTTTATCATTAAGCTACGATCGTATCTTAATCATAAGTGT
>CAYIUC010000002.1:0-10762 GCA_964366535.1 uncultured Candidatus Saccharibacteria bacterium | reverse complement strand
TATTGGAAATACATTTTTAACCAAATATTTTATATTAAATCCCCCTGCTTATTTAATTAATATGTGTTTTTTTGGGTAATTGGGGGGGTTTCGTTTATATAAAAACGCCGCTCCGACAAGAGTCGGAGCGCCCGGTGATGGTCAGAACGCCGAGAGGACGGTACTACAGAGAGACACGACATTGCACCAGCGTTTGTTTATTCTGCCGACTTGGTGGCGGGTGCGTGAAGTGTTTTGAAAAGCATCTCCTGCATTTCGGTGGAGAGGCCTTGCATGCCTGTCTGTATCTTTACAAAACCGTCAATGAGCGTGTGCATCTCACTCACTAGAAGATTCTTTCGGTCACTTGTCGCGAGTACTTTGATGAGCGGCAGGATATCTGTATGCTCGTCTGACACGGCAATCTTCTTGTTGCTCCCAATTCTTCGTCCACTTTTCCCTGATAACACCAACAATTTCAGTGTGTCTTCAGAGATTTTGTACGCTGAAGCAAACCCAGGCAATCTTTTTCTTGAGATACTATTAGTGCCGTTTTCGATGTTTGAGATTAGAGAAGTACCACACCCAATCGCGTCGGCGATATTTCGTTGGGTTAAATTAATTTTTATTCGTTGTTGGACAAGGAACGCGCGGACTTCATCAGGGGTTTTTGGAAGCGTCGATTTTTCGTTGTTATCCATAAATCCTTCTTTCATTGAACTTTCTGGTATTGATGATATATGAGTATATTGTAGATGTCAAGTGTTTTGTAGTTTGGCGCAAGATGCTATTATGACGGCATGATAAAGACGGCGGACATTAAGAAGCTTGCAACACTTGCGCGGATTGAGGTGGACGATGCGGAAGCGGAAGGGCTTGCGAAAGATGTGGAAGGAATTTTGGGGTATGTTCAGCAAGTACAAAGCATGCCTATTGCGCATAGAAAAGAAAACGAAAACGGTCTTGTAAACATAATGCGCGAAGACGCTCGGGCGCACGAGCCAAGCGCGCATACTGAGAAGCTTCTGGCTATAGCGCCCATGCGAGAAGGCACATATCTTAAAGTTAAACCAATTCTCTGATGGCTTTTGTAGATGAAATAGTATTGCGAGTAAAAGCTGGTCGCGGCGGCGACGGTGTAGTGCGTTGGCTGCATGAGAAAGGTAAAGAATTTTCCGGGCCTGCTGGAGGTAACGGCGGCAAGGGCGGCGATGTGTACCTACTTGCTGTGCGCGACTTAGGGCGTCTAGCGGCATATCGTCATAATCCACTCGTCGCCGCTCCAGATGGAGGCGCTGGAGAAAGCAAGGGGAAGCACGGTGCCGATGGTACAGATGCAGAAGCGGAAGTTCCTGTCGGGTCGCTCGTTTCTGTCGCGCACGGATCTCGATCTGGACGCACATATGAACTTTTGCAAGATGGTGAACGAGTCAAAATCGCGCTAGGAGGGCGCGGCGGGCTTGGCAACAAATATTTTAAGGGTTCGCGAAATACTCGCCCCAAACAGTTCACTTCTGGTAAAGAAGGCGAAGAAGTGGAAATAAAAATAGAATTGCGGCTCATTGCAGATGCGGGTCTTGTCGGGCTTCCAAATGCAGGCAAGTCGTCGCTTCTAAATGCGCTCACCGCGGCGCGTGCCAAGGTTGGTGCGTATCGGTTTACCACGCTTGAGCCAAATCTGGGCGAATGCAATGGGTTTGTGCTCGCAGATATTCCAGGACTAATTGAGGGCGCGCACGAAGGTAAGGGGCTAGGAGTTAAGTTCTTACGGCACATTACGCGCACAAAAGTATTGCTTCACTGCATTTCTTTGGAAGAAGATGATGTGCTTGGAGCATATGATACAGTGCGGCGCGAACTCTCCGCATATTCACGCGAACTTGCCGATAAAACAGAATATGTAGTACTTACAAAGGCGGATACGCGCTCATTATCTGACATTCAGAAGGCAACCGCTCTTCTTCAATCTAAAAACGCGCATATCTTGAATGTATCCATCTTAAACGACGCGCTTCTGTCTGCGTTTCGCAAGAAGTTGCTTCTTCTGCTAAAGAGCGTGTAAACTATGTCTCATGAACAACTATGTCCCCACAATCGGTCTTGAGATACACGCAGAACTCAAAACGAAGACCAAAATGTTTTGCGATTCGCAAAACAACCCCGACGAGACGCGGCCCAATGTGAATGTGTGCCCAATATGCATGGGGCATCCTGGGACTTTGCCTACTATAAACAAAGAAGCCGTGCGGCAGGTACTCCGTGTAGGAGTTGCCGTAGGCGGGACACTTGCAGACGAAACGGAATTTTCGCGCAAAAATTATTTTTACCCCGATATTCCAAAGGGGTATCAAATAAGCCAATATGCGCACCCGTTGGTATCTGCAGGAACGCTCCACGGCGTTGCGCTAACGCGCATTCATTTAGAAGAAGATACAGGCATCTCGCTACACGACCGGGGTGATTATAGTTTGCTCGATTTTAACCGTGCGGGCGTGCCTCTTCTGGAGCTGGTAACCGAACCGGTTATTCATTCTGGAAAAGACGCATCTCTTTTTGCGCGTGAACTGCAGTTGCTTTTGCGCGCACTTAGCGCTTCTGATGCGAATATGGAGAAAGGAGAGATGCGTGTAGAAGCGAACATCAGCGTAAATCAAAATGCAGAAGGTAAAATGCAAAAGTTAGGAACGAAAGTGGAAGTCAAGAATCTCAATTCATTTAAGGCGGTAGAGCGGGCTATTGAGTATGAGACAAAGAGGCAGTCGGTACTTTTGGAAAGAGGGGAGGGCGTAACGCAGGAGACGCGTGGGTGGAACGAACAAAAACAAGAGACATTCTCGCAACGCGCAAAGGAAGAGTCGCATGATTACCGGTATTTTCCCGAGCCGGACTTGCCGACTCTCCGAATCTCTCTCGTGCCGGAGTTTTCTACAAACGCGCTTAAGAAAGATCTTCAAGAATTGCCTTCTGAAAAACGGACTAGGTATCATTTTGAAGGCATACCCGAAGCATACATCGAGATGTTTATCGCAAACCCAGTATTCGCAGCTCTTTTTGAACAAGCGTCGGCACGCGTTCCACAAACAAAACATATAGTAGCAAATTTAATAGGTACCGAAATTGCAGGACTTGTGTCGCAGTATGGAGCTGGCGGCCTAAAGCACATCACGCCGAATGGTTTGGCGGCAGTTGCCGAGCAGTATGCTTCTGGAGTTTTGTCTTCTCGTGGCGCAAAGGATGCTCTAGCCGAGACATTTCAGAGCGGCGGCGATCTTGCGGATCGATTGCAAAAATACAAGCAACAAAATGATGCGGCAACACTTACAGGAGTGGTGCGAAAAGTACTCGCAGAAAATTCCGTTGCAGTTGCTGATTATAAAAAAGGGAAACAAAGCGCACTACAATATCTTGTAGGCGCGTGTATGAAAGATATGCGCGGGGCAGGGAACCCACAACTGCTGCGCGACCTACTCTTTGAAGAAATGCTCCGCGGGTAAAACATTGCCGCGCGTTTTTGCGGTACTAGTTTCCACAAACTTTTTATATCCAGAACATTGCGCATCCGCATCTTTACCAAACTGCTCTAGAAGAACATCGGGGGATAGCAGACGCCCCCATCTATTTTTCGCAAGAAAATCGCCAAGCGACGACCATTGGTATAATTCTTCTTTTCCGCGCCATCCGCGAATTTCTCGTGGATTGCGATGTATGTACGCGGAGAGGTGAAGGAGTTGTACATTGCTCTGTACATGAACGGCCTTGAAGGGCGCCTCTAAGAGATGCCCGCGTCGTCGGTACTTCGCATTAAAATATTTTGTGTATGCATTTCCAATGCGTTGCATATAGCGCGATGCCCCGCCGTCTTTCAGTTCGCGTATAGTAAGGTGGAAATGATTATCCATGAGACAAAAATTTACCAGCTCCACTGCGCGAGTCGCTACTATTTTCATGACGGTCGTGTTCGTGGCTGCCCATTCTCGATGTTTGAAAAATTCTGAAATGTAGTATTGCACTTGCGTTGTGGAGACGACAGGGGACTGCTTGTGCAGTATGAGGAAAATAAACCGCGCAAAATCGCGTTCGTCAAAGAAAATCGGCTGACCGTTCACGCCACGGTTGAAGAGGTGGTAATACTCAAACGGTGCGAAACGAAGAGTGCGCATGCCCCTACATACTATTTTTATCGACACCGAGTGTCAATAAAAAATGTGGATAAGATCTGTCCGTACATTGTAGCGTCATTATAAACGCCCTGTGAAACAACCGGTGTGTTTTTGACTCGTCGAAAGAACGTTTATGGCTCACTATTTTCTGAAATTCCGATTCCACTTAGCGCATCTCTTAATATAGAAGAATTTTCGTATTGTTTAAGAACATAATCCGAGTTCTTGGCTATCCGAGATGCCCTTATTTATCCACATATTTTCGACTGCGTATGTTCTATATTTCCGTTATAATTTACGCAATAGAAATGCCAGCAGTTTTTTACAAAAATAACTGATATGAATGGGCGTGGATGATGGGCTCGATAAGCATGCAATTTGTCGCGAAGCGAGAATAAACGAAATGATGTTGGAAAGTACACGCAGTGTATTCGGAGGCGCAAAGAGAAAAACAAAAAGATTTTTTAGAAAACAGAGAAATGATACGCACACAACGCAGAAAACTTTTTCATTCAATTGAAACGAGATATGTTTCTTGTTCAGCCGAGATACATTGCTAAATAAGCCACTAATGAAAAATTCTTTGAACATAGAAGGTCAAGATTTCATACCCGCAAAAGAAGCGGCTAAACTTGTGGGCTATGTGCCAGATTATGTCGGCCAGCTCGCGCGCGCCGGCAAGATTGAAGCACGGATGGTCGGTAGGGGGTGGTTTGTGTCGCGCGAGTCGGTTTTGAAGCATGCGGGTAATAACACATCAATTGGAAGAACTTCGCGTTTTGTGGATTTTTTGGAAGGCAAAGACGGCGTAGTACAAACCAAAGCAAATACACAAGAGCCGACAGTTGCAGAACGCGCGTTTTCGTTTCGCACAGATTCGTCGAACGCATTTGAATCGGAACTCAAGTACGAGCGAGTAGGAACGCAGCTCGAGCCGATGTTTCGCACATCATCATCGTTTGGAACGCACATTGCGCGCGCCGCATCTCTCGTCACACCCGAGCTAATACAAAAAGCGGCGGCGCTCGCAGTGTCGTCCGCACTCGCAATTGGCATCTACGCCGTTGTGGAGACCGACGCTCTTTCTCGCGCCTCCACATTCGCTGCTCGCGCCGCAAGCACGGTGTCCAGTATTTCATTTTCGGAATTTGCCGCGCGCGCTCCCGAGTATGCTTTTGCGGGAGCGCAAGAGATTGCGAGTCGCGCAGACGCAGTATCGCGAGCGGGAGTGGATGCGGCGCGCGCGGCATACGCAGGCGTCGCGTCGTTTGCACGCGAGCCGCTTAATCTCGCGGCGAGTTTGCGCGGTTCAAACGGCGGCGCGCCAACATCACAAACAGATTCCACCGCGCTTGCATCGCTTCCGACAGACACTGCCAGCTTCGCGCGCGAAGTTGCTAAAGCGTTTTTCCGCGGCGTGCGCGCGCTCGCGCAAGATACTGGCTACACACTCCTCTCGCTCTTTGGCGCGCCGGTGCAGCAGGGCTCCGGCATTGCAGTGCATACAACAGGTACCCCGACCGCTTTGCCTGTGCCGGAAGTCCGTCCAGGCGCGGAAGCACCAGGCAATGTCGGCACCGGGTTCATCGCTGCCGCGGAACGCGTGACGACCAGCGAACGCGTTATTGAACGAATAATAATCGGCGAGGTATCGCGCGAAGAACTAAATGAAAAACTCTCAATCCTCAACAACAAACTCTCGTCGGAGATTTACAGCATATCGGCGGCAAGCACGCGCAACGCATCAAATATTACAAATGTATATAATACGGTTTCGCAAACGAACAAAATTGATAAGTTGCGCACAGTAGATATTTACACGCCGACTATTTCCGGCGGCTCTATACGCGATATGAGCTCTATTGGAGCGACGAATATTTCCGGCTCCACTGGCGATTTCCCGATTCTCACTGGCGGCACCGCGTCTTTTTCTAGCACGCTTTCGGTAACCGCCACATCAACGCTTGCGAGCGGTCTTATCGTAGACACGAGTACGCTTTTTGTAGACCCAGACACCAATCGCGTCGGAGTGGGTACTACAAGCCCGGGCGCCACCTTCGCAGTGCAAGGCAATGCGCTAATTGTTGGTAATTTATCTGTAACTGGACTAATCGCGACTTCCACAAGCATTTCGTTTTTGGGGCTTGGGACGGATATGCTTACGGCTCTAAATAGTAGCGGTACACTGGTCGCCACTTCCACTCCCACCGTGTCGCATTTTTTTGCAACTTCCACAACCGCAACTTCCACCATCGCCGGATTTCTTGATGTAACAGGTACTGGAGCAAACGCAACCTCATCGTTTGCGGGAGGAGTAAGAACTGCAGGACTTTCTACTTCCAACGGACTCACAATTACCGCTAGTAGTCCAGCTATACTCTCTCTCGCTACAGCGACCTCGTCATTTTCTGGAGGTCTCTCTGTCTCTGATATTCGCATCACGACTGGCGGCCTCACACTCGCAGGCGGCATCTTCCGCACCACAGCAGGCGCCGCTACCTCCACAGTGTTTGACACCCCGTGGTTTGTGGAGAACACGACGGCAACCTCTACTTCGCTTGGAGGCATTCAGGCGAAGTCGTTCTTCTCGCAGAATGGGCTGACACTCGCAGGGGGTTCTATCTCCACACCCGAATTCACTGCCGGCTCAATCCTTTTCTCCGACGGCTCGCTCATTCGTCAAAACAATACGAGTTTCTTCTGGGACAATGCGAACGCTTTCCTCGGGCTCGGAACGCCGTCCCCAAAAAGCGCTCTGCAAATTATCGGTAACGCGCTATTCTCCGGCGACCTATCGCTTTCCGGCAATGACATCAACCTCGGTACCGGTACAGCAACCAGCACGCTCTCGGGTGGCTTCGGTATCGGAGTTGGGACAACGACCCCCGGAGCCGCTCTTGCGGTTGCGACTTCCACCGACGCGCGCAACACGGCGGTACTATTTTCTAATCTCGGCACCGGACACACACTTTGGGCGGAAGACAGCGCAAATGATGCCTCACCGTTTGTGATTGACGCATCCGGCAACCTTGGTGTAGGTACCACTACTCCTGGAGCCGCACTTTCCATCACTGGCGCATCACTCAGCACACTAGCCAACTTTCTCATCTCCACCTCAACGGCCACCGCCACCTCTACCGCTCTCGTCGTGAACTCGCAAGGACGCTTCGGCATCGGCACCACTTCTCCCGGCACCGACCTTGCTGTCTCGGGTCTAGCATCCTTTGCTTCCTTCAACGCATTCCACGCGTCGGCGACTTCCACTGTGTACGCCGGCCTCTCTGCTCTCGGCGGGGGAGGTCTTTCTTCTGCGAGCGGTATTACACTTACTGGCGGTTCTTTCTACCAATCCAACACTGCCACCTCCACCTTAACCGGCGGCCTCTCCGCCGCAGACCTTCGCATCACGACTGGCGGCCTCACACTCGCAGGCGGCATCTTCCGCACCACAGCAGGCGCCGCTACCTCCACAGTGTTTGACACCCCGTGGTTTGTGGAGAACACGACGGCAACCTCTACTTCGCTTGGAGGCATTCAGGCGAAGTCGTTCTTCTCGCAGAATGGGCTGACACTCGCAGGGGGTTCTATCTCCACACCCGAATTCACTGCCGGCTCAATCCTTTTCTCCGACGGCTCGCTCATTCGTCAAAACAATACGAGTTTCTTCTGGGACAATGCGAACGCTTTCCTCGGGCTCGGAACGCCGTCCCCAAAAAGCGCTCTGCAAATTATCGGTAACGCGCTATTCTCCGGCGACCTATCGCTTTCCGGCAATGACATCAACCTCGGTACCGGTACAGCAACCAGCACGCTCTCGGGTGGCTTCGGTATCGGAGTTGGGACAACGACCCCCGGAGCCGCTCTTGCGGTTGCGACTTCCACCGACGCGCGCAACACGGCGGTACTATTTTCTAATCTCGGCACCGGACACACACTTTGGGCGGAAGACAGCGCAAATGATGCCTCACCGTTTGTGATTGACGCATCCGGCAACCTTGGTGTAGGTACCACTACTCCTGGAGCCGCACTTTCCATCACTGGCGCATCACTCAGCACACTAGCCAACTTTCTCATCTCCACCTCAACGGCCACCGCCACCTCTACCGCTCTCGTCGTGAACTCGCAAGGACGCTTCGGCATCGGCACCACTTCTCCCGGCACCGACCTTGCTGTCTCGGGTCTAGCATCCTTTGCTTCCTTCAACGCATTCCACGCGTCGGCGACTTCCACTGTGTACGCCGGCCTCTCTGCTCTCGGCGGGGGAGGTCTTTCTTCTGCGAGCGGTATTACACTTACTGGCGGTTCTTTCTACCAATCCAACACTGCCACCTCCACCTTAACCGGCGGCCTCTCCGCCGCAGACCTTCGCATCACGACTGGCGGCCTAACCATCGCAGGCGGCATCTTCCGCACCACGGCAAACGCGGCAACATCCACCGTATTTGACACTCCGTGGTACATTGAGAACACGACTGCAACATCCACGACACTTGGCGGCATACAGGCAAACAGTTTTCTCGCGCAGAATGGACTTATGTTATCGGGCGGCAGTATTCGCTCCTCTTCTGCCGACCTAGACATCTTTGCTGGCGGGGGGAATGATATTTTGCTCAATTCGTCTGGGGGGAATGTGGGCATCGGGATGACGGGACCACTAACCAAACTGGAGGTGTTAGGAAGCGGCACGGCGAACGCACTGCAAGATATAGGCAACACGGCAAGCTTTGTCGGACCATATTCAGTGTCTGTAAGTCAGGTAAGCATCCACGCCAATAGTGCCCAGGCTGCGGATGTTGGGGGTGCAATTTCTTTTGGTGGAAGAATAGACGCTACCACACAAGGGTATGACCTGGCATGGATTAGAGGGGCGAAATCTAACGGGACCACCGGTAACGGAGACGGTTATCTTACGTTTAGTACGCGAAATAATGATACAGGTATGGTTGAGCAGGTGAGGATAACCAAAGCAGGCAACGTCGGCATCGCCTCCACCTCTCCTTCGAAGCTCCTCTCGGTACACGGTGATGCGCTCATCTCCGGCACACTCTCTACCGCAGGTCTCATCGCCACCTCCTCCACCATCACCTTCTCGGGACTCGGGACGAATATGCTCGCGAGTATCAACGGAAGCGGAAACCTTGTCGCCACGTCCACACCTACCGCCGCGTACTACCTTGCCACATCATCAATCGCCAGCATCTTTCCCTATGCGTCTACAACCGCAATTACTTCAAGCGGCTCCGCCTACTTTGCGACAACCGGCGGCAACGTCGGCATCGGGATGACGGGACCACTAACCAAACTGGAGGTGTTAGGAAGCGGCACGGCGAACGCACTGCAAGATATAGGCAACACGGCAAGCTTTGTCGGACCATATTCAGTGTCTGTAAGTCAGGTAAGCATCCACGCCAATAGTGCCCAGGCTGCGGATGTTGGGGGTGCAATTTCTTTTGGTGGAAGAATAGACGCTACCACACAA
Organism: uncultured Candidatus Saccharibacteria bacterium; assembly: GCA_964366535.1. Taxonomy (GTDB): domain Bacteria; phylum Patescibacteriota; class Minisyncoccia; order Phycocordibacterales; family UBA10002; genus UBA10002. The sequence goes on along the minus strand of CAYIUC010000002.1, from coordinate 1,144 downwards.
GGGTATGACCTGGCATGGATTAGAGGGGCGAAATCTAACGGGACCACCGGTAACGGAGACGGTTATCTTACGTTTAGTACGCGAAATAATGAGACAGGTATGGTTGAGCAGGTGAGGATAACCAAAGCAGGCAACGTCGGCATCGGGACGACGAGTCCCACCTCAATTCTTGCAGTGAAGCAGAGCGCGGCGACTGCGGCTGGGGGTTTGACCCTTTCTATGGCGAACGGAGCGACCGACGGCGACAACGATTATCGCTCTATCTTTATGAACACCTCTGGAGTGCTTTCGTTTACGGGGGGTGATGCGGCGACATTCAACACGGCAACCCTGACCGCAGGAGGCGTGTGGACGGACGCACCGTCGTTCTCATGGCTAAAGACAGACAGGGAAGTGCTAGGCAGAGAAGAATTGCTGGATATTCTGCAGGATACAAATATAGAGAAGTTTAAGATTATCGCGGAGGGTGAGAGGGGCGATACGCACATCGGTATCGTCTTGGACGAAGCGCACCCGTCTCTCGCTTCGCATAATGCAGATGGCGAGATTGTGGGGTATAGCCCTATGCGGGTAGCGAGCGTTGCGTTTGCGGGGGTGAAGGAGATCTTCGGTGCGCTTGCGATAGATGCGAGCGGGAATATAGGCATAGGCACCTCTACTCCGGAGTACAAACTGCATGTTATTGGCGACATAGCGGCGACTTCGTTTGTAAACATCTCTACCAAGACCGCGAAGAAAGACATTGAGTATTATAGCGAGGACGACAAGCGCTCCATCACCGAGAAAATCAAAAATATCGGCATCGCAGAGTATCGTTACAACGGCGAAAGCGAGTCAGCGCCGAAACGGCTTGGGCTTATCGCAGAGGAGGCGCCGGCAGAAGTGCTTTCCGCTTCGGGCAAGGGGGTAGATGTGTACAAGCTTGCTACCTTTATATTGGCGGGTGTGCAGGAGCAGCAGAAGCGGCTTGAGGCGCTTGAAGTGCGCGTGGCGAAGATTGAAGAGATACTTAGCGCGACGGCTTCCAGCACTCCCGCAACCGCCCTTTCGTTCCAGACGGTTACCGATTATTTCTCCTCACTTGCAAACTTTGTGGTGCAAAAACTAACTGCCAAACAACAGCTCTGCGTAGATGATGTGTGCG
>CAYIUC010000001.1:65321-78258 GCA_964366535.1 uncultured Candidatus Saccharibacteria bacterium | reverse complement strand
CCGGCGTGGAGCGCGTTATCGTGCCACAGCTCGCGCGCTCTTTCGGCATCTTCTTTACCGCCGACGAAGTGCGCGGCAAAAAGTATTTTGGCACTAAAATTATGCCCGCGCGCGGAGCGTGGATAGAGATTGACTTGGACCCCGACGGCGCTGTGTATGTGCGTATAGACCGCAAGCGCAAATTCCCGCTGTCGTCTCTTCTACGCATCCTCGGTGCCGAGACAGATGCGGCAATCGCGGCGCTCTTTGCAGGCACTCCCGCCGAGCCGTTTATTGCGGCGACTCTTGCGAAGGATCACGCCAAGGAAACGGGGCAGGCGTACCTAGAGATATACAAACGCCTTCGTGATGGCGAAATTGCGACCCCAGAAACGGCTCGCACCTTTGTTACTTCTATTTTTGATACTGACCGCTACAACCTTTCCAAGGTAGGGCGGTTTCGTTTTAATCGCCGTTTCGGCAAGCCGCTTAGCGACAAAGAAGCGGAGCGTATGACATTGTCGCTTGATGATGTGGCGACTGCAGTTGTACATGTGTGCAAACTTGCCACTACTCCGGGCGCCGTAGAAGACGATATAGATCATCTCGGCAGCCGCCGCGTGCGTTTTGTCGGCGAACTTTTGGAACAGAAGGCGCGCGTCGGTATGACGCAAATGAAGCGCAACTTGCAAGACCGAATGTCTACCGTGGAATCCGACCTAACTCTTCCTTCGCAATTTATTTCTCCGAAGCCGCTTCAAGCGCGCATCCGCGAGTTCTTCACGACCAACCAGCTTTCGCAATTCATGCAACAGGAAAATATTCTTGCAGAAATTGAGCACCTGCGCACGGTTTCCGCGCTCGGCCCCGGCGGCCTCACGCGCGAGCGCGCCGGCTTTGAGGTGCGCGATGTGCACCCAAGCCACTACGGGCGCCTTTGCCCCATACAGACCCCGGAAGGCCAGAGCATCGGGCTTATTTTGCGTCTTGCAAATTACGCGCGCCTGAACGAATTTGGAATGATTGAAACGCCTTATGCTGTAGTGAAAGACGGCGTAGTTACCAAAGAAATAGTGTACATGGGTGCGTCGGAAGAAGAAGGGCACAAGATTGCTCACGCGGCGGCGGTGCGCGACGATAGCGGCAAGCTTTTGGAGCACGAAGTGGAAGTGCGCTTTGCGGGCGCGACAGGGGTGGCGAAGCCGCACGAGGTGGAGTTTATTGATGTGGCGACCAATCAAGCGTTTTCCATCACCACTTCAATGATTCCGTTTTTGAATCACGACGATGCGAACCGAGCGCTTATGGGTTCCAACATGCAGAAGCAGGCGACTCCGTGCCTAGTTCCAGAAGCGCCGCTTGTAGCGACAGGTATTGAAGGCAAAGCGGCGCGCGACACTGGACGCGTTGTGCTTGCGGAAGAGGAGGGAATTGTATCGTTTGTAGATGCGCGAAGCGTAAAAGTGAAAAATGAAAAAGGAAAAGAGCGTTTGTACTCTCTTGTGTCGTACCAGCGCACCAATGGATTCACCGCGTTCCATCAGCGTCCGTCAGTCGCAGTTGGAGACAGAGTCAAGAAAGGCGCATTGCTCGCCGACACTTCGTCTTCAGAGGGAGGGGAAATGGCTCTTGGGCACAATATCCTAGTCGCGTTTATGTCGTGGGCGGGAGCAAACTACGAAGACGCGATTATCGTTTCCGAACGGCTAGTTCGCGAGCACAAATTTTCGTCTGTGCACATTGAAGAATTTGTGGTAAATGTCCGCGACACTAAGCTCGGGCCCGAAGTTACTACGCATGATATTCCGAATGTAGGCGAGGCGAAGCTAAAAAATCTAGACGAAGACGGCATCGTGCGCATCGGCGCAGAGGTGCGCCCCGGCGACATATTGGTGGGTAAAATTACTCCGAAAGGCGAAACACAACTCACTCCAGAAGAGCGGCTTCTCCGTTCTCTATTCGGCGAGAAGGCGCGCGATGTCAAAGATACTTCCAAACGAATGGAGGGCGGCAAGCGCGGTAGGGTAACTAGCGTAAAAGTATTCTCTCGCGAGCACGGCGACAAGCTTGAAAGCGGAATACTGAAGCGCATACACTTGGAAGTTGCAGAATTGCGCAAAGTGTCAGTCGGCGACAAGCTCGCTGGGAGGCACGGCAACAAAGGCGTAATTTCCAAAATCTTGCCGATTGAAGAAATGCCTTTCACTGCAGACGGAACGCCTATAGACATTATATTGACTCCGCTCGGCGTGCCTTCGCGTATGAATCTAGGGCAGATTTTGGAATTGCACTTGGGGCTCGCCGCAGGCGCTCTTGGCTATCAGGCGGTCGTACCTCCTTTTGCAGGAGCAACGGATGCGGAAATAAAAGGAGAACTAAAGCGCGCTGGGTTCGCAGAGAGCGGTAAAATGAAGCTTTACGACGGGCGCACGGGCGAGGCGTTTGAGCAAGACATTGCAGTAGGGTGCATGTACATTATGAAGCTTCATCACATGGTGGAAGACAAAATCCACATGCGATCCATCGGTCCTTACTCAATGATTACGCAACAGCCGCTCGGCGGCAAAGCGCAGGGCGGAGGTCAGCGCTTCGGCGAAATGGAAGTGTGGGCGCTTTTGGGGCACGGCGCGGCGTACACCTTGCGCGAAATGCTTACTATAAAGTCCGACGACATACCTGGCCGCGCGGCGGCGTTTGATTCTCTGGTCAAGGGTGAGCCGATTTCTTACAGCGGCGTGCCGGCATCATTCAGCGTGCTTCTGCACAACTTGCGCGGGCTTGCGCTGGATACCGAATTGCAAGGCGGAGGTAAAGAAGGAAGCGAGCCGCGCACTCCGCGCCCCCGTTCCCGCTCCCGTTCGTGATTTTTATTCGTAGTCATTCGTAGATTCGCATTATTCGTATATTTCGTATCATATGTTTCGCCAAACTCAAACAGGCATAGCCAACGACTTTGACTCCGTGCGCATCGGGCTTGCGTCGCCTGAGCGCATCAAGGAATGGTCGCAAGGCGAAGTCGTCAAGCCCGAGACAATCAACTACCGGACGCAAAGGAGCGAACGAAGCGGTCTCTTTGATGAAAAGATTTTCGGACCTGAAAAGGACTACGAGTGCTACTGCGGGAAATATCGCGGCATTCGTTTCAAGGGGATTGTATGCGAGAAGTGCGGTGTAGAGCTCACGCGCTCGACCGTGCGCCGCGAGCGCATGGGGCATATAGACCTTGCATCTCCAGTATCGCACATTTGGTTTCTACGCGGACTGCCGTCGCGGCTGTCGCTCTTTCTTGGTATGTCGTCTCTGGATGTGGAACGGGTTATTTACTTTGCGGGGTATCTTGTAACGCGAGTCAACGACGCGGAGCGAAATCGTCTTTTGAAAGAATTGGATGCGGAATACAAAACTAAAGTAAAGGCAGTGGGAGACGAGAAGACAAAAGAAGCGTTCAAAGAACGATTCCTCGCCGCGAAGCGCGAGATAGACGGCATCGTGCCCGGGCTTGTGCTAGATGAAGTATCTTTCCACGGATATTCTATGCGCTACGGAGCGTGCTTTGAAGCGGAAATAGGTGCGGAAGCTATTTACAATCTTTGCAAACAAGTTGACTTGGATACTCTAAAAAACGAACTTGAAGCGGCGCAAGAAAAAGCAGGCGCGGGAGAGCGCGAACGACTTGGTAAACGGCTCGCGTTCGTGCGCGGAATGATTGCTTCCGGTATGCGCCCAGAGTGGATGTTCCTTTCTCGCATTCCAGTAATCCCGCCCGGGCTCCGCCCAATGGTGCCTCTAGACGGCGGCCGTTATGCGACTTCCGATGTCAACGACCTTTATCGCCGTGTTATAAACCGCAACAATCGTCTAAAGAAACTTAAGGAAATAAATGCGCCGGAAGTAATTTTGCGCAACGAGAAACGCATCTTGCAGGAAGCGGTGGATTCTCTTATAGACAACTCAATACGCCACGGCTCGTCTTCGTCTGGCGGCGGGCCAGCGTCTCGCCGACAACTAAAGTCGCTTGCAGACAATCTGAAGGGTAAGCGCGGCCTCTTCCGTCAAAACCTTTTGGGTAAGCGCGTGGATTATTCCGGGCGGTCTGTAATCGTAGTCGGACCCGAACTAAAATTGAATCAATGCGGGCTTCCGAAACATATGGCGCTTGAGTTATTCCGCCCGTTCGTAATATCCGAACTAATTAAGCGCGAGCTCGCGTTCAACATTCGCGGCGCCGGACGGTTGATAGAAGATCAGATTCCAGAAGTATGGGCAATTCTAGAAGAAGTAACGAAAGGCAAGTATGTGCTATTGAACCGCGCGCCTACGCTGCACCGTCTCGGCATACAAGCATTCCAGCCGGTACTTATAGAAGGCAGCGCTATACAAGTGCACCCTCTCGTATGCTCCGCGTTCAATGCGGACTTTGACGGCGACCAGATGGCAGTGCATGTGCCGCTATCCGAAGAAGCGCAGTTAGAAGCGCGCGAGTTTATGGCGGCTGATAAAAATATTCTAAAGCCAGGCAACGGAGAGCCGACTGTTTCTGCGAAAATGCTTGATATAGTGCTCGGCGTATATTGGAAAACGAAAGTCGTAGAAGGTTCGCGCGGCGAGGGTACGCACTTCGCGAGTCCGGAGGATGCGCTGACAGCAGTGCAATTTGGCGCTATTGCGTGCCGTGCCAACATTAAGGTGGCGGCGCCTAAGAACGAAAAATATGCCGCGTTTTCTGGAAATCTGTTTGAGACCACTGCAGGCCGCATCTTGTTTAACGATATTTTGCCGTTTGACTATCCATTCATAAACACCGAGCTGGACCGCAAGCGTATGGCGGCTTTAGTGGACGATTTGATGCGCAAATACGGCCTTGCGCGCACTCCCGACATTATGGATGCGATTAAGAATTTCGGTTTTAAGTATGCTACGCAATCTGGCATTACTTGGGGTATTGACGATGTGGTAGAGCCGCTCGAAAAAGAAGCGGTGATTGCAAAGGCAAAAGCGAAATCGGATGAAGTGCTTGCGCAATGGAGCGAAGGATTGCTTTCGGAAGGCGAGCGCATTCGCAAAAATATTGAACTTTGGCAATCTGCGAAAAACGAAGTGGAGAAGCTCATACCTGCGTCTCTGCCTAAGCACGGGTCGGTATACGACATGGTGCACTCGGGCGCGCGCGGCTCGCTCTCGCAAATTACGCAAATGGTTGGAATGAAAGGACTTATCCAGAGCGTCGCAGGCGAGACGATTGAAATGCCGATTACATCGTGCATGAAGCGCGGACTCACGCCTACCGAATATTTCATCACTACGCACGGCTCGCGCAAGGGGCAAACAGACACAGCGCTAAACACCGCAAAGGCGGGTTATATGACTCGCAAGCTTTTCGTTGTTGCGCAAGATATTGTGATTTCCGATGATGATTGCGGTACGAAAGAATTTGTAACGATACGAAAGGGTGGCGCTTCCGGTATGGACATCTCGTTCACAAAGACAGCCCGCGGACGCGTGCTTGCGCACGATGCGCTCGGCGCTTCCGGTGAGACGCTGTTTGAAAAAGGACATTTGCTCACAAAGACAGACGCGCTCGCGCTAGACGCAGCGCATGTAAAGGAAGTCGCTGTGCGTTCGCCATTGCGGTGCGCGCTGCGTCACGGCATCTGCACCAGGTGTTACGGCGAGGATTTGGGGAAGGGCGAAATGGTACAGCTTGGCGAAGCGATAGGCACTATCGCGGCGCAAGCAATCGGAGAGCCGGGAACACAACTTACGATGCGTACCTTCCACGCTGGAGGCACAGCATCTGTTGGTGGCGACATTACGCAAGGTCTTCCGCGCGTGGAAGAGGTGTTTGAAAAGCGCCACCCGAAAAACCCTGCAGTAATAGCGACTGAAGACGGCGCCATTCTTGAAATCAAAGACGACGGCAAGGATCGCATCATCACACTTTTGCCGGATGTACCGGCGAAAGGCAAGAAAGGAGGTGAGGCGATTGAATATAAAACAAGTTTAAACCGGACGCCTCTGGTATCGGCGGGTGCAAAAGTAGTTCGCGGCGACCTTCTAACCGACGGCTCTGCCGATGTTGACGAGCTATATAAATGCGCTGGCAGGGAGCGCGCGCAGGAATATTTGATTGCGGAAATCTCCAAGCCGTACGAATTGCAGGGAGAAACGGTGTCGCGCAAGCATATTGAGGTTATTATTCGCCAAATGTTCTCGCGGCGCACGGTAAAGGATGCGGGCGACACTACTTTTTCTATCGGCGACATTGTAGACGAACGCGAGTTTGAAGCGGAAAACGAAGAAACAGAAAAGCGCGGAGGCCTTCCGGCTAAAGCGGATGCGGGAGTGATGGGCATTTCCGAAGTGTCGCTCTCGCGCAGGAACTTCCTCGCGGCGGCATCGTTCCAACACACGACTCGAGTCCTTATATCGGCGGCGGCTCGTGGCTCGGTAGACAAGCTCCAAGGTCTTATGGAAAATGTAATTATAGGCCGCTTGATTCCCGCAGGTACTGGCTTCGCGGGCAGCCCAAAGGCAGCGCGCATTGCCGCAATGCAATTGGAACGCTCTCATCGCCTTGCTGCCGAAGCGCAGGCGCGCGAGGCGGCATTTGCATCGGCTACAGCGGAGGCGTAATTCTTTTCTAGACACCCCTCCCTTTATCCCTCCCCTTAGGTTAAGGGCAGGGAAATATAAAAAAGCACAAACAGATTATTCTGTTTGTGCGTGGGTCGTCACTGAAGTGTGTTTTCAAGCGTCGTTAGCCCGTCAATCTCTGACTTTCCTTCGCGTTGTCTTACCAATACCAGAAATGGGATCTTCTGCGTAGTAAGAAGATTAGCGATTTCTCTTGCAACGAAGAAAATATCACGAACTGTATAGACCCCTTTGTCTTCGTGGTCTCTTAGTAACAGTCCCTTTTTCCAACTGTGTGGAGTCCTTACTATTCCATCATACCAATACAACTTGAAGCCACTAACGAAGAAATTTCTGATATGCACCATACCCAATCAACCTTCCTCCCCGCTGTTTTCTGCAAGTGTAAAACATCGGTCATGATTTCTTGCGTCTGCGTTTGTAAGCGCCTCTAAAATCAAAGTGCTTACATACACACGGTATTGCCAATCTGTTTTTTCCGAAGGTATTTCAAAGCGCACATGTGGAGAAAATGGTTTTAAGGCAGTTTTGTGTTCAAGCGTCATGTCGTCAAACATAGCAATTTCCTTTCGTCTTTTCTGTACAGAATATAATTGATTACCCGAAGACTGTCAAACAGCAGAACACACCGTTGAGTGTGCTATAATTTCTAGAATTATGGGAAGTCATAACAAGAGACAGTTTCAAGATTTTCTGCGGAACAAACGCGCGTGGTACAAGAGCGTAGGTAAGATTTGGTGTCCTATTTTGCACGCGCATGTCATTTTCAATTCAAAAGGATTTTATCACTTGCGTTATGATAGTTTTGGAAAAGAGCGAAGTAAAAGCGAACAAAAATATAAACTCTCCTTACTGCCACTTGTCATTCCAGTCATTCAAAACGCAGTGAGTGTTTACGAATACAAAAAAGGACAATACTCAAAACCACTCGGAAAATATTTTGAGATATGGGAACTGAAAGAAGTCGTTGGGAGGCAAAAATCTCTTGTATCCGTTGTCTTGCGCAGAATTGGTGACGGCAATATAACTTTTTTAAGTGTGTGGAAGAAAGATATATCAAAAAGCAAAAAAGCCCGCTAAAGGGCTTCTTTGGTGCGTACCCGCCTTCGGCGTATGGAATTCCTTTAGCCGAATAAAGCTTGCGCTTCACAGGTACACACGAGCATGATACACCTAAAGACACAAGATTGCAAGCCATTGGTTGTGGATATGTCTTCTATTCTTTACTATTGAGCATATATGAACTCTCCAGTCGAGGAAATAAAAGCGCGGCTTGGAATTGAGGAGGTTGTTTCGTCGTACCTGAAATTGGAGCGCGCGGGTGCAAACCTAAGGGCGCGGTGCCCATTTCACCGCGAAAAGACACCGTCGTTTTTCGTATCGCCCGCGCGCGGCTCGTTTTATTGTTTCGGTTGTCAAGCGAAAGGCGATATCTTTTCGTTTGTGGAGCGGATGGAGGGGACGGACTTTCGCGGCGCCCTGAAGACGCTCGCCGAGCGCGCGGGCGTACCGCTCGCGCGTTTTCGGCCGGCAGAACAGGATCGACGCGAGCGCGTGTTCCTAGCGCTAGAAGAAGCGGCGCAGTTTTTCGAGGAAACTCTTGCTAATCCGAAATCTGGCGAGGTGCGGGAATATTTGCTAGGGCGCGGCGTGTTGCCAAAAACAATTGCAGAATGGCGCATCGGCTTTGTGCCTGGCGAATGGCGCGCGCTTCGCGCGCACTTGCTTGCAAAGAAATTCTCGGAAGACGAACTCTTGCGCGCGGGACTTGTAAAACAATCGGAAAAGGGAGGGGAGCCGTTCGATGTGTTCCGAAGTCGGGTTATGTTTCCGATTTTTGACGCGGCGGGGCGGGTGATTGCATTTTCTGGAAGGATTTTCGGAAAAGAAGAAGAGGGAATTCCGAAATATGTAAATTCGCCCGAGACGGAAGTGTGGCGCAAGTCCGCCTCGCTATACGGAATGCACCGTGCTAAACAAGGCATCCGCGAGCGCGGATTCGCTCTGCTCGTGGAGGGGCAAGTGGACCTTGTTATGTGTCACCAAGCGGGGTACGCAAATGCTGTGGCTACTTCCGGCACGGCGCTTACTTCCGAACACCTAGATTTCTTGCGGCGATTTTCCGAAAACCTGCTTCTTGCCTACGACACAGACGCGGCGGGCGAGAAGGCGGCGCTTCGCGCAGTGTCTGCCGCGCTAGAGAAAGGCATGGCGGTCAAAATTGCCGCGCAGACGGGAGGCAAAGATCCAGCTGATATTATATTGAAAAATCCGGCGGACTTCGCAAATGCGCTAAAAGATAGCGTGCACTTCGTACGGTTTCTGCTCGCGCGGGCGATTGAAAAAGCAAAAACCGCGCGCGAGCGCGCGGCGAACATTCGTGCAGAAGTACTTCCGCTTGTGCGCGACATCGCGAGCGCGATGGAGCGCGCAGAGTTTGTGAAGGAAATTGCGGTAGCACTTTCTGTGCGGGAAGATGCGGTGTGGGATGACCTGAAGCGATTGCCCGAAGCGGTAGAGAGAACTGCACCGATTGTCGCTTCGCCGAAAGCAGAAGTAAACGGCGCTATTCGACTACTCGCTGGGCTTCTCTTGTGGCAAGAGGGGCTTACAGAAAAAGAACGGACGATTGATGTGGAGAAAATAAAAAAAGAACTCGGCGCAATTTCTGGCGAGACGCTACTCCTTGTCTCTGCAATAGGGGAGTCGGAACGCGAGGAGCGCGTATTTGAGGCGGAGGCGCGATTTGGCGCCTCGCCGTCGTTAGAGAAGGAAGTGCGCATGCTTCTTTTGCATATTGAAAAAGAAGCGCTAGAGAAAAAATCGGCAGAATTGCTGAACGAACTTACCGTAGCGGAACAAACGCACAAAGACGAACCGCAACGGCAGAAATTACTCTCCGACCTTCAGTCCGTCCGCCTTCGCATAGAGACCCTCAAACGCGCTTCATCGGAAGCGTAGGGTGTGCTACAATGTCCTTTTATGGCGAAACACTCTAAAAAACGCCCTGTTTTGAAGCGCAAAAGGAAGGCATCTTCGGGGAAGAAAAAGGCAAGGCGCAAATCGGCGCCGAGCCGCCCTCGAACTGGCGGCGCGCGCAAGAAAGTAGATGCCAAGAAGAAAGACGGAGGCGCACGCGCGGAGCGGCTGCTTGCAAAGGGGCGCGAGCGCGGGTTTGTCACTTACGACGAAATTCTTCGCGAGTTTCCAAACATTGAGGAAGATATTTTCTTTTTGGATTCGCTCTATGAACGAATGCACCAAGCGGGCGTGGATGTGCTAGAGAGCGGCGGTATGCTAAACCTTTCCGACTCTGCGCCGGCTAAACCGGTGTATGTGGGGCGGCGCGAAGAGTCGGGTGCGTCGCACGACTCTATCCAGATATACCTGCGCGAGATTGGGCAATACCCGCTTATCGGAGCGAAGGAGGAGAAGGATCTCGCGAAGCGCATCGTTGCTGGAGATGAAGAGGCGAAGAACTTGCTCGCAAAGGCAAACTTGCGCCTAGTGGTTTCTATCGCGAAAAAGTATGTCGGCCGCTCGCCAGATCTTACGCTTTTGGATTTAATTCAAGAAGGCAATCTGGGGCTCTTTAAGGCGGTAGAAAAATTTGATTGGACTAAAGGTTACAAGTTTTCTACTTACGCGACATGGTGGATACGCCAGGCGATAACGCGCGCTCTTGCCGACCAATCGCGCACCATACGCGTGCCGGTGCATATGGTAGAAACGATTTCCAAATATAAACAAGTGTTCAGGCGGCTTTCTATGGACTTAGGGCGCGACCCTATGCCGGAAGAAATTGCGACCGAGATGGGCATTGAGACAGACAAGGTGTATCAAATAGAGAAGATAGACCAAGACACTTTGTCGCTAGAAAGTCCGGTGGGCGACGGCGAAGACAGCGACCGCTCTACGCTTGGCGACTTCGTAGCAGATGACAAAATACTTTCGCCCGACCACGAGTCCTCGCGGCGTATTCTGCGCGACCAGGTGCGCGAAATTCTCGCCGAACTGTCGGAAAAAGAGCGGCGGATTTTGGAAATGCGGCACGGGCTTACAGACGGTATTACGCATACGCTGGAGGAAGTGGGCGGTAAGTTTGGCGTTACGCGCGAGCGCATCCGCCAGATTGAGGCGAAGGCGCACGAGAAAATCCGCAACCACGACAAGGCGAAAAAGTTGAAGAGTTATTAGAAAAATAAAAGGTGTGTTATACTGATGGTATGAGTGTTTTATTGCATAAAAAATTAGCGCGCGGAGCGCGTGATCTTGAATCCTTTATATCAAGAGCAATGCGAAAATTGCTTGAGTTTGAAGTTTTACAGTCACGCTTGGAAATTGAACAAGGGAAAGGAAAGGTGTATGAGAGTGCAGGTGCGCTCATGAAGGCGCTTCGTCGCGGCTAACATGAAGCGGAAACTTTCTGTTTCGCCTCGCTTCAAAAAGAAACTGGAAAAGTTTCTCGATAAACATCCCGATTTTGAATCGCGCGTTGAGTATGTCCTGCAACTTTTGCAGAACGATCCATTTGCGCTGGCGCTTGAAACACACCGCCTGCACGGTGTGCTTGTGGATTTCTACGCATGCAAAATAAATTACCATTACCGGCTCGTATTTCTTTTTGATGATTGGTATATCTATCCGCATTCTATTGGCACGCATGATGAAGTATAGTAATTCGTTTTTTTGAACTATTTTGACTTCCTGTTTGTTTTTTGCAACAATGATGCACATGGAAGAAAAGAAAAGCAAACGGGCGCAGTATGCGCTTGTAGTCGTTCTAGCGGCGGCGATTTTTGTCGCTGGGGTAAAGTATGGCGAGACGCGAGTGCCGGCGGTTCTAAAAGTAACCGAACTTGAGAACAAAGAAATTGGCAAGCCGGAGAGCGTGGATTTCGCCGCGTTTTGGAAGGCGTGGAATGTGCTTAACGAAAAATATGTCGGCAATGCCACCACATCGCCGCAAGAAAAAGTGTGGGGCGCTATAGAGGGCCTCGCATCGTCCTTGAAAGACCCGTACACCGTGTTTATGCCTCCAGAAGAAGCGGCGATGTTCCAGAGCGAGATACAAGGAAGTTTTGAAGGAGTAGGTATGGAAATTGATTCGCGCGACGAAGTGATTGTCGTTGTCGCTCCGCTCAAAGGCACGCCCGCCGCGGCGGCGGGCTTACAGCCGGGCGATAAAATCATCAAAATCAACGACACCGTAACGGCGGGTATGAAGACGGAACAAGCGGTGCGTCTTATCCGCGGCAAGAAGGGGACAGCCGTGCGGTTTACAATTATTCGTAACGGCAAGCGCGCGCCATTTGAAGTGTCTGTAACGCGCGATCTTATCAACATTCCAACCATAGATACAGAAGTTAGAAATTCTCCGAGCGCCTCCAGCGCCGCCGCCACTACGACGCCAGGCGACACGCTAGCGGATAAAAATGGCGTCTTTGTAATAAAGCTCTACAACTTCTCTTCGGCGGCGCCGCAGCTTTTCCGCGATGCTTTGCGCGACTTTATAACGAGCCGCTCCGACCGCCTTATTATTGACTTGCGCGGAAACCCAGGCGGCTTTTTGGAAGTCGCAGTAGATATTGCGAGCTTCTTCCTTCCGGCAGGAGAGGTTGTTGCAACAGAAGACCACGGAGGCAACGGCGACAATCGCGTGTACAGAAGCCGCGGCTACGATGTGTTTAATGACAAGCTAAAGATGGCTATTTTGGTAAACGCGGGCTCTGCATCCGCTTCAGAAATCCTTGCAGGCGCGCTCCGCGAGCATGGGAAAGCGAAGCTCGTCGGTGTAAAGACATTCGGAAAGGGGAGCGTGCAGGAACTAATAGACATTACACCCGACACTGCGCTCAAAGTAACGATTGCTCGATGGCTTACGCCGAAAGGCGTCTCCATTTCGGCAAATGGACTGATACCAGATGTAGAGGTTGCTATGACACAAGAGGATATAGAGAAAGGCCGCGACCCGCAGATGGAAAAAGCGATAAAGTTGCTTACGCAATAATTACATGAAAGGACTAATCGGCACCAGATGTTGATGGGCTTCAAACATCTGGTGCCGCTGTCAGATTTTATATGAAAATCATCTTACTAAAAGACATCCCCAAGGTTGGCAAAAAGTGGGATGTGAAGAATGTCGCCGACGGCTTCGCGCAGAATTCCCTAATACCCCGCCGCCTCGCCGAAGCGGCTACGGCGGCGGCTGTCGCGGCCCCCCCCCCACACCCCCCCAACGGCCCAAAAAAACCCCCCCCCAACCCCCGCCCGCGTAAACCCCAAAAAAAAAAAAATAACCCCC
>CAYIUC010000001.1:42438-65311 GCA_964366535.1 uncultured Candidatus Saccharibacteria bacterium | reverse complement strand
ATATTGTGGGGGTGGGGTTCTCGCATATTTCCTTAATACCGCGCGGCCGCGCCTATGGGGGTACGGGGGGGGTTGTGGGGGGCGCCACCTCAGCGCGCGCTACGGCAGAAACAAGCCGCGCCACAAGCGCGGCAGAGCTTACCGAGCATATCAAGAAGATTACCGCCGCGCATATTGAAATTACTGCAAAGGCAAACGAGCAAGGGCATTTATTTGCCGCCCTTCACGAAAGCGACATTATATCCGCCATAAAAGAAAAAACTGGCATCGCTCTGGCGCCGGAAATTCTAAAACTAGACCATCCTATTAAAACAACCGGAGAGCATGATGTAGAAATTATCGCAGGAGAAGGTCAACGCACTTCTACAACCTTGCGCATCACGGTGCGGCCGTCGTAGCGTGTCTTGCGAATTGTGCGATAAGCCACCTTACCTTCCGCCACTGCGAAGATGGTGTGATCTTTGCCCATTTGCGTCTTTGCGCCGGAGATAAACTTAGTGCCGCGCTGGCGCACTATCACATTGCCCGAGCGCGCCGCCTCGCCCCCGTACAGCTTAATGCCGAGGAATTGCGGATTGCGTTTTGTTAGGTTTTTTGCGGAACCGCCAGCTTTTTTATGTGCCATAGCAATACGAATATACGAATAATGCGAATCAACGAATGTCTACAAATTATGATAGAATACATGCATGACTCTACAGGAGTTTTGGGAAAAATGCAACTCCCGCGACTTTTTCGTTTCCGGAGTAATTATACTGGTTGGATTTGCGTCGTTTGGGTTGGGGCGGCTATCAAACACACTCCCTCTGTCCTCGGCAGCGCTCGGACTTCTCCCCCTTAAACAAGGGGGAGAGGCAGAGGGGGTTCTGAATCCGGGCGGGCAGATTGTCGCATCGCGTACTGGCGCGAAGTACCACTTCCCGTGGTGCGCGGGTGCCATGGCGATTGCCGAGAAGAACAAAATATATTTTGCGTCAGTTGAAGACGCGCGCAAAGCAGGGTATACTCCTGCAAGCAACTGCAAGGGGCTCAAATAAAACGGAGTATAGTATAGTGGTAGTATACACGCTTCGGGTGCGTGAGGTCTCGGTTCGATTCCGAGTACTCCGATAAGGTTTAGGACAATACAGCGATGTACCACACGCCGGCAAATATAATAAGGCACATGGCGGCGGAGGCAAGACACCATGAGCACCAATGCTTCAGTGCAAAAAGTTGCACGCCGGTGAGGTAAAGCGAAAAGAGAACGGCGCCTACCGATGCGGCGAGAATTGCAAATGAAAGAACTGGATGGATAAGGAGTGTCGGCGTTGCATAAAAGAATGCGTAGACAACTACAATTGCGGCATAGTACGCCATACCTAAGTATTCCAGCGACATACCAGCGATGTGCGAATACTTGCTTCGCACGACTGGGTCGCATTCAAAGCCAGCGGGGCAGACGAGGGGCTCCCCCGCCTGTTTTTTACGCGCAATATGCCGCGATATGAAGAACCCAGCACTCGCCGCGGCAATAATGATAAAGTAGGGGAGATCGCTCATAGCATTTAGCGATGCCGCCGCGACACTTTTTTACCGGCGCGTTTTGCGTGTTTTTTCTTCGCGTGTTTTTTGCGCTTATTCATAGTGGCAAGTATAGCAAATAATTTTATTTTTATCCAAGCAAGGCGCGCAAGCGTGGAAACTTCGCGCAGAGCGGAAGTTCAGAACACCATTTTTCCAACCCGATAAACCTTCCTGCGCGCATACTGCCAAGCAGGAGAAGCGCCGTAATATAAATAATATGTTCATCTACGATGTATGCGTGCGGGTTTGGGTAAGGGAAATCAAGAATAGGCAGATAGTAAAGAAGCATTAGCAGTGCGCCAAGCACCGACGAGAGCCGTACTCCGATTCCAAGAATAAGCGAAACACCAAGAAGCGTCAGTCCCCATTCGTTTAAGAAATTTACGATAGGCAAGATGTTTGGCTCTAAAAACCATTGATACAACGGAGTAAAACTCTTTGCGTTCTGCAAATATCCTGCAGCCGACCATTCCGGGTTTAACACTTTGGTAATGCCGGCGTAGAAAAAAAGCCACCCCATAGTTATGCGCAAGAGAAACAACGAGACTTTCTGAAAGTGAGTCATAAATAATACGGATGTTATTCTTTTAAAGTCAGTATAATTTTATAACGGCTTCCGTTTAAGCACAATGGCATTTATCGCCACCACGACAGTACTTACCGACATAAGCACTGCCGCAATTGCCGGCTCCAAAAGTATCCCCTTAAACGCGAGCGCGCCGGCGGCGAGCGGCATCGCTATAATGTTGTATCCCGCCGCCCACCAGAGGTTCTGAATCATTTTTGCATAAGTCATCTG
This sequence comes from uncultured Candidatus Saccharibacteria bacterium, assembly GCA_964366535.1. GTDB lineage: Bacteria > Patescibacteriota > Minisyncoccia > Phycocordibacterales > UBA10002 > UBA10002. The sequence goes on along the minus strand of CAYIUC010000001.1, from coordinate 62,946 downwards.
CGACAGCCGTACAATTTTCACAATATCGCGCGGGTCGTTGCGTACGAGAATAATGCCCGCGGACTCTATGGCGACATTCGTACCAGCGCCTATAGCAATGCCGAGGTCGGCTTGAGTCAAAGCAGGCGCGTCGTTCACGCCATCGCCGACCATCGCCACTTTCAGACCTCGTTTTTGGAGCTCTCTAACCCTCTCTGATTTTTCAGAAGGTAGCACGCGAGCGAAATATTCGTTGAGCCCAAGCTCCTCAGCAACTTTTCGCGCTACTTCTTCGCTGTCTCCTGTAATCATAGCCACTCGTATTCCTGATTCTCTCAAGCTGTTCACCGCTTCCTTTGATTCTGGTCGTATCGCGTCGGCTACCGCAATGCGTCCGATTGTTTCGTTGTCTCTTTCTACAACAATGTCATTGCCACCGCGCGTGCCGACAAAGATTTTACGCCCGTTCACCACCCCCTCCGCGCCGCGTCCGGGAATGCGTTTGAAATTTTGTACTTCAGATATTGCGAGATTTTTGTTTTTTGCTTCCAAGACGATAGCGCGCGCGATGGGGTGTTCGGAATGCGCATTGACTGCGGCGGCGAGTGTAAGCGCTTCATCCGAGCTTGCGGAAGTTACCTTAAACTTTGCCTCTGTCAGCGTTCCGGTTTTATCAAACAGCACCATATCAATAGTCCGCGCTGCTTCCAGCGCGAGCCGCTGTTTGATAAGGAAACCGTGTTGCGCCGCTTTCGTTGTAGAGATGGAAGCGACAAGCGGCACAGCAAGACCAAGCGCATGCGGGCAGGCGATGACTAGCACGGCAACGAGCCGCGCCACAGCGAAGCCGACTTCTGCGCCGGATAGAAGCCATGCTACAAGCGTTAGCGTGCCGCCGCCGACGGCTACGAAAGTAAGATACAAAGCCGCTCGGTCAGAGAGAATCTGCAGGCGTGATTTGGATGCCTGCGCCTCCGCTACCAAGCGCATCACGCCGGCAAGAAATGTCTTTTCGCCTATGTTTGCGACCTGAATCCGCAGCGCGCCGTCTCCGTTTATAGTACCGGCAATGACCGCGTCGTTCTCTTTTTTGGAAACCGGTTTTGATTCGCCGGTAACCATCGACTCGTTCACATCCGACTCTCCGCTTACGATTTTTCCGTCAGCAGGAATCTTTGCTCCGGGCCGCACCAAGACAGTATCGTTTTCTCGTAATTCGGAAATGGGAATGGTTGTCGTTACTCCGCCGCGCACCACTTCTGCAGTGTCGGGAAGCAATTTGGAGAGTTCTTTCAGCGCGCCTTGCGCGCCGGAGACGGCGCGCATTTCCAGGAAATGTCCAAGAAGCATGATGGTGATAAGCGTGGTGAGTTCCCAAAAAAGCGCCTCCTCTCCAGCAAACACCGCATAGACGCTCCAGAGGTACGCGGCGGCAATAGCGATGGCTATAAGCGTCATCATTCCAGGCAGTTTTCCTCGTATTTCTCGCCATGCGCCTGTAAGAAAGACGGAGCCGCCGTAGAAAAAGACGATAGACCCAAACACAAACGGCAAGTATTCCGAGCCTGGAAAATCAGGCGGAGACCACCGGAATATTTTTTCCACCACATCGGCGTAGAGCACGACCGGAATCGTGAGAACCAAACTCACCAAAAATTTTCTGAAAAACATCTGCGTTGAATGACCCGCGTGTTTATCATGCCCACCATGCGCAGTTATCGATTTCTTCTTTTTTGTTGGTACTAATTGCATACCGCACTCTGGACACATGCCAGGTTTATCTTGCATTATTTCCGGATGCATGGGGCAGGTGTATACTACTGCAGCTTTTTCTTCCGTCGCATGATGAGTGTGTTTCATATTTATTCAATGAGCGTCCACGAAAATGTCCGCTCTACATTACCAATATTCCTTACTTTTAATGTGACATGCTGTGGCGGGGGCATTATGGATTCAAACGCCAGTATGCCTTCCCGATGATGGCCGCCTGGTCCCGCACCCTCAAAGCGCGCCGGCTTATACTCTGTGCCGGCATCGTCTACGAGAACGACTACCGATAGCATGTCTTGGTCAAGCTCAACAGAGTGAGTGTTTAGAATAATATCAAATTTCCACCCTCTTGATTGCAGTGATAGGACGCGCGGTGTTACCGTCACCGTTACATCCGCCTGGTCGTCTGTTTTTGTTTCCCAAACCACAGGGTTTATTGGCGGCAATGTTTCCTCTCTAAAAAATCCTGCGTACCATAATACGCCGAGGACAAAAACAATACCTATGTACGGCGCATAATTCTTCATATTCGTTTAAACTTAAAAATCCTGTTTGCTATGTACGCAATGCCGGCAAGATTAAACAAGATTCCAACCCAAAACAGCTTTGTTTGGTATTGCGAAACGAATGTCACGATTCCAACCGCACCAAGAATAGGGAGCAGATTTGCAAGATAATGCGTACAACAGGAAATCATTGCCGTGGTTGATGTGATACCGGTTACTCCCAATACTTTACCTTCGCCGCGCCCCTCCTTAATAAGACCTTTCAGGTAGATATAAAGCCCGATTTGTATGCCAAAACCGAAAGCAAGACCTACGATAAAGTACCAGAACTGCGAGAATTGCGCTTGAGCAAAGCTCCAACTGGAAACCAGCGTCAACACTGCAAAGTAAACGCCAAGTAGAAGTCCGCTTGCCGCCGTTCCGTATACGATTGGTTTTATGCTGGCTGTCATTTTAATGGCAGCAGGTGTGCCCCGAATGATTTTTGTTTTCTTTGTTGTTTGTACTGACATCCTTCTCACCAGTGTCGTGTTTTTCGTCGGAATGTTTGTGCGATTTGCCCGTCATAAAGAAGTGGACGAGCATCATAAGCGCAATGCCGCCTACTATTACCCATGTCGGAGCTCCGAGAGCTTTGCCGCCTGAACCAAAAAGGACAATTAAGAGAAGCGGAGCGGCGCAACAAAGCATCATAAACCACATCATCCAACGGTCATTTTTTCCATCGTGGTTGTGCATATTTTTATTTTCTTACCATGCTAGAGTTGTGCATCCAGACGAAGTACCAAGCGAAAATCCAGGAGAAGACGAACATATAGATTGCACCAAGAATAAAACTCCCGAGTGTGAGCCAAGTAAAACCCGGTAGTATCTCAAAGAGCTGATGGTGCAATGCCGCGGCTTGCGCGTTCCGAAGCGGTAAAAACCCACCAACGAGACATATAATATACGCCACCTCTGCTCCCAGCACGCACTTCCATCCATACGATTTTAAAGATAGTTGTTCCATAGATTTTTAATTAATCTTATTTGTTTGATAAGGTGTAAACTTTAATCAACTCATTAACGGTCAGTCAAACCGAAGTTCTATTTTATCTTTGTCGCGCATAACATAATTTTCGTACTCTGTATTTTCTTCACCGTTTACGGTCATCTTCATATTTGTTCCGAATGAACGCATATCTTTGCGCCAGTTTGTGAAGAATTGGCCAAGTATCGCATCTTGTTTTCGTACCATGCCCTGAAATTCCATATGAATGATTCCGAGGGGGCTATCATCGTGAGTATGAATTGGCTGATGTATTGCGTTGAGACCGATGTTTGGCGGCAGTTCCTGTTTCTCGCCCCTGACATAAATGGCGAGTTCCGGATGCCAGTGGAAGCCGGACCGAGAAATAATGTCGGATGTCGAAGCCGCAGGTAGAGTGGCAATGTACCAGACAACACCTACAACGGCGGTTATAACAAGAACCGTACCAACACTCCATCCTGTAATTTTTTTAACACTCTGCATACATTTTAGTATATTATATACTGCATCCGCTCTGTTGTCGTACCGGCGCGGTCGCAGGAGCGCCCGCGCCAACGCCGCATCCGCCTGGCGCGTCCGCACTAGGGAACCAGTAAGAGTTTACCGTTAGTGCAGTTTTCTTCATATCCTGTTCTCCTACGCCTTGCGAAGCCATAAGTTCCAAAAGCCCAAGCATCGCCATGCCGTGATTGCAGTCGGGGAAGTGCGTGGAATTACTGCAACATGGGCGATATATGCCGCGCGATACTTTATCAACAAGCGCCTGCTGTTCAGGCGTCAAGTTAAAGAACAAATGCCGGCTGTAATGATTCATCGCATTGCCATTTGCAAGCGTCCAGCCGGCGGTAGACGCGAAGTTGCCCGCGCCGCCGTACGCGGGGTTCATCATCTCGCCCGTTTCCAGAATAGGATTTTTGCTCGCAAGCCCGAGCGCCCAGAGCAAGTTGAGCAGATAGCCCGCATTTTCTGCGGTCATGCGCAATTTCCCCTCGCTGTTTCCAAGGAGCAGAGCGCGCTCTTCTTCGGAAAGTCCGCCACGCGATGCATAGAGCGCCGTAAACTTTTCCGCGTCAATCGCGCCCACACTCACGAGCTTGGCGCCGAGGTCGCCCCACACTACTGGCAGTTCTACGCCGTCTTGTTTTTGGTGTTCGCTCTGTGCGCCCGCTGTATTCGTTGCCGCCATTTGCGGAGCAGGCGCGCGCGGCGCGCGCGATGCCATAAAGAGTAGCACCGCCGCTCCGATGCCGATCCATACTAGTATTGTCTTTACCATAGGGTTATACAAGGAAAGTAATAAGAAGGCCGAGCGCGACGAAGGCGAGGCCGATAATTAACTTCGCTTTTTTCGTTTCCGCTTTCCGCCACGCGTTTACTTTGTCTAATAGCGTTTTGTGCGACGCGACAAGGAGTATTGCGACGAGCGGCAGAATGAATAGCAGGTTGTAGAAGATAAGATATCCGAATCCGGCGAGGTAAGTTTGGCTATCGTGCAGAAGACCGAGCACCATAAGGTATGGACCGCCGGTGCAAGGGAATTCGCAGAGCGCTACTAAAACGCCCACGAGAAACACCGCTGGTATAGACACCTGTCGAATAAGCGACGCCATATTTGTATGCACGCCCGCGGGTATTCCGGGTAGCCAATTTATTTGCGGGAAGAAGTGGCTCAATAGATTCAAGATGCCAAAGACGATAACTGCAATCGCGCCAAGTTTGCCCATAAAATGCGGCACGCCGAAGAAGTGGAGCGCTTGCAAGATGCCTAGCCCGATAAGTAGGTACGCGACAAATAGCCCCGCAATGTAGCTCGCCCCGAGCCGCAGTGCGTCTCGCCGTTCTCTGCCAGCGCTCAAGAGAAACGCAATAGTAATAAGAAGCACGGAAAACGCGCATGGGTTTATGCTGTCTAGAAGCGCCGCAACCGCAACAAGCGGTAAGAGCCACGCGCCGCCCTGACTTGCTTCCCACACGAACGCTGTTCCCGCGTCAGAATATTTCAGGAGGAACAGCCCACCAAGCGCGAGCGCGAGAACGCCAAAACCTATGTATAATTTTTTGTACATAGCGTTATGGTTTTACGAGTGCGGAAAATTGGAGCTCAATCGGCCGCCCGCCGTTTTGCTCTATCGTTACGCTTCGCGCAATGCGCCCCACTCCCGCCGGTCCGTGCGCCGCAGGGTCAAAGACGACAGACACAAGCGCCGTATCGCCCGGCGCAATATTTTTATTAAGTGCTGGAATTGCTGCATGCCCTGGCATGCCGTACGGTCCAAATGTTTTGCCGCCAAGCAATAGCGATGCTTCCGTACACATGCACGAGGTATACATTTTGCCGATGGTTACCGGCGCGGCGCCGGTATTTTTAATAGTAAAGTCGCGCGAAACAACGCCCGCCGCCATGCTGATTGCGCCGAAATCGTATTTTGAATCGCCTTCCACCGCAAGTACGCCGGCGCTCGCGCTCGATGCCGCGGCGGCGGGCGCATCATTTTCTGTTTTGATATTGGTGAACCACGCAAGCGCCGCGATAATAAGAGCCACACTTGCAATCGACAATATATTTTTTTTCATAAGTTTTATGCTATTAGTAAACCAAAAATCCCTTGCGAAAAGGGATAGGGTAGAGCGCAAGGCGAGCGCACGCGACTGGCGGCGCTTCTCCATTGCGCTCTAAAAGCGTGCGGGGCTGTTTTCGTGCAAAGCGAACCAACGCGAATGCGCGCGTTTATGCAAAGGAGAAAAGGTGCGCGGTAGGAGGCGGCGGCACGAAGAGCGCGCGGGCGCAAGCAGGGGCGGAGATATTGCAAAGAGAAGCGCGTATCCAGCGAGCGCCGTTAGTAGCAGTATGCCGCTTCCGGTAATCGTTGCGAGCGAGAAGTTTCTAAACGCGCTTGCGTGGAATCCTATGTCGTCTAGCACACTGTTTCCTTCCGGGCATGGAGCACTATTTGCAAGAGAGCCGAGGCAGGTGCTCGTATGATGCTCGCCGCCGCTCATTGCAAACACGCCAAACACGCCTACGGCAAGCACACCAGCGACGAGTAGTACGGCAAGCACTGACTTATACATGCGTCCATTATAGCACAATTATCCAAAACACGACACAAACAAATATGGTATGCTTGTGGATATGATGCAATACGGAAATTTGAGCGGGATGATGGGCGGGTGGGGTACCTTCGGCATTATCACATGGCTTGTGATCGCCGTTGACCTCGTTCTCGTCGGCGTCTGGCTCTGGCAACAAATCAAAAAGTAATCGAGCAACTTCTCTTGCTCCGCGGCCAGGGCTCGAACCTGGGACATCCTCGTTAACAGCGAGGCGCTCTACCAACTGAGCTACCGCGGAATGGTACGCATACTATATCGCCTTCGCGCGCCAAATTCAATGGCGTGGTATTATATTCGTGAAAGCGTTATATCTGTTTCTATATGATAGAAGTAGAGAAAAATTTTGCGGTTAAAGCGGAAGATAAAGTGCGTCTCGTACATGGTGCGACCCTGCTCTTTAAAAAAGAGTTTACTGATGTTTATTATGATTCGCCCGATTACGCGCTCACCGGCAATGATTTCTGGTTGCGCACGCGGGAAGGTAGATTTGAGCTAAAAGTGCCTCAAAATGCCGGACATATCAAAGATCGCATAACCGACCAGTATCAAGAGTTTGAAACCGATGCAGAAATTGCGCGTGAACTTGGCATCTCTGCGGAGCACCCTCTTTCAGAGGCAATTAAAGAAAAAGATTTTACGCCGTTTGCGACAATTACAACAAAACGCGAACGATATCAGAAAGAGGATTTTCATTTGGACTTTGACGAAATGGACTTTGGGTTTATTGCATTTGAGGTGGAATTGATGGTACAGAAACAGGAGGACATTTCTGCCGCTGAGAAACGCATTTTGGAGTTTGGCAAAGAACATCGTCTCAATCCGGAATCCGCAGGAAAGGTCATGGAATATTTGCGCCGATATCACCCCGAGCATCTAGCATTTCTAAAGGTGCGCGGAGTCGCATAGCATATGCGAATCTCCGTACATGCAAAACCGAACGCGCGCGAGGAATCCGTCGTGAAAAAAGAAGACGGCAGTTTTGTCGTGTGCGTCAAGGAGCCGCCGCGAGAAGGGAAGGCGAACGCGGCAATCGCGCGCGCGATTGCTAGGCACTTCGGCGTCGCGCCCCAGCTCGTCGTACTACGCTCCGGCTTCTCTTCGCGCCAGAAAGTGTTTGAAATAGCGTAATTAAATTAAATTCATTTCTAAACCCGCCTGTTTTTATTGTGTGGAAGTGGTAATATACAAAGTGTGGTATGAGTAATGAGTCGGTGTACAACTTGTAGATATAAACAAAAAGTGCTAATATGTTTATATCAGTATGGCAAATATAAACAAACCTAAAATCGGCAGATATGTAGAGCAAAAAGAGGGTTTTAAAACCTTTACCCCGTTTGATTTTCCTCCAAAAGGCGGTTTTAACATTAGCGCTAAATTGTACAAGAAGCATGAAGAAGCCATCAGATTGGTTGGCAAGCTTGATGGAATCACGCGTCTTTTGCCCGACAAAGATTTTTTCATTTCTATGTTTATCGTGAAAGATGCGACCTATTCTAGCCAAATTGAAGGAACAAAGGCTACGATGCAAGATGCTGTAGCGGCTCCTGTAACAGAAGAAAAAAATCGTAAAACTTCCGATGTTGATGATATTGAGCATTATATTAAGGCGGCAAATTATGGCATAGAAAGAACAAAAGATTTTCCCATTTCCCTACGATTTATAAGAGAACTACATGAGAAATTGATGACAAGCGCTCGTTCTACCCAGCATCCTTACCCTGGGGAATTTCGTCTATCTCAAAATTGGATTGGTGGAAAGAAACCCGCTGATGCTTCTTTTGTTCCTCCAGCGGTGCCTGATATGCACAAATCTCTTAATGATTTAGAAAAATTTATACATGCAAAAGATGAGTATCCTTCTTTGGTCAAGGCGGGTCTTTTGCATGCCCAATTTGAAACGATTCACCCATTTACAGACGGTAATGGCCGTACTGGGCGGATGCTTATCGCAATGTATATTCACCATGCCGGACTTTTGGAGGAACCGGTACTATATCTCTCCAGTTATTTCAAAAAGTACCAGAAATTGTACTACCAGAAATTACAAGCGTATCACGATGAAGGTTCTGATGTGGACGGCTGGCTGAGCTTTTTTCTTGAAGGCGTTGCTGAAATTGCGGAGTCGGGAATAGAAACCTGTACAAAAATTACTGCTTTGCGGGATCGCGATTTCGCCCAAATGCACCGGCTTGGTAAAAAGTCAGCTGAATCCACCCTTGCAATAGTGCGCAAGTTATTTAGCCAGCCGATCGTTGGTGTGGCGGAAATAATGAAGTGGACCGATTTTACCGCCCCAGGCGCTTACAGGGTGATTGAACGGCTCAAAGATTTGAAAATCCTTGAACCTCTTGGCGATGCCGATTATGGACAAAAGTATGTTTATGCCGACTACTACGAAATATTCGACGACACATTTCACAGTATGCGATAACACATAATGTGGTAATATCCCCCTAACGCTTTACTGAAATAAAAATATGGCGAATCTTAGTGATCTAACAAATAGAATAATAGCTTTTCGTGACGCGCGGGACTGGAAACAATTCCACAATCCAAAAGATATGGCTATTTCGCTATCTCTTGAAGCCGCAGAAGTCCTGGAGCATTTTCAGTGGAAGAATAAAGAAGAAATTGAGAAATATATAGTCGAAGCAAAAGATCATATAGGAGAAGAACTAGCAGATGTCCTGTATTGGGTGCTTCTTATGAGTAATGATTTAAAGATTGATATTTCAAAGGCGCTGAAAAATAAGTTAGAAAAAAACGAGAGTAAATATCCAGTAGAGAAAGCAAAAGGGAAATATACGAAATATAATCAACTTTAATTATGGCTATAATTTATTCCAAGACGAAAAGAGAATTTACTAACGATGTATTTTCTAATTCTATAGAGAATTTCTTTGTTAGAGAAACTGGTCCGATTTTCGGCCAGAGTCAAATGGAAGCAATTAGAGATTCAATGAACTACATGGATAAGGTTGTTAATGACTCTAATATTCCAGACAGTGCGGGTATAGCCATAGAGTACAAAATCCCATCTTCTTCAAGAAGAATAGATTTCATAATCACTGGTAAAGATATAAACAAAAATCCTATTGCTGTATTAGTTGAATTAAAACGATGGAAAAAAGCAGAAAGAACAGAAATGGATGGAGTTGTTAAGACATTTGTTGGTGGATCTATAAGAGAAGTGGAGCACCCTTCTTATCAGGTGTTAAGTTATGCATCTTTTATCAAAGATTTTAATGAGAGTATTGAAGAAAAAAAGATATCATTAGAACCGTGTGCTTATTTACATAATTATGAAAAAGACAATGTAATCGAGAATGATTTTTATAAATTTTATACAGAACAAGCTCCAGTCTTTTATAAAACCGATGCACAAAAATTACAGGATTTTATAAAACATTTTGTTAAGTATGGAGATGATAAAGAAACTTTATATCTGATTGAAAATGGCAAAATCAAACCATCGAAAGCGTTAGCTGATCGTCTTGTTTCAATGTTGAAAAATAATAGAAAAGAATTTACTTTGATTGATGACCAAAAGCTTGTTTATGAAAAAGCATTGGAACTAGCCAGAAAATCAACCGAATCAAGTAAAAACATCTTCATCGTCGAGGGTGGACCAGGTACAGGCAAATCAGTAGTTGCGATTAACTTACTTTCTGAACTCACAAGTAAAGGGGATAATGTAAGATATGTAACAAAAAATGCTGCACCCAGAAAAGTCTTTGAAGCTAAATTAGCTGGTAGTTTTACGCCCACTAGAATAAGAAATTTATTTTCTTCGTCAGATAATTTTTATAACGCTGAATCAAATTCGTTTAATGTGTTAATAGTTGATGAGGCGCATAGATTAAATATGCGTGGTGGTTTTTTTGGTAATGTAGGAGAAAACCAGATCAAAGAGATTATAAACGCATCAAAATTCAGCATCTTTTTTATTGACGAGAACCAACGTGTAACTCTAAAAGATGTAGGAAGAAAGGAATATATAAAAAAGATTGCCGTTGAGTTAGGTGTAAGTATTTATGAAGCTGAACTACCAAGCCAATTTAGATGTAATGGATCAGACGGATATTTAGCGTGGGTGGACAATGTACTCCAAATTGAAGAAACAGCGAACGAAACCTTAGAAGGGATTGGTTATGACTTCAAAGTATTTGATGACCCGTTGCTACTTCATAATGAAATAATCAATATAAATAAAAAGAATAATAAATCTAGGGTAGTTGCTGGATATTGTTGGAAATGGGTTAGCAATAATAACCATAATCTCAAAGATATTGTTATAAATAACTATTCAGCTAAATGGAACTTGACCGAGCATGGACAGATTTTTCTTATTCACCCGGATTCAGTGACTGAGGTTGGATGTATTCATACTTGCCAAGGGCTAGAATTAGATTATGTCGGCGTAATTGTTGGTCCTGATTTAATAGTTAGGAACGGTAAGGTTTTAACCGATGGAACTAAAAGAGCACCTACAGACAGATCTCTTCGTGGAATCACACAAGATTTAAGACATGAAAAGCCAAATGCCTTAAAACTTGCAGATGCAATAATAAAGAATACATATCGAACTTTAATGACGCGTGGGATGAAAGGATGTTACATTTATTGCACGGATCAAGAAACACAAGAGTATTTTAAGGAGAATTTATTAAAAGCCTCAAAAACAAATACACAATATAGAGCAGTATCGGGTGAATCAGTTGGTTTTGATAAATAAAAAATATGAGACAAAAGGCTGATTATTTAGGACACAGGAAAAGGTTAAGAGACAGATTCTTAAAAACCGGTTTTGATGGTTTTGCGGACTACGAAGTTATAGAATTATTACTTTCATTAAACACGCCTCGTAAAGATTGTAAACCCATAGCTAAGGCGGTTATAGAAAAATATGGCAATATAGTTGGCGCACTTGACGCGACAATAGATGATCTTATGCAGATAGGTGGGGTGGGTCCTTCAAATGCGATTGGGGTAAAGATCTTTCAAAATATTTTGCAAGTATATGCAAAGGAGAAAATAAAAGAAAAGAAAAATCTAGATAACCCCAAAATGCTATTTGAATTTCTTAAAGAAAAGATCGGCAGAGAAGAAAAAGAACATTTTGCTGTCTTGTTTTTTGATACTCGTAATAATTTAAGCGACTCAATAATCTCTATAGGATCTTTAAATGCAAGTATAGTTCACCCGAGAGAGGTGTTTAATGATGCTGTTTTAAAAAAAGCATCTCATGTTATTGTAGCCCATAACCATCCATCTGGAGATCCAACCCCTTCAGCAGAAGACATTAATACAACTAAAAGATTGGTTGAAGCTGGGAAAATATTAGGTATTTCTGTGTCAGACCATATGATCGTAACTAAGAATAATTATTATAGTTTTGCTGAAACATGTAGTTTGTAGATTTAGGCGGCAGTAAGTGTCTTATTTTGCTAAACCCGCCAACGGTTGGCGGGTTTGTTGGGGGACATTACCACCCCCCCAATCTCTCCAAAACGACATTCTCACATTCTGCAGAATGTAAGAATGTCGTACAGGCAGAGTAAGTTTGTGTATGGTAAGATCTTGATATAAAAAGAGTAGAACGATTTTATGAAAAAGATTTTTGCGGAAATTGGAATCGGTAATGGCTCCATTTTCTCCACAGAAATTGAGGAAGGGGATAGCGAGTACAGAATACCGAGATTTATCAAGCCGCAGAAAACAAGCGGCTACTATTTCCGTTTTTGGGTGTTTAAAACGGTGTTTATTCTATCAAAAAACAACGGATTTGAAATACAAAAGAAAGATAAAAACAAGTTTAAGCTACTTTTTGGAATAAGCGGGGAGTAATGATGTAGCAATTACCACCCCCTTCAACCTAAATGACACCCTTACATACTTGAGAATGTAAGGATGTCTGGTACAATAGAGTTATGAAAAAAGTAAAAACAGCAAAACAAATGGAGCGGCATTTGAAGGGAATTTCTAATCATTACCGTATTGAGATTTTGTTGTACCTCTCTGGCAATAGCAAAGCCACGCTGGATCAAATAGTTACCGCGCTTGATGCGAACGAAAAGACGATAGGCGAACATACACGGCGGCTTTTTGTTGCAGGATTGATTAATAAAAAGTATCGCGGCAAATTTGTGGAACACACGCTCTCGCCTTATGGAAAAGACTTCGTGCAATTCCTCAATGCCTTCCGCACCACACAGACACCCTTACATACTTGAGAATGTAAGGGTGTCGTGCCGAGGGCAATGCGGGTTTTAGAGTGGTAGGTTTTTCGCGCGAAAGTGGTATAATATGAATATTATTAAGCGCAGGATAATTTACCCCGCTATGCAATCATATCGCCACACACAAATCGGGTATCTGATGCTCGTTGTATTGCTTGCCGTGCTGGTGCTCTTCGCATGGATGCAAATTACAGCTAGAGCCGAACCGCCATCATATTATTCAGGCACCAATTTTGCCGTTACTGCTGTAATGGCGCTGATTCTGCTCATTCTCGCATCTTTCGGTACGCTTACAGTGAGCGTGGACGAGGAGCGCGTGGCGCTCAAGTTTGGCTACGGAATTTTCCGCAAGAAATTCGCAGTGAACGAGATTGCGAGCGCAGTGCAGGTAAAAAATCCTTGGTATTGCGGCTGGGGCATACGGCTGTGGTTTTGGCCTAAAATGTGGATTTTCAATGTTTCCGGATTTGATGCGGTTGAAATACGAATGAAGAGCGGAAAAACCTACCGTATCGGAACAGATGAGCCGGAAAAGCTTGAGGCAGCAATTAGACGGACTATAAATTCATGATAGTGTGGCGGTTATGAAGGAAAAGAAGAAGGTGTTTGTCGGGCTATCCGGCGGCGTGGACTCGTCCGTTTCCGCCGCCTTGCTCAAGGATGCCGGCTACGAAGTAACGGGCGTGTTTATCCGCGTGTGGACTCCGGATTTTTTTGTTTGCAATTGGAAAGACGATCGCCTAGACGCGATGCGAGTCGCGGCGAAGCTTGGCATCCCGTTCCGCGAATTGAATTTGGAAAAGGAATACAAAAAAGAAGTGGTAGACGATATGATTCGCGAATACAAAGCGGGGCGGACGCCAAACCCCGATGTCGCGTGCAATCGTTTTATAAAATTCGGCGGGTTTTATAAGTGGGCGATGGAGCAGGGCGCGGACTTCGTGGCGACTGGGCATTATGCGCGCATTGAAAAAGGGAGATTGCTTGCGGGTGTAGACGCAAACAAAGACCAGTCGTATTTTTTGTGGCAGATTAAAAAAGAGCAACTTCCGCATATTTTGTTCCCCGTGGGCGGTATGGAAAAACCGGAAGTGCGGAAGATTGCGAAACGGAGCGGGCTTATTACCGCAGACAAGAAAGACAGCCAAGGGCTATGCTTCGTCGGCAAGGTGGATATGAAAGAATTTTTGTCGCATTACATAAAACCAAAGAAAGGAGAGGTGATAGATGAGAGCGGCGCCGTCGTTGGCACGCACGACGGCGCCGCATTCTATACTATAGGTGAACGGATGTTCGGCAGGTATGTCGTGGCGAAAGATATGCGAGAAAATACGCTCACGGTTGCGAAGAATTCATCTTCGGGCGCCCCGCCTACGCCACCGCGCGAAGTCGCCCTTGCGCAGTGCAACTGGCTTGCCGCGCCGAGAGCAGGGAAGATGTACGCGGCACGCGCCCGCTACCGCCAACCTTTGCAACAGTGCACTTTATCATTAAGCAACGATCGTGGCTTAATGCTGGGTCAGAATGCGTCCGTACATTTTGAATCGGCGCAAACAGTCGCGCCAGGCCAGTCGCTTGTCGTATACTTGCCACGAGCGACATGTCATGAGTTTGGTCGAATGAAGTCGAGTGGCGATGGCGATGTGCTTCTCGGGGGTGGTATAATTGTTTAGTTAAAAAAACGACACACAGTATGTGTGTCGCATTTGGCAGGTGTTATTACTTGTCAAAGTCCACCAAAGTGAACTCTCCGCATATAGAAAGGTCCATGGTTGTGAGCACTATCTTTCCAGTGCACGGCCAAATAGATGGTTTGCCGTACGATTCTATGACGGCATTTCCACTGAACTTCCATCCGGTTAAATTTTTGACCTCTGAATCTAGACAACTAACAACAGACACTAGGCACCCAAAATCTAATCCAGTGAGGAATATGTGAACGAAGTTGGTATACATCTCTGTATGCAATCTTCGTCTCCAGTTGTTGCTGTCTGCTTCTATGCGAGGGCATTCTCCACTAGACATTGCCAAGGTGACAGGAAGTGCATTTCGAAGCGGCATTAGTTGCCACGCTTCCGAACCATAACTCGTTCTTGTCAGATAATTTCCTGCAGACGCTGCCGCTAGTAGATGACATAGTTCAAACGGGCTCTTAATCTCTGTTTTCGTAATTGGAAATGTTGTTTTCATAAGGAACTTTTGTTTTAATCCGAAAGGAATCTACCATATCTATTCCAGATTTGCAAGTCGTATGAATATCTTTATGGTTTGTCCAAACTTGCGTGCTATACTGTTCAATAATGCAAAACAAGATCTTTATTGTTAAGTCAGACGGTACAAAGCAGGCGTTTGAGGCGGAAAAACTCCGCGCGTCGCTCGCGAAGGCGGGTGCGTCGGAGGAAGTGCGCGAAAAGATTGCGCACCATATTGCCGGAGAAGTACGAGATGGAATGAATACAGGCGACATTTACCATCACGCCTTTGAGCTTTTGCGTAAGATGGAGCATCCGGTGGCGGAGCGATACTCTTTGAAGCGCGCGCTCGCTTCACTCGGCCCTACCGGCTTTCCGTTTGAGCATTTTGTAGCAGATATTTTTAAGGCAAAAGGTTTTGAGGCGTTGACAGACCAGATTGTGCAAGGCAAGTGCACTTCGCACGAGATAGATGTGGTCGCGTGGAAAGGCGATGAGCTTATCATGGCGGAAGCGAAGTTCCACCACGAGTTTGGGTTGAAGTCGGATGTGAAGGTGGCGCTTTATGTGAAGGCGCGTTTTGACGACCTATCGGAGCAAAAGTTTTCGTACGGCGGCGCCGCGCGCCCGCTCACGCAAGGGCTGCTTGTAACGAACACGAGCTTTACAGACAAAGCGATTGAGTACAGCGAATGCGCGGGCGCGCGGCTTATCGGTTGGAATTACCCGAAGCGCGGCAACCTTCACGACCTTATTATAGAGAGCGGCGTTTACCCTCACCCATACAATGTCTGATTTTTATAAACCGCACCGAAGGGCGGAGTGGAATTACGGGGGTCCAAACTGGAAGCTTTCGCGCTCCAAGATAGACCTATTTTTGGAATGCCCGCGCTGTTTTTTTGTAGACAATAAATTGGGGGTGGCGCGGCCGCCTGGGTTTCCATTTTCTCTAAACAGCGCGGTAGATAAGTTATTAAAAAAAGAATTTGACGCGCACCGCGCGAAGGGGAGCGCGCACCCCTTGATGCAAAAGTACAAAATAGACGCGGTGCCTCTGAAGCATGCGAAGATTGAAGAGTGGCGCGATTCACTCCGCGCGGGCGTTTCGTTCCGCCACCCTGCGACTGGGATGCTCGTGCGCGGAGGAGTGGACGATGTGTGGGTGCGGCCAAACGGAGAATTGATTGTTGTGGATTATAAAGCAACGGCGAAAGACGGCGGGGTGAGTTTGGACGCAGAGTGGCAAGACGGCTACAAGCGGCAAATGGAAGTGTACCAATGGCTCTTCCGGCAGAACGGTTTTCAGGTGTCCGATACCGGTTACTTCGTGTATGTAAACGGCAAGACAGACCGCGAGGCGTTTGATGCGCGACTTGAGTTTGATGTGTCGGTAATTCCATATACAGGCAAAACCAACTGGGTAGAGCCGACTCTTGCTGATATAAAAAAGTGCTTGGACGGCGACGCGTTGCCCGCGCCAGCGGAAGATTGCGACTATTGCACATATCGCAAAGCGGCGACAGAGGTTTCTGCTCTCGTCTCTCATGTTCCGGAAAGAACAAAGAAATCGCAGCCAATCGAAAAACCAACTCTGTTTTAAGCCGTGCTTCTTTCATGCTTAAATTCTTAAGAATTTGAGAATAAGTATTGTTTGTCTTTCTTTGCGTTGGGTGTTATGGTTTCCGTGGATGCTAGAACTTGAAACAAAGGTGAATATGAAGATTACCGCGAAAGTTTTTCTTTTTGCACCATCAGACCAGATACAATACGGCGGCTCAAACCCAGCTCTTTCCGAAAAAGAAGTGACTATTCAGATAACGCCGGAAATACTTGAGGCGCTCCTCAAAGATTCGCATGTACTGGTTAGTGAAATAGGATGTTTGGTTGTGGAATCGTATAAAGCGGCTATCAATACTATTGTGTTGCGTGGCCATTTGCCGAATAAAAACACTATCAAAAAGATTCGTGAGCTGGAACACGACGGGTGGAGTTTCAACAAAAGCGCGTGCAAAGGTATTTACGGTTTGGTGTGGTGATTCGTATGCTCTAAGCCGCTTCTAGAAACTGAAGCGGCTTTTTTGTTGGGAGAAAATGCGATAAGATGTCGGCATGACGACAAACGAAGTGCGGCAGAGGTTTCTTTCCATCTTCACAGGTGACAGAAAGAACAAAGAAATCGTCGCCAACCGAAAAACCAACCTTGTTTTAAGCCGTGCTTCTTTCATGCTTAAATTCTTAAGAATTTGAGAATAAATAATAAAGCGGTATACTTTCCATATGAAAAATTCAAAAGAAATTGAACGGATGATAAAAGGTGCGGCAAACCACCACCGCATTCGCATTTTACAGTTGTTGGATGCAGAGCCGGAACTGACACTCGCTCAAATTAGCAAGGAACTTTATATTATTAATTTCAAGACTACATCGGAACATGTGCGCCGCATGGCTATCGCCGGCCTTCTTATGAAGCGGTATGAAGGAAACAATGTTCACCACCGTTTAACACCACGCGGCACAAGCATTCTCAAATTCTTAAGAATTTGGGAATAGACAATTTTTGGTGAGGTAAGTCAGTGCCATTCTTGGTTTGTACTCTCTTGTCTTATGTGTTATGTTTAAGACAGAAAACTTTGACAACTATCGACAAAGAGAGGTGAATCGTGAACAACAATGGAAGCGAAGACATTTGCGAACCAATTTCAGGAACGAAGATGGTCATTACGAAATTCTCGTGCGTTTTTCTTCAGTCCAATCAAAGGGCGATGGGACAAGTTACTTTGGAACTTGACGGAACAAAAGAGCCACTTCTTTTTGAAGCGGAGAAAGACACTGATGGTCAGTGGGAAATCATCGGAAAGAAGTTTAGAGTGCCCAACGCCGACCTTAATACAAGAAAAGAAAAACCGTATAACTTTCGGTTTGACCAAGATGATGCAGTGCATCAGAAAATAGAAGCAATCACTCGTAGCAAATTACTTGCGCGGTTGCGAACTACACAACTATCAAAAACAGAACACGCGTTACTTCTTGGTGGTGTACCATTGTTGGTGCAACCGCCAAGTGTAAAAGTTGACCATGAAAACGAAAACATGGTATGTGCGTCATCTACAAGAGTAATTGAAAGATACAATCAATTGACTCGCATACAAAAACAAACAATCGCTGTGTTTTTGCAAGAGGAGGAAACACAAAAGATAGCGCAACGGCTAGGAATTAAAGCGTCGGGTGTATACGGAAGTACCCATCGGCTACTCATACATTTTGGTTTTAAGAATCGAAAGGAATTAATAAGAGTTCTTTCCAAAATACCAGAAATCACAGGAAAGGTAGTGTTACCGGAGGAAACGAACAATTCTGCAGAAATCTTAAGTGTTTCCGCTTCGCCAGTAACATCATCAGAACCAAATGATACTACGGTGTCGGCAAATCAAAGAGAACTAAACGAACATCAACTAGAACCACCAGCAAAAACAATAAAATCTTTGGACGAGGAAGTATTTGCTGTTCAAGTCGGCGATAAACTCTTGCGTTGCGCAGAAGCATTACGGAGAACTCTGCCATCTGAGTTTCGGCTTGAGTATCACCTTTGTGTTGGTGATGGGGGGATAGTTGAAGGTGTAGATCTTCGCATTAGGAATATAAACATCAGAGGTCCACAGACCTAATAAAGCAAGCCGCATGGATTGTGCGGCTTTTTTGTTGGCGGAAAATGCGATAGGATACGTATATGATAATGACTGTCGCTGAAATTCGGGAAAGGTTTTTGGCGTTTTTTAAAGAGCGCGGACACGCTGTCGTGCCGTCGTCGCCCTTGGTGCCGAAAGACGATGCGTCTGTGCTGTTTACGACTGCTGGGATGCAGCAATTTAAGCCCTATTACACTGGCGCGAAGGACGCACTTGCGGACTTCTGCTCAAAAAATGCTGTTTCGGTGCAAAAGTGCATTCGTACTTCCGACATAGACGAAGTAGGAGATGACACGCACCTTACTTTTTTTGAGATGCTGGGCAATTTCAGCTTTGGCGGGTATGGAAGAAAAGAAGCAATTCACTACGCGCACGATTTTATTACAAAAGAACTCAAATTGCCGATAGCATATGTAACTTTTTTTAATGGAAACGAACATGTACCGCGCGACAATGAATCGGAAAAGGCATGGCGTGCGCTCGGCGTTGCTGATGTTCGCGAAGACGGAGACGATGTTTTTTGGGGTCCGACTGGGGACTCGGGGCCTTGCGGTCCAACTACGGAGATTTATTGCACCGATGCAAACGGCAAAACGGTGGAGATTTGGAATATCGTGTTTAACGAATACTTCTGCGATGGCTCGCGCGAGCAGTTGGACAGCGGTAAGGCGAAACTTACTAAACTCCCATTTCTTGGTATTGATACCGGTATGGGGCTGGAGCGCCTAGTCGCTATTGTGCAGAAAAAGCATAGCGTATATGAGAATGACGCACTGTCGCGTAGCGAGCGTATTATTATTGACCACACGCGCGCGGCGCGCGAGCTGCTTTCGGAAGGCGTTGCGCCCGCCAATGTGGGGCAAGGATATATTTTGCGTCGGCTTATCCGCCGCGCTATTTTGCACGCCGACAAAGTCGGCGTGCCGGTAGACGCGGCGTTCAAAGAGGAAGAAGTGCAATTTCGGAAAACTCTTGCGGTGGGGTTGAAAGAGTTTGGAAAGTTTGCGAGCGGTGCAATTTCGGGCAAAGACGCTTTTTTACTTTTTTCTTCTTACGGTTTTCCTATAGATATGACTGTGGACCTGGCGAAAGAGAAAGGTCTGTCGGTAGATGTGCAAGCGTTTGAGAAAGAGTTTGAGAAACATAAAGAAATATCTCGCGCCGGAGCTGAGAAAAAGTTTAAGGGTGGGCTGGCGGATACCAGCGAAATGTCGGTCCGGTATCACACGGCGACACACCTTTTGCACCAAGCGTTACGAGATGTGCTAGGGAAGGAGGTACAGCAGAAGGGGAGCAATATTACGCCTGAACGCCTGCGATTTGATTTCGCTTTCTCGCGTAAGATGACTGACGAAGAAAAGAAAAGAGTGGAGGAAATTGTAAATGAAAAAATAAAAGCCGACTTGCCTGTGCACAAGATAACTCTGCCGATTGCGGAAGCGAAGCAAAGCGGCGCACTGCACTTTTTTGACGAGAAATATTCTGACAATGTGCTTATCCACTACATTGGTGACTCTTTAGAAACTGCATACTCAAAAGAATTCTGCGGTGGCCCGCATGTCGTTCGCACTGGTACGCTCGGAGCATTCCGAATCGCCAAAGAAGAAGCCGTCTCTGCCGGCGTGCGAAGGATAAAGGCCATTTTGGAGTAATCTTGCTGTGGTACAATATATAGTATGCAATTGTTCTCCGGGCGTGCGCGGGGGAGAAAGTTTGTGCTTGTGGATATTGGGAGCGCATCTGTAGGCGCCGCGGGTATATTGGTGTTGCCTGAGGGGCGCGCGGTGGTCGTGTGGGCGGAGCGAGAAATAATTCCTATAGCCGAGCGGCTAGAGCCGACACACTTTTTCTCGGCAACACTTCATGCGCTTAATGCACTTTCGGTGCCCCCCCAAACGGGGGGGCACCGCAGCGGGCGCGCGCGCAGTTAACCCGCGGCCATGTTGCCCCACGCGCCGTGGATTTTGGGCAAGACCCGGTAGGGGGGCGCCG
>CAYIUC010000001.1:0-42428 GCA_964366535.1 uncultured Candidatus Saccharibacteria bacterium | reverse complement strand
CTGTCTAGTTAATTCTACTATTGGGAAAAGTAACTGTTAAAAAAAATTCTTATCGCCTGGGGCTTTCCCCCCAAACATTTTTTCCCGCAAAAATTGTTTGGGTTAATGGCACTTTGGGGGCCCCGCCTCGGGGGGGGCCACCGCAGAGAGCTCGCTGGCATTGAACGCGCGCACATTTTCCTACACGCGCCGTGGATTGTGTCCAAGACCCGTTCGGTGCGCGCCGATTTTCCGGAACCGACTCTCCTTACCGAAGCGGCCCTCGCATCTGTTATACGCGAAGCGGAAAAGGGGATTACCGAAAACTTTCGCGCCGCGCACCGCGAGATAGCAGAAGCGGTGCGCGCGGTAGAAAAGAAGATCACAGAGTACCGCGTGAACGGATACGGAGTGTCCTCCGCAGTGGGGCAGAAAGCGCAAACGCTGGAGCTAACGCTTCTAGAAAGCTTCGCTCCGGAAAACGCTGTCGCGCGATTTGCGGCGTCGCTTACTTCTCTCACTTCGGCACCGCTTGAATGGCACGGCGCTGCTGCCGCATGCGCAGGCGCTCGCGCGGCGCTCGCGCACGGAGAGGGAGACATGCTTACGCTGTCGGCGGGCGGCGAGGCGACGGAAGTATGCATCACTCGCCGAGGCGTCTTGCATGAAGTCGTATCGCTTCCTTTGGGGCTGCACACAGCCGCCCGCGCTGTGTGGGAAGAGGGTGCGGCGCACTCGGTAACGGCGGCGGAAGCGCTACTGCGCGCCGCATCTGCATCGGCGCTCGCCGACTCGCGCCGCACAGAAGCAGAGGCGGCGCGCGCTCGGCAGGCGGAGCGCTTCCGCCGCGCCGTATCCGATGCTCTCGCACCGAAAATTAGCGCTGGATTCTTGCCTCGGCAATCGCTCCTACTTGCCGACGAAAGCAATTTATCTTTTTATTCCCGCGCGTTTGGCGAGCCGCTTCCTACAGAAGTATCGGTGCGTGGCGCAGAAGCATTTGCGCCGACTGTTCAATTTTTCCGAGAGGCAGGTAGAGACACTTTCTTTGCCGGAGAAGCCGCGTTTATCGCGCTGTATACGAAATTTTAGACCACGGGGGTGGTTTAATATCTGTGCATATCTCACTCATTGCATTTCTTTGCCGTGCTATACTAAATTATCTATGCCTAAGCAGATTGTAAGTGATGTGCTACCGCCCGGAGCGCGTCGCTCTGTGCGCAACATTCCAGTGCCTCCGCGCGCGTACCGCTACAACGACGCGCCTGAAGAAGAGCCGCAAGAAGAAGAGCCAATTAAGGTACGCTTGCCGAAAGGGGGTGGTCGTAATAGTGCTAGATGGTGGCTGTGGGGCACTGTTGCTGTCTCCATTGTTGTGCTCTTAAGCGTGGTTGCAATTGCGCTATCCGGCGCTACAGTTACGGTAACTCTTAAGTCCGTTCCTGTAGAAATATCTTCTTTGGAAGGCACAGCAATCACCGCGACTACCACCGTCGGCGTTTATTTGCCGTACACGCCGCTTATTGTAGAAGCGGTAGAAACAGCAACACTAGAACCGGAAGGAAGCAAGCGCGTGGAACGCAAGGCATCTGGCACGATTATTATTTACAACAATTTCTCATCCGCAACCCAGCGGCTTATCAAGAACACTCGTTTTGAAACGCCAGACGGCAAAATCTATCGCATTCAAGAGTCAATCGTCGTGCCAGGGCAAACGACTTCGGGGGTGAAGAAGCTTCCTGGTAGCATAGAGGCGGTGGTATACGCCGACCAAGCGGGTGAGTCGTATAATATCGGCCTATCCGATTTTACGGTCCCAGGGTTTAAGAGTAGTCCAGATCGATACACTGGTTTTTATGCGCGCGGAAAGACGCCAATGGATGGCGGGTTTGTAGGAGTTGCTCCCTTTGTATCTCCGGAGAAGGTTAGTGCCGCGCGCGCTTCGCTGCGAAAGGCGCTTGAAGAAAAGCTAGTCGCGGACGCAAAGGGGAAAATATCAGCTGACTCTGTAATGCTAACTGGCGGCTACGCGTTTGTTTCGCGCTCCGAGTCGGAGACGGAAGGTGCAGATGAGAAAGTAGAAGTGACAGAGCGCGGCACGCTCACGGGTTTCGTGTTTACGAAAGCAGCGCTTGCTTCGTATATTGCTCGCCGTGCGGTGTTGCGATACGACGATGCTCCTGTTTCCTTTAATGCGGCAGAGACGCTTGCGTTTTCGTTTTTAAATAAGGCGGACTTTGGTAAGAATGCAGACGGGCGCGTACTCTTCGGGCTAGATGGATCAGGCGAGATTGTGTGGAATCTGGACGCAGACCGATTGAAGGCGGAGCTATCGGGTAAGGCGAAGAGCGACACCGTGTCGGTGCTCGCATCGTACGGCGCGATAGAGCGTTCGCAGGTCGTCATACGCCCTTTCTGGAAAAAGGCGTTTCCAGATAACATAAAGAAAATCTCGGTCGTGATTAAAAAAACGGAATCGCAAGATCATTAACTGCATGTATAGATTTGTGGTATCATACCTCGTATGGTTGCAATGGATAAAAATAAAGTAGCGGACATTGCGAAAAAATACGGGCTGGCGCTCGTGGTGCTTTTTGGTTCGCGCGCGCGTGGAGACGCGCGCGCCAAAAGCGATTTTGACATCGCTTATTCTTCCTTGAAGCCGCTTGCGTTCATGGAAGAAAATAACATGGTCATCGCCTTGCATGAAGTATGTAAGACCAGCGATGTGGACATTGTGAACATCAGTAACGCAGGGCCGCTTCTCCTCAAACAAATTGTTGATGAGGGCGTTGTCTTGTACGAAGCAAAAGAGTCTCTTTTCAATAACTTGTACCTCTACGCCATGAATCAGTATCGCGAGTCCACTTCGCTCAACGAATTACGGTATAGGTATGTTTTACTCATGGCGGATAAATTTAAAATGTATGCACCTATCGCTTGATAAAAATCTTATAACTCGCAAGCTTACATTGCTCGCCGGATATATATCCGAGCTTGAGCCACTGGTTGTTTTGGGTGAGAAGGAGTTACGGGGCGATAGTATGAAATATCATACAGCCGAACGGATTTTTCAATTGTTGGTCGATGAGATGATAGACATTAATACGCATCTTATTCGCGTGCAGGTCTTAACACCCCCCGATGACTTGCAAGGGACTTTTGATGTGCTTGGAAAAGCAGGAGTCTTTCCGGACGATTTTGTAAGAAAAATCTCTCCTATTGTGGGTATGCGCAACGCCATCGTGCACCGTTACGAGCATGTGGATTTAGATAGGTTTGTGCATGAGTTGAAGCGGAACTTCAGTGATTTCAAGACCTACTACACCATCATCACTGATAAGTTTCTGCGGTGAGAGCGCAGTTGACTCTTTTTTATTATCTTGCTATCTTTATATTCGTTGATGGGAACAGCTGAAAAGCCGGAGCGAGTGGCGGGGAGAGTCGTTGAGGCATTGCCCGACGCGCTCTTCCGTGTTTCGCTTGCTGACCGAGAGCCGGAGCAAGTGATACTAGCGTACCTTGCAGGCAGAATGCGCTTGCACCGGATCCGCGTTCTCGTCGGCGACAGAGTAGAAGTAGACCTAGACCGCTACGGCGGCAAGGGTAGAATTGTGAAGCGTTTATGAATGTAAAAGCATCGGTAAAAACGAGGTGTCCGAAGTGCAAAATTGTCCGCAGGCGCGGACGACTTTTTGTTATCTGCACAGGCAATCCTCGGCATAAGCAAAGACAAGGTTAATTTATGCGTATCAAAGGCATTACAATTCCAGATAAAAAACAACTTGAGTTCGGCTTGCCGATTCTCTATGGCGTGGGGCGCTCGCTTGCCCGCGCAATTCTTTTAGAGGTAGGCGTCAATCCGGCGAAGAAGCCCGCCGAGCTTTCCGCCGCAGAAGAGCAGGCGATTCGCGTCGAAATTGAAAAGCGGACTTTAGAAGGCGACTTGAAACGCTCTATCGCCGGCAACATCAAGCGCCTAAAAGATATAAAGACATATCGCGGAGTGCGTCACTTGCGAGGGCTTCCGGTACGCGGCCAACGCACCAAAACCAATTCGCGCACGCGCCGTGGCAATGTGCGCAAGACAATGGGTACCGGGCGCAAAGCGGTTGAGAAGAAATAATTTTAAATAACATGGGTAAAAAACGCGTCATAACCAAAGGCGAAACAGGAGCAAACACTCAAGCGGAAGGAGCGGCAGGAGCTGCGCGCCCAAAACAAAAGCTTCCGCGCGGTATTCTTACCGTGCGCGCCTCGTACAACAACACTACGCTATCTTTAGCAGATGAGAAGGGTAATGTGGTGGCGTTTTCTTCGTCTGGGGCTCTTGGTTTTCAGGGTGCAAAGAAAGGCACTCCGTTTGCGGCGGCTAAGGTTGGAGAAGCGCTCGGCGCTAAAGCGGCGCTTATGGGTATGATCGAGGTTGCGGTTGTGGTGCGCGGAGTCGGCAGCGGCAGGGAGTCGGCTATTCGCGGCTTTATGTCGAAAGGCGTAGCGCTTCAAAGCATTAAGGATGCGACACCGGTGCCGTTCAACGGTCCGCGCCCGAAGAAGCCGCGCCGTGTATAATAATTCTTTATGCAATCAAGACCAAAATACAAAATTGCGCGGCGATACGGCCCGGAACTATTTGAAAAGACGAACACGCAGAAGTTCGCTTTGCGCGAGGCGCAGCGCGACGGCAAAAAGATGCGCGGGAGAAGCGACTACGGCATTCAGCTCGCAGAGAAACAGAAAGCGCGATTTCTGTACGGCATAAGCGATCGCCAACTTGCCGTATACGCGCGCAGGGCGCTCTTGAAGCGCGGCGCGGCGGCGGGAGATCTATTCATGTCGCTTGAAACGCGGCTAGACAATATCGCTTATCGCGCTGGTCTTGCTACTACCCGCTCCGGCGCGAGGCAGCTCGTATCGCACGGGCATCTAACCGTTGGCGGCCGCCGAAGCACGATACCTTCGCGCGCGGTGCGCGTGGGAGAAGTGGTAGCGGTTCGCGCGGCGAGCGCGCAGAAGAAGCTTTGGCTTGAAGAAAAAGAGGCGAATACGACTCCTCAATGGCTCGTATACGACAAAGAAAAGCGCGCTATTTCTGTTTCAAATATGCCGGAATTGCGGCGCGATGAATTGCCGTTTCGCATTGACGCTGTCTTGGAGTTTTATAAACGATAAACTGGTATCGGCGCGCCCTTTGCAAAAAGGGCGCGCCTGTGTTATGCTGTGTCTTTGATTAATTCGCTGCAATTTTTACCCCTTTTTATTTTTAATATTCATAACGGCATATGCAAAACATCATTCTCCCTTCGCAACCGCGAATTATTAAGGAAGAAGCAAACTCGGGTTCGTACGAGATAGACGGGCTCTACCCGGGATATGGGCATACGCTCGGCAACTCGCTTCGCCGCATTATACTTTCTTCGCTTCCAGGAGCCGCCATCACTTCGGTCAAGATTGCAGGCGCGGCGCACGAATTTTCTACTATTGAGGGCGTGAAGGAAGATGTGATTTCAATTATTTTGAATCTAAAGCGCGTACGATTCAACCTGTCTGGCGACGAACCACAGACGATTTCGTTAAAAGTAAAGAGTCCGAAAGAAGCAACCGCCGCGGACTTTGAGTGCCCCGGGCAGGTATCTGTAATGAACCCGGAGCAGGTGATAGCTTCTCTTTCCGGCAAGGTGGCGGTATTGGACATAGAAGCGAGGGTGGAGAAGGGTCTTGGATATGTACCGAAGGAGACACTGCAGAAAGATCGAGTAGATATTGGGGCAATAGCAATGGATGCAATATTCACTCCCGTTCGGCGCGTCAATTATGAAGTAGAGAATATGCGCGTCGGCGATCGCACCGACTTTAATCGCTTGCGCTTCGCAATAGAAACAGACGGAACTATCGCGCCGCGCGTGGCGCTTGAAAAGTCAATACAAATTATGCTGGAACAATTGCGCTCTATTGTCGGCTTCAAAGAAGAAGAGCCCGCAAAGATAGCCGTTCCCGCAAAAATTACTAAAGAGCCGCGTCGCGACATAGACCCGGAGATTCTAAAGACGCGAGTAGACACGCTTGATTTATCTCCTCGCGCTAAAGCGGCGCTTTCCAACTCGGGTATCCGCACCGTTGGGGGTCTTGTGCGCAAGAAAGAGGAAGACATTTTGGACATAGACGGGCTCGGTAGCAAGGGCGTACAGGAGGTCAAGAAAATGCTCGGCAATTTCGGGATTACCTTAAAGTAATATTATGAGACACGGGAATCGCAACAAAAAGTTTGGCCGAAAGCGCAAAGTGCGCACAGGGTTTATGCGCTCGCTCGCGAGAGCGCTCGCTCGCTACGGCAAGATTGAAACCACGGAGGCGCGCGCCAAAGCACTGCGCCCATTTGTGGAACGGCTCGTAACGCACGCGAAGAAAGGAAGTGTTGCGGCACGCAGAGAGGTAATAAGCCGCATGGGCAACGCTTCCGGCGCCGACGCGCTATTCAAGCAGATTGCGAAGAAATATGAAAAGCGCGCGGGCGGCTACACGCGCATAGTGAAGGCGGGTTTTCGCCGTAGCGACGGCGCGCCGCGCGCAGTTATAGAATTTGTCTAATATGGAACAACATACAATAAATGCAGACGGAAAGAAACTTGGGCGCATCGCCTCCGCCGCGGCGCATATTTTGCGCGGCAAGGCGCGTGCCGATTTCGAGCGAAATGTAGTTCCAATGGTGCGCGTGCGCATAGAGAACGCAGGCAAGCTTTTTATAACCGAAAAGAAGCGCGGCGAGAAGAAGTATGAGCGTTACACAGGGTACCCTTCCGGCTTGAAAGAAGAGTCGCTTGGCGGACTTACGAAGCGCCGCGGCATAGCGATCGCCGTACGGCGCGCGGTGTACGGAATGCTTCCGAAAAACAAACTTCGCGCGCGAATTATTAAAAATCTAACGATTGCAGAATAAACTCATGCCTACCGAAAAAACAAAACCAAAGCAGGAATATATCGAAGCAATTGGCCGCCGCAAGACGGCGGCGGCGCGCGTGCGGCTTCTCCCGGGTGGCGCAGGCGTATTTACCGTCTGCGAGCAAAAACTTGACGATTACTTTAAGACAGCAGAACAGCGCCGCATTGCGCGCGAAGTGTTTGCTCTGCACGAAGAAGCGAAAGGAAACTACGGCGTATCTGCACGCGTGTCTGGCGGTGGGCTTGCAAGCCAGGCAGAAGCGGTGCGGCACGGGGTGGCGCGCGCGCTTGTGGCGGTAGAGCCGGAACTCCGCAAAAAACTCAAAAAAGCCGGCTTCCTAAAACGCGACCCTCGCGCCAAAGAACGCCGCAAATTCGGACGCAAAGGCAAGGCGCGCAAGGGCCCGCAGTGGAGCAAGCGTTAATTATGGATACAGAAAAAGATATTATTATAGAACCCGAAACCGATGCGGATATGGTCAAGGACACAGCGGAGGCGATTAAGAAGTTGAAGGGCGAGATTTCCGCATGCCGCAAAGAACGCGAAGAGTACCTCGCGGGGTGGCAGCGCGCGAAGGCGGATTTTGTGAACGCGCGCAAAGACGAGGACAAGGCGCGCGAATCGTTTGTGAAGTTTGCAAATGAGGCGTTTGTGGAAGAATTGCTGCCGGTTCTGCAAAACTTTGAGCGCGCCATAGGAAATAAAGAGGCGTGGGAAAAAATAGACAAAAATTGGCGTACTGGAATGGAGCACATTTATTCGCAATTCCGCGCGGCGCTTCTGAAATCTGGTATTTCTTTTATTGAGCCGAAGGTTGGCGATGCGTTTGATCCTGGAAAACATGCAAGCGTAGGTGCTATTCCAGTATCAGTACAAACAGAAGACCATACAGTTCGTGAAGTGTTGGAAAAAGGTTTCGCGCTTCATGGTAAAATAATTGAGCCCGCGAAAGTCAAGGTCGGAGAATATCAGTAATTAACATTACCAATTTATATAAATTAAAAATTATGAGCAAAATACTTGGTATTGACCTCGGTACGACTTACTCCGCGATGGCGGTAGTGGAGGGCGGTACGCCGAGAATTATTGAGAACAGCGAAGGCGCGCGAACGACTCCGTCTATAGTCGCGCTATCCAAAACCGGCGAGCGGCTCGCCGGGCTGCTTGCTAAGAGGCAAGCGGTAACAAACCCCAAGAACACCGTATATACTATCAAGCGATTTATCGGGCATTCATTTGACGATCCGGCAGTGCAGAAAGATATCAAGACAGTGCCGTACGAGGTGCGCAAGTCGGCAAGCGGAGGCATTGAGGTGAAGCTTGGAGACAAGTGGGAACGTCCCGAAGAAATATCGGCGAAGATTCTAGCGAAACTGAAAGCTGACGCAGAAGCGCGTCTGGGCGAGAAGATTACCGAGGCGGTAATTACCGTTCCCGCATACTTCAACGACAGCCAGCGGCAGGCGACCAAAGACGCCGGAAAAATTGCAGGGCTGGATGTGAAGCGCATCATCAACGAGCCGACGGCGGCGGCGCTCGCGTACGGCTTCAACAAAAAGAAGAACGAGCAGATTGCAGTTTTTGATTTCGGTGGAGGAACCTTTGACATATCGGTACTAGAAGTCGGCGATGATGTGATAGAAGTGAAGGCGACTGACGGCGACTCGCATCTTGGCGGCCACGACATAGACCAAAAGATTATCGGACACCTCGCCGACGAGTTTAGAAAACAAGAAGGAATTGATATTCGCAAAGATGCTTTAGCGCTACAGCGGCTTGAAGAAGCGGCGGAGAAGGCAAAGATCGAGCTTTCTACGGCACTTGAGAGCGAAATCAATTTGCCGTTCATAACTTCGGGCGCGGAAGGTCCGAAGCACTTCGTGCTTAAGCTCTCGCGCGCTAAGCTAGAAGAGCTCACGGCTGAGTTTATAGAACGCGCAATTGCGATTACAAAGCGCGCGATTGAAGCGTCGCCGTTTAAGATTGGCGATATTGACGAAGTTGTAATGGTGGGCGGCCAGACCCGTATGCCGGCAATCCAGAAAGCAGTGAAAGAATTTTTCGGCAAAGAGCCGCACCTTGGAGTCAACCCCGACGAGGTGGTAGCGGTCGGCGCGGCAATACAGGGAGGAATACTAGCAGGCGATGTGCGTGATGTGCTTCTCTTGGATGTTATACCCTTGTCGTTTGGGCTGGAGACATTGGGCGGCGTCTCTACGAAAATTGTAGAGCGCAACACGACTATTCCGGTTACAAAATCACAAGTGTTCTCTACCGCCGCGGACAATCAAACCTCGGTGGAGATTCACATTGTGCAAGGCGAGCGGCCAATGGCTTCCGACAACAAATCGCTCGGCAGGTTTATACTAGACGGCATTCCGCCCGCGCCGCGAGGTCTTCCGCAAGTGGAAGTGTCATTTGACATAGACGCAAACGGAATCTTGCACGTGAAGGCGAAGGATAAAACAAGCGGCAAGGAACAGTCCATCAAAATTGAAGCGCGCTCCACGCTCACAAAAGAAGAAATTGAAAGAATGCAGAAAGATGCGGCTGCGCACGCAGGTGAAGACGAGAAAAAACGCGAGCTTGTAGAAGCAAAAAATCTAGGAGAACAGCTTGCATATACTGCAGAGAAGGCGCTCAAAGACGCAGGCGAGAAGGTGCCGGGAGAGACGCGCAAGGCGATAGAAGATAAAATTGCGGACTTGAAAACCGCCGCGGGCGGCACAGATGCAGGCCGCATAAAAGCGGCAACGCAAGCGTTATCTACAGAAATGCAAAAAATCGGCGAGATTCTCGCAAAGCAACGGGAGCAGCAATCGCCAAAAAATGACAAGGGTCCAGATGGGAATGTGCGAGACGCGGAGACAAAATAATTCCACTCGCAAAACTCTTTTTCGGCGCATATTTTCTCGAGCACACAAGTTTTCTTGCTAGAAAACTTGCTCGTTCTCGCGCCGTCGCGCTCGAAAGGCTCTCGAAAATATGCGCGCTCAACTAGTTTTGCTCGCTCTTTCTTTGGCGCCAGATGTCGGCAATTTAGACATCTGGCGCCTCCCCGACTGTCGCAGTGAGTTAGTGTATCCCGTTGAGCCGATGCGTTAGCCGATGAGAATTTTGTTATGGTACGATGTATCGTACTATAACGAACATGAAGTCCAATGAGAGCCGTTGAGCCGATGGATGAGCCGATAGAAGAGTGTGGAAAATCAACACAAAAGATGATAGTGTTTTGGTATTGGTATGATGGAACTAATTAATCTAGTCAACCCCTTTTCTTGGTTAGAAAAGTTTTTGGAGTGGAGGAAACGCCCACTTCCGATTATAAGATTTAAGTATGCACTGAATCCGATAAATGAGAATAACCATTGTCATCTTCGGAGTAATATGGATTACTACAACACTAACTCATGGTTTTTTCGCTTAGGTGTAGATAATGATGGAAAGACCTCTATCAAAAACGCCGATGTGAGGGTTGAAAAAATTGAGCGTATCTTTCCAACAGAAAGAGTGATCATTACAAACTCGCCTTTCTTTTTACATTGGGCGAATGAAAATACGGATAACTCAAGAATGATTTATCCTAAAACACCTGTTTATATTGATATGATTTATACAGTTGAAGGAAAAACACTGGTTTATCTTTTTCATAAATCGAAACACATTGGGGCTGGAATAAAAACCACACTTGTACCGGGAAAATATGAGATAACAATAAAACTACTTGCGGAAAATATTTCTCCTGTGGAAAGAAAAATCTTGGTTGAATCTAACGGAGATTGGTATGGGGTAAAAATGGGGCTTATACAAGAAAATTATTGTCGCCATCTCTGAAACCGCGCGGGTTATGGGGGAGATTGGTCGGGTGTTTTAAGGAGAGTTTTGTGATAGTATGGTTCGCATGATACAGGAATTACTCCCAAAAATTGCGGAATTGAAAAAACAAATAGACGCGCGAGGCGCGCTTTCTGACGCATTACAGAAAAATCTGGATGCCTGGTATAAGGTTGAGCTTACCTACACCTCAAATGCGTTGGAAGGAAATACATTGACGCGCCAAGAGACCGCGCTCCTTATTGAAAAAGGGATTACTCCGGAAGGCAAAACCATTACTGAATCGTTGGAAGCGGAAAATCATGCGAAAGCGGTTGATTTCGTGCGCATCTTTACTGCGAAAAACAAACGCGCGTCTGATATCACGCTTCCTGTCCTCTTGGATATACATCGCCTAATTTTGCAAAAGATTGACGATGCGAACGCAGGTCGCTTGCGCACGGTACCGGTGCGCGTCGCCGGTTCTACGACTATTTTTCCAAATTCGGCAAAAGTTCCGTCGCTTATGGACGAGATGCTTGCGTGGCTCCATACGGCACCTCTTGACGCCACACGAATTGCCGTTGAGGCGCACTATCGGTTGGTTACTATCCACCCGTTTGTAGACGGCAACGGGCGCGTCGCGCGGCTATTGCTCAATGTGCTCCTCATGCAAAGCGGCTACCCGCCGATTATTGTAGATAATACTCTCCGAAAGGAATACCTTACCGCCCTTGAAATGGCGCAAACGGAAGGGAATAAAGAAACATACGAGGCGTTTATGTACCGCCGCATTATTGACTCGCTGGGACAATATCTCAAATCGGTGGAGTAGAAAACGATTTTGTGATACGATAGCGTTATATGGCGAAGGACTATTATCAAACTTTGGGAATAAGCAAATCGGCAAGCAAAGACGATATAAAGAAAGCATTTCGCAATCTTGCACATCAATACCACCCCGACAAAAAAGGCGGCGATGAAAAGAAGTTTAAAGAGGTGAGCGAGGCGTATAGCGTCTTAGGCGACGACAAAAAGCGCGCCGAATATGACGCGTACGGGCGCGTGTTCAGCGAGGGCGCGGCGCCATCTGGCGGAGCTGGGGGTTTTGGCGGAGAAGGTTTTGATTTCACCGATTTCGTGCGCCGAGCCGGCTTTGGCGAAGGCGCCAATGTGGAATTTGACCTAGGCGACATGTTTGGCGACATGTTTGGCGGGCGCACCGCATCGCGCCGCTCGACTAGAGGCCGCGATATTTCCATTGATGTGGAGCTTCCGTTTGCCGAAGCGGTGTTTGGCGCAGAGCGGCGCGTGCTTATTGCAAAGACAGCGCTTTGCAGTACATGTGGCGGCACTGGAGGCAAGCCGGGCGCGGCAGAGAAGGAGTGCGATACTTGCAACGGCAAGGGGCAGATTCGCGAAACGCGGCGCTCGTTTTTCGGAAACATGCAAACAGTTCGTGCGTGCGCGGCGTGCCGCGGATCGGGCAAGGTGCCGTCGGAGAAGTGTTCCGCATGCAGAGGGCACGGCGTTGCGCGCAAACAAGAGGAAATACTAGTGCGCGTGCCGCCTGGAATTGAAGACGGCGAGGTGATACGCATGGGAGGCGCGGGCGAGGCGGTGGCGGGCGGCTCTGCAGGCGACCTATATGTGAAGGTGCATGTCGCGCCGCATTCTCTATTTCGCAAAGAAGGCGCAAACCTAGTTACAGAATTACCCATCAAACTTTCTACCGCGCTCCTCGGCGGCGAGTATGCACTCAAAACTTTGGACGGTGATATGACGGTCAAGATTCCGCAAGGTATTACGCATGGCGAAATGCTCCGCGTGCGCGGTAAGGGTGTGCCAGTCGCGCCAACAAAGCGCGGCGACCTTCTTATTAAAATCAAAATTGACTTGCCGCAAGAGCTTTCCAAAGACGCCAAGCGACTCATAGAAGACCTCAAAAAAGAGGGGATATAGAACCTAGTGCCCTCGGCAGGAATTGAACCTGCGTCGCTTCCTTCGGAGGGAAGCATCCTATCCGTTGAACGACGAGGGCGAGCGGAAAAACTATACCACATATGAACCGATTTTTCTTACTATCACCGTTGATATTGCAAAAAGCGATTTGGCACACGACGCGCGCCACACTCCGTTTATTTTGCCGGTTTGAGGTGCATGGATTAGAGAATCTAAAATCGCAGATGCACCAGGTGTCTAAATTGCAGACATCTGGTGCAAGAAAAGAACAAGGGGTGATTTTCGCGGCGAATCATTCGAGTGAACTGGACCCGATTCTTGTGCCTGCGGCGCTACCGTTCCTCTCGCCGCTTCTGCCAATTTTCTATGTGTCGCGCCCGCGCGTGTTTTACAAGACATCCGGTTGGAGGCAGTTTCTATATGGCGGGCTTTTGTTCAAGCTATGGGGAGCGCACTCCGTGCGCCCCGCCGTAGGCGGGGCGGATTATGCGCAATCGCTTGCGGCGCATATACAGATTTTGAAAATTGGTGGCAGTGTTTTGATTTTTCCAGAAGGGCGCAAAACGCGCGACGGCAATATACAGCGCGAAGCGCACGGCGGCGTTGCGTACCTCGCTCGCACGACCGGTATGCCTGTTGTGCCCGTGCGCATTTTCGGCGACTTTAATATGACTCTCGGCGACTTCTTTTTGCGCCGCAGGCGGATTGTTGTCGTGTTCGGTACGCCTATTTCGTTGGCCGAAAATGCGCTTGCTGACTACAAACAAGACGCGCAAGCCATACTTGCGAAAATTGCCGCTATCCACAGGTAGGTTGACAGCAAAAGCCTGCGGGTATAGGATGGGAGAACACTATGAATTCAACGCGTACACGCACAACGGGTGTCATGTATTTTTGGCACCTTATTCGCAAGAACCCTTTCGTGAAGGGCTCGTGTGTGCGTTGCGTATCTCTCTAGTAAAAAACGCTTTTTTCGCAAAATACACAAGAGCCCTCCACAACGGACGGGCTCTTTTGTTCTTTGAAATCTCCTTACCAAACCACAACCAAAACGAAAGGACGGAATAAATGAAAAATCGAAACGGATTTACCGTACAGAACGCGCGTAAATCGCAAAACGGAAACGGCGGAACGAGAAAAGTTCGCGTTGCGTTTGCGAAACGCAAGGAAGAGAGAATCTTTTTGCGTTTCCTAACCCGCAACGATCCGCATCTTTTGTGAATAAGATTTCGCCGACCTCGCGTTATGAGGGAGAGCCGACTGCGTGTGCAGAATCGGTTCGTTACGACATATAAACCTGTTTGTCTTATTACTATGAGAACTTACAAGATCTTTGGTCATGACAAGGGACTTTGGTAAGCCGCACGAGTAAAGGCGGCTCCGACCTGAGTCGGAGGAGTTAGTTACACCCCAGCACTATTTTGCGTTGCAAAATAGTGCTGGGTCTTCTATCTTTAACTCCACAACATCGCCCCCGATGTTGATGGGCTTCAAACATCGGGGGCGCAAGAGGAAAACTATGCAAAAAGTACACGCGTATCTAAAAAGAGAGTACCCGCGCTTTCTTGAAGAACTCAAGGAGTATGTTTCGCTTGCAAGCGTTTCGGCAGAGGGCGACAAAGAGAAAATGCAGAAGTGCGCCGAGTGGCTACTAACGCACTGCCGCGATATAGGGCTTGAGGCGAAGTTGTACCCGACGGCAGGAAACCCGGTACTCGTGGCGAAGACGCCTCGCAGTGGAACAAAGAAGCTACACTACTTGGTGTACGGGCATTACGATGTACAGCCGCCGGAGCCATTAGAACTATGGAAGACGCCTCCGTTTACGCCGACTATTCGCGGCGGAAAGCTATTTGCGCGCGGAGCAAGCGACAATAAAGGCCAGCATTTCGCGCACTTGAAGGCGGTAGAAGCATACTTGAAAACTGGTACACCGCTTCCGTGCGATATTTCTTTTGTGATTGAAGGCGAGGAAGAAGTTGGTAGTAAAAATCTTGCGCTCTTTCTGCGCGCCAATAAAAAGATACTTGCGGCAGATGGCGTTATTATTTCCGATACCACGATGCCGACCCTTAACACTCCGGCGATTACCTACGCATTGAGGGGCAGTGCTGAAATAGAAATAACACTTCGCGGCCCCGACCGCGATTTGCACTCGGGGCAATACGGCGGGTCTATTGAGAACCCTGCGCTTGCGCTCGCACATTTGCTCGCGACGCTCCGCGACAAAAAGACCGGGCGTATTCTCGTGCCCGGGTTTTACGACGGCGTGTGCGCGCTCTCTCCAAAAGCGCGGCGTGCGCTCCACGACGCGCATGCAAGCGACGCGGGGCAGTACCGGGAGTTTCTCAAAGTCCCGTGCCTGTTTGGCGAACGAGGGTTTAGCCATGTGGAGAACACGACGACGCGTCCGACGATAGAAGTTACCGGAATGACTAGCGGTCGTTATGGCATTAAATCAAACATAGTGCCGTCTTTAGCGTATGTACGGATACTGATGCGTCTCGTACCGTACCAAAAACCACATGCAGTCATTTCTGCAGTACGGAAGCACCTTGCCAAACAGTGCCCGAAGACCGTTACGATGGAGATTAAAAGCGGGAACGGCGCGGAGGCGTACCTTGTTTTGCCAACAAGCGACATGGTGCATGCAGGCGAGCGCGCGCTCCAAAGCGTATTCGGTGCGCGCCCGCGCTTCATACGCGAGGGCGGGTCTATTCCTGTCGTTACCGACTTTCAAGAAATTCTAGGATTGCAGAGCTTGCTTGTCGGGCTAGCGCTTCCAGACGACAACGCGCACTCTCCAAACGAAAAGTTTGAACTTGCAAACTTCACGCGCGGAATGGCATTCTCTGTCGAATTGTGGAAAGAGCTCAGTAAGGTGCTATAATAAGTGTTATGAAAAAGATACTTCTCTCTGGTATTAAACCGAGCGGGAGGCCTCACATCGGTAACTATTTCGGGGCGATGCAACAATTTACAGCGATGCAGAGTGAGTATCAGTGTTTCTTTTTTATTCCCGATTATCACGCCTTGACGACTATACAAAACGCCGGAGAATTGAAACAAAACATATTAGATGTCGCTATTGACTATCTGGCTATCGGGTTAGACCCCAAAAAAGCACTGCTTTACAAACAGTCCGACATACCCGAGCACACGGAACTCGCGTGGATTTTTGAGACACTAACGACTGTGCCGTACTTGGAACGCGCGCATGCGTACAAAGATGCTGTGGCGAACGGGCGCGAACCGTCTGTAGGTTTGTTCAATTACCCGCTTCTTATGGCGGCGGATATTTTGCTATACGATGCCGATGTGGTGCCTGTCGGTGCGGACCAACAACAGCATGTAGAAATTGCGCGCGACACCGCAGAGAAGTTTAATCGCCGTTTCGGAAGTGTATTCAAACTTCCAGAGCCGTACATTATGAAAGAAGTTGCCGTCGTGCCGGGTATTGATGGGCGCAAAATGAGCAAAAGCTACGGCAACGCGATTCCGCTCTTTGCCGAAGATGCGGAAATTGAAAAGTTAGTTATGAGTATTGTGACGGACTCCAGTGCGGGCGTGCCGAAGAATGTGTACGAAATGCACAAGTTGTTTCGTTCCGAAAAAGAACTCACTGCGCTGTATGCCGAAAAAGAAGGTAAGTATAAAGAATTAAAAGAAGCGCTGATTGCAGATATAAAAGAATTTATAGCGCCCCTACGCGCGAAGCGCGCTGCAATCGCAGGCGACAAGAGTGCGGTTCTGAAGATACTGAAAGACGGCGGCGAAAAAGCGCGCGCCATCGCCGAAAAGAAAATGGAGGATGTGCGCGAAA
The DNA here is from genome assembly GCA_964366535.1 of uncultured Candidatus Saccharibacteria bacterium. Taxonomy (GTDB): domain Bacteria; phylum Patescibacteriota; class Minisyncoccia; order Phycocordibacterales; family UBA10002; genus UBA10002. The sequence continues at coordinate 25,911 of CAYIUC010000001.1, read as the reverse complement.
AGATTGGAGTAAAATTATATTAAAATATGAAAACCAGAACACTTATCGGAGAACTTAAGTCGGCGGTGGGGCAGGAGGCAACTATTGCCGGTTTTGTGGATGTGCGTCGCGACCACGGCAAGCTCGTGTTTTTGGATATTCGCGACCGCTCGGGCAAAGTACAGTGCGTCGTAACGCCCGACAAAAAGGAAGCGCACGCCGCGGCTTCCGCAATACGCCCAGAATGGGTAGTGGCTATAACTGGGAAGGTGAATAAGCGGCCGGAGAAAATGGTAAACAAAGACGAGCAAAACGGAGCGATTGAAATGGAGGTGTTGGAAATTGTTGTCATCAACAAAGCGGATACTCCGCCTCTAGATGTGCGAAGCGACGGCAAGGAGATAGGGGAGGAGACGCGGCTTAAATATCGCTACTTGGATTTGCGCCGCCCGCGCATGCAAGAAAACCTTGCACTGCGGCACCGCTTTATCAAAGCGCTCCGAGATTTTCTAGATGCCGAAGGGTTTTTGGAAATAGAAACGCCGGTACTCACCAAGTCCACCCCAGAGGGCGCGCGCGATTTCATCGTGCCCTCGCGTCTGGACCAAGGAAAGTTTTATGCGCTTCCGCAATCGCCACAGCAGTACAAACAATTGCTTATGATTGCGGGTATTGAAAAGTATTTCCAAATCGCGCGATGTTTCCGAGACGAGGATACGCGAGGCGACCGCCAGCCGGAATTTACACAGCTGGATTTGGAAATAGCGCATGTGGAGCGAGACGACATTGTGTCGTTTATTGAGCGTGCCTTGATTCACCTCGTACAGAAAGTTACTCCGGAGAAAAAGATTCAAGAGATTCCGTTTCCGCGCATTTCGTACAAAGAAGCGATGGAAAAATACAAAAGCGACAAGCCCGATTTGCGCAAAGACAAGAATGACCCGGACCTCTTAGCATTTTGTTGGGTGTTGGATTTTCCGTTTTTTGAGAAAACAGAAGACGGCGGGTGGACTTTTACGCACAATCCGTTTTCGTCTCCAAAAACAGAACATCGCCCGTGGTTACTCCAAGGCGAGCGAACTCAAGACATCTTGACGACGCAGTATGATGTGGCGCTCAATGGTTTTGAAATCGGCGGCGGGAGTATTCGCGGTAATAATCCAGAAACGATAGAAGCGGTCTTCCGCATGATGGGGTATGCGCAGGAGGATATCCAGAAAAATTTCGGGCATATGCTGGAGGCGTATCGCTACGGCGCGCCCGAGCACGGAGGTATCGCGTGGGGGCTCGACCGCATTATCGCCATTTTGCGCAATGAGCCGAACATTCGTGAGGTTATTGCATTTGCAAAGACGGGCGAGGGCCGCGACCTTATGATGCACGCTCCATCCGAAGTAAAGCCCGCGCAACTCAAAGAGCTTGGTATAAAACTTGCGAAATAAATGTCTCCGTTTACGATCAATCACGAGAAATTTAATGGGCCGTTTGAGGCGCTTTTGGAATTGATCGAGAAACGGAAACTACATGTTAGCGAAGTGTCGCTAGCATCTGTCGCCGACGACTTCATTGCATATGCCAAAAAGTTTGAATCGTTCCCCGTAGCCGAAGGCGCGGCGTTTATATTGGTAGCTTCTACGCTACTGCTTATAAAATCAAAATCGCTTTTGCCTGCGCTTGAACTTTCTCCGGAAGAAAAGACGGACATAAAAGAGCTTGAACGGCGGCTCGCGCTTTACCAGAAAGTGCGCGGGTACGCTATGGCGCTCCGCGCGCGCTTTGGCGCGCGCGTCGCTATGCCTCTGGAAGCGCGCGAGCGCGCGTCGTTGTTCTCGCCCGACACATCTACGACCGTAGCAAGCATCGCCGAGGCACTCCGCGCGCTTATTATGAGTTTGCCGCGAGTTGTGGCGCTTCCGAAAGTAGTTGTAGAGAAAGTGCTTTCGCTAGACGAGACGATTTCACGGCTCACCGAACGCATCCAGATATCTTTACGGCTTGGTTTCCGCGAGTTTGCCGGTAGAGCTGGCGCAAAAGCAAAGAAAGAAATTATCGTTAGCTTCCTCGCGATGCTGGAGCTCGTGCGTCGCGGGGCTATTCGCGTAACGCAAGAATCGCATTTTGACGATATACTAATGGAGACGGACGCCGTTGGCGTTCCGAAATACCAATGACTCTCGAATCTAAACTAGAATCCATTCTTTTTTTCAAAGCCGAGCCGGTTGGTATAAAGCGGCTTGCCGAAATATTGGGAGTGGATAAGAAAAAAGTAGAAGAAGCGCTCGTGGCGCTTGAGAAATCGCTTACAGGGCGCGGAGTGGCGCTTATTCGCTCGGGAGGCGAAGTTGAATTGCGCGCCGCGCCTGAAGCGTCGGGCATATTAGAGAAACTCACTCGCGAAGAACTCTCGCGCGACTTAGGCAAGGCGGGGGCGGAAACACTAGCCGTAGTTCTGTATCGCGGGCAGGCAACGCGCCGCGAGATTGATTGGATTCGCGGCGTGAATTCTGCGTTTACTCTACGCGAACTAGCGGCGCGCGGGCTTATTGCGCGCAAGACAAACCCCAAAGATGCGCGTGGTTTTGTGTATGAGCCGACGGTGGAACTGCTTGCGCACCTTGGGGTCGCGCGCGTAGAGGATTTGCCCGACTATGCGGATGCGCAGAAAGAATTTGCGGCGTTTGACGAGATGTCTAAAACAGCAGAGAATTGAAAAATGAACAAACATTTTCGATTTTTCGGAGCATTTGCCATAGCAGGAGTGCTGGTGGGCGCTGTCGGCATGCTTCCTATAGAAAGTGCAACGCCGCGCGCGCAAAGCGAAGCGGCGATTGTGAATGCCAACGCTCAAGAAATGTCGTCGCCTTTTAATGGTTTGGCGCTTACGGCGCGCGCGGCGATTGTTTTGGACACCGCGACGGGAAAGGCGATTTTTGAACAAAATGCCGATGCACAGCTCCCGCTCGCTTCGCTTACCAAAATTATGACCGCAGAAACGGCGCTTGCGTCTGCTCCGCGTTACGCGCTCGTTTCTGTTTTGCCGGAATTTCTAGAGACGGAAGGGGACTCTGGGCTCAAAAGCGAGGAAGCGTGGCCGCTTAGCAGCTTGCTCTCGTTTATGCTCGTATCGTCTTCCAACGACGGAGCCGCCGCGGCGGCGGCAGTTGGCGGGAGCTTCTTGTCGCAATCGGGCGCATACACAGACAACAGAAAAGCATTTATCGCCGCTATGAATTCCGCCGCGGCGGCGCGAGGTCTCGGCAGTATGTACTTTCTAAACGAAACGGGGCTAGACGAAACAAGCGAAATTGCCGGCGGGTACGGCTCGGCGCGCGATGCCGCGCGCCTCATTGCATCTGCTTACATCGCGCACTCGGAGCTTTTCGTACCGACTACAGAGGGTGCTGCGATTTTTACAGAAGAGAACGGCAATATGCACGATGCGAACAATACGAACAAAGCGGTTGATTTAATTCCCATGCTCCGCGCGTCAAAAACCGGCTTCACAGACCTTGCAGGCGGCAATCTCGCCATCGTGTTTGATGCTGGAATTGCGAAGCCGATTGCCGTTGTAGTACTCGGTTCTACAGAAGAAGGGCGGTTTACAGATGTGCAAAACCTCGTTTCAGCAACCTTACAATTTTTGCAAAAAGACGACGATCCAAATCTATGATCTTAAATGTAGTCAAAACGCTTTTGCCGGGAATTATTTCCTTCGCCATAGGTATTGGCTTTGCGCCTCTGCTTACAAACTATTTGTACGCGCACAAAATGTGGAAGAAGCGCGCGGGCAAGCAGGCGCTCGACGGCTCTACTGCTGCAGTGTTCAACGCGCTCCACGAGACGCGTGAAGTCGGCACGCCAAAAATGGGAGGAGTGGTAGTTTGGTTCGCCGCTGGCGCGACCGCGGCTCTTCTTTGGCTTTTGCCGATATTGCTTCCTTCTGATCTCTTTACAAAATTGGATTTCGTGAGTCGAGGGCAGACATGGCTTCCGCTCGTTGCTCTTCTCTTGGGCGCGCTCGTAGGACTTGCAGATGATTTTTTGGAAGTGCGTGCGCCAGGAAGCAGCTTATCTGGCGGACTTTCGCTACAGAAGCGCCTTATTGCGGTTTCGTGCATCGCGTTCCTCGCCGCGCTCTGGTTCTTTCTAAAACTGGAAGTGAGTACAGTTGCGCTTCCATTCCTCGGCGAGATTGATGTGGGCATTTTATTTATTCCGATTTTTGTACTGGTCGCGCTTGCAGTATATTCTGGTGGCGTGATAGACGGCATAGACGGTCTTGCGGGTGGCGTGTTCGCCATTATGTTTGCTGCTTATTCGCTCATCGCATTCTTTCAAGCGCAGTTTAATGTCGCCGCATTTTGTGCCGCTATTGTCGGCGGAATACTTGCGTTTCTCTGGTTCAACATTCCGCCTGCGCGCTTTTATCTTTCTGAAACAGGTACGATGGCGTTGACACTTACGCTCACCATAGTCGCGTTTATGACAGATGCGTTGGGAGAAGGAAAGGGGGTCGCGGTACTGCCGATTATCGCGGCGCCGCTTCTCGCGACTACGCTTTCCAACATTGCGCAAGTAGCGTCAAAAAAATGGCGTGGCAAGAAGCTTTTCCGCGTGGCGCCACTGCACCACCATTTTGAGGCGCTCGGCTGGCCTCCATACAAAGTAACGATGCGCTACTGGGTGCTCTCCGTCCTCTTCGCAATGGTCGGCACCATAGTCGCGCTGATTGGATAAAATTATGTACAAATCTTTTTTGATATTGCTTTTTGCGCCGCTTGCGGCGCTGGCGTATGCGAGCCCTGGAACGCCAACGGGGTTTGTGAACGACTTCGCGGAGCTTATCGCGCCTGAAGCGCAAGTGGCGCTTGAAACGAAACTTGCGGAGTTTGCGCGTACTAGCCCCGCCGTAGGCGGGGCAGGCGGAACTGAAATTGTCGTTGCGACTATCCCAACGCTGGGCGGCGACACGATAGAGAATTTTGCAAACAAGATTTTCAGTGAGTGGGGAGTGGGGAAGAAAGGGCAAGATAACGGCGCCTTGATACTCATTGCGCGCGACGAACGAGAGGTGCGGATTGAGGTCGGTTACGGTTTAGAACCCGTACTCACAGACGCAGCTGCTAGCGCAATTATTCGTAATGATTTCGCACCGCACTTCGTAAACGGCGACTTCGCCTCCGGGCTTGCGGCGGGTACCGCTCGTATTATTAGCATCGTGTCTGTAGACGAACCATCTCCTATATTGGAAGAAAGAGTGCCGTCTAATTTTTCAGATTATTTTTTTCTCATACTTTTCGTGCCGCTCTGGCTCGCAAGCATTCTCAGCCGTTCCAAATCGTGGTGGGCGGGAGGAGTTGTAGGTGGAGTTGCTGGCGTTGCGCTCGGAATTTTCTTTGGTTTTCTGTACTTTGGTCTTACAGCAATAGCACTCCTAGTACCCTTGGGGCTTCTCTTTGACTTCCTCGTCTCGCGCGCGTTTGCGCGGAGCACACTCCTCGGCCGCCCCCCCCCGTGGTGGGCAGGTGGTGCGCACATTGGGGGCGGATGGGGCGGGGGGTTTGGCGGCTGCGGGGGCGGTTCGTCGGGGGCCGGCGGCGCGAGCGGGAGCTACTAAATATATAGTTAAGAGGACACACGAAGCGAAATACGAAATTTTTTATCTCGTAGGACCCCCGTAGAGAGGGTAAAGAGGAAAAAATTTCGTATTTCGCAAAGTGTGTTACTAATATGCAAACAACAACACAAAACTTGGCGTCGGAACAAAACAAACGCTTGCGGCGATTGCGTTTTAGCGACCGCCGTTTTAAGTATTTGACCGAGCCCACCCGCGCCGACCGATTTTTGGAAAGGACTTTGCTTCCGTTCATTCCCGATTCATTAAGCCCAAACACGCTCACTGTTTTCCGCCTTATTTCCATTCCTTTTATTCTCGGACTACTTTTTGCAGGAAAAGATGTGTCGGCGATTGCACTCTTCGTTCTGTCGGCTTTTTCAGACGCTCTAGATGGCGCGCTCGCGCGCACGCGCTACCAGATTACAGCGTGGGGCATAGTTGCCGACCCTATTGCCGACAAACTGCTCGTTGGCAGCGTTGCATTTTTTGTAGTGTGGGAATATCTGGGGTGGCCGCTCGCGGCAACAATTATAGGAATAGAAATAGTTCTCGTAGGATTCTCGTTCTTGCGCTATCGAGGTAAGCTCGTGCCCGCCAAGACGATGGGAAAAATTAAAATGATTTTGCAATGCGTCGGAGTTGGGCTTCTCCTACTTTACTCCGCGCTTCCATTTGCACCGATTCTACACGCCGGTGAGTACACACTCTACGCATCCGTCATTTTTGCGCTCCTCTCGCTTTTTGTGTATCGTTCTATTTGATTTCTTATTTATATATTATAGGTCATTTCTTTGAGACATATTCAATAATCTTGTCCCAATCCAAATTATCTTTTGTGTAGAAGAGGCTGACAACCTCTTTTGTCATTTCATTTATCTTCTGTACATACAATTCTTTAAAAACCGCATCGCGTTTTCTCGCTTCTTTATCGAGCGGCTGAATTATCTTTTTATACAACTGGTCGTCGCAGGAGATTAACTCCCAAAATGCCTGCCCGCATATTTTGTAATAACTAAGGTTTGGATTTTTATTGACCTTATGAGGACTGTTGTCTTTTCCGTACATACACCCGTTCACTGATATAATTTTGTCATCTCCAATTTCAGCACGAAGTGTTTTCTTCGCGACACCGAGGTTTCTTTTCATTGTACTCACTTGGTCTGCATTTCCCCAATTTGGCCCTGATTTAATGCCAACAATGTAAGTTTTGTCGTCGCGCGCGAATATCAAATCAACACTTGGGTATTTCCCTTCCTCAGCTTTTCTGCCGTCAAAGACCTCTTTGCTGACATGCACTGCTAGATTTTCCATAAGATCGCCAAAAATTGTTTCTTCTTGTGAAGATAAAAAGGCATCCAAGATACCCCTTGCGAAGTCGCCTGCCGTTTCTACATTTTTTACCTTAAAAAGGTATGGATTTTTTCTTTTGGATATTTCAGATAAAGTTGCGTTCTCCAAACGCAATAAACGAATATCATAAAATGGTTTTATTACATCAGAAGCGATAAACGCGTTGAGTTTTTCGTAATTTAATTTTTTCATATATTTTTTCTAACCGCATCAACATTTTGCACTGCTACATTATAATACTCCGGCTTTATTTCAATGCCGATAGAGTTTCTGTCTAATTGAAAAGCGGCGATAGAAGTTGTCCCTGAGCCTAAAAATGGATCCAATACAACATCTCCTTGTTTGGTAAACAATTTGATAAACCAACTTGGCAGTTCTTTTGGAAATACAGCGCTATGATTTTTGTTTGCACTTTCAGTTGCCATAGTAAGTACATTGGTGGGATACGCCAATTCGCGTCCTACCCAATTTGAAACATTCTTCCCAAAACCGCTTCCTACACGAGAGTTGTCGCGTCGTTTATCCGTCTCGCTGAGATTTTTTAGACGTGTCTTTGCCCAATCACCCATTGGTATGCGCACAGAGTCCTGATACATATTAAACTCTTTTTGTTTGTTAAATTGCAGTAGGCGTTCCCATGCGTCGCGAAAACGATTCGGCCAACGCCCAGGGAAACAGTTTTTTTTGTGCCAAATAAATTCTTCCGTCCACAACCACCCTTGCTTACGCATCTCTAAAATCAATTCCATAACATAAGTATGTCGTTCTCCGCCAGATACCTTCTCCTTGATGTTCAGAATAAAAGTCCCCTTGACATGTAAAACACGCAGTAGCTCCTTCGAAATCGGCAAAAACCACTCAACATATTTGTGCGGGCTAATGCCGCCATATGTACTCTTGCGTTGGTCGGCATACGGTGGAGAAGTAACAATCAAGTCAACTGAATTTGCTGGAGTATCTTTAAGTACAGAAAGACAGTCGCCGAGCACCACATCGGCTCTCACTGGCGTTTTCACCACCGTGCTCCACAGGTCGGTTTTTCGGATAGTATGAAGAATCATTATCTATTATTTTAGCATAGTTATCAAAAACGGCACTATTGAAAAAGTATTATATTAAGTTTACTATAAAAACATAAAGGAGGGTTCGCATAGTGGTCTAGTGCGCACGCTTGGAAAGCGTGTATGCCGAAAGGCATCATGAGTTCGAATCTCATACCCTCCGTTTTGATTTTTCAACCGCCCGGCATATCTGCTATAATGCCACGTGTTATCAATAATTAAAAAATATATGTTGCAATCATGGTGCAAGAAATGTTCGTGGTGCTGCAATACGGATGCGGGGCTACTCGCTCTGCGCATCGGTGTCGGGGCAATCTTTATTTATAGCGGGTGGCTAAAGGTTGGCGACCTTGCAGGCACCGTCGCACAGTTTGGTACGATGGGCTTCGCACCGTTTTGGGCGTATCTCGTGTCGTTTGTAGAGCTTATTGGAGGCATCGCAGTCGTGTTGGGGGTTTGGACGCGCATTGCGGCGAAACTTCTCGCAATTGTGATGCTCGTTGCGATGTATAAACTTCTCGCCGCGCCGCAGATGCTTATCGCGCCGCTTTCGCTCTTTTTCTCATCTGTAGCGCTTATGTTTACCGGCGCTGGCAAGTACGCGCTTTCAAAGAAATGCGAATCAAAATAACCTTAATTTGCCATTCTACCGTATTCTTCTACCGATTGTAGCGCCTTTTTGATAAGATTAACCGGTATCGCGAAACCGATGTTTTGCGAGCCCTGTGCAACTGCGACATTAATGCCGACTACGGTTACGGAAAGCGAGAGGAGAGGACCGCCGGAATTGCCAGGGTTAATAGCCGCGTCGGTTTGTATCACTTCCTCCAGCGTTTCGGACTTGCCTGAAGCGTCGCTTGCGGTAATAGAGCGCGCCAAACCAGAAATAACGCCTACCGATACCGTATTGCGAAACTCGCCCAAGGCGTTGCCGATAGCTATTGCCGTCTCGCCCACATCAAGCGAGTCGGAATTGCCGAGCGTAAGGTAGGGGAACTTCGCTTCGCCTTTGAGCCGCACTACAGCGAGGTCCAGCACCGGGTCTTTCGCTACAACTTCCACATCGTACTTTTTGCCGTTGTTTGCAAGAGCGGTGTACGATGCCGCTTCGTCCTCGACAACGTGCTTATTGGTAAGCGCGAGGCCGCCCGCTGTTACCAAAAAGCCCGTCCCGCTTCCGACCTCGCGCCGCTCGGTGCCTTTCTCGCGATATCTTGGAATCTGAAAGCCGCCGAAATCGCCGCCAAAGAAATCCTGAAACGGATTCCATTCTTCCATATACTGCTCCACAATCGGCACATCTTTGGAGATGACAATTGAAAAGACGGCGGGATTGGCTTGCTTAACTACATCAACCACATGTGTTTGCGATAGGAATTGTGATGCGAAGTAGTGAAAGATTTCTGCCCGCTTCCACCACACAAGCCCCGCCGCGAGCCCGAGCATGATCAAAGACGCGGCGAGTGCGCTCGCCGCATGCGCAAGTATCTTTCTTTTGTGTTTGCGCCACATATATGGTGGTATTATATCGTTACAACTTTATGTATTCAAGAATTATTTCGCTCGTGTTTGGATTGCTGGTAATTATCGGCGCGGCAGCGTTTCTTACGGCAGGGACATTCACCGCGAGCAGGAGGGATGTCATTTCCGCACGCATCGGCCCGCAAGTTTTCTATTTGCGCGTCGCAGACGACGCAGAGAAGCGCGAGCACGGGCTCGGTGGTACGCCCGCGCTCGCTCCAGACGAAGGCATGCTATTTGTTTTTCCCGATGAACGCATGCATGCAATATGGATGAAGGATATGCTCATACCAATAGACATAGTATGGGTCTCCGCAAGCTCGGTTGTTATTGACCTGCGCGAAGATGTGTCTCCAGATTCGTTTCCTTCAATTTTCGCACCCGCTTCGTCCGCACGATTCGTCGTGGAACTTTCTGCGGGCGCTGCAAAAGCGTTTGGAATCAAAGTTGGAGACAAAATAGAATTTTTGGGCGAGTGAAACCTTGCAAGAAAAGTTTTTTTATGTTCGGTTTGTGTTTTTACGAGTTGTCCACAGCGACAGCATACATACGCGCGAGTAAAATGATTAAGCGTAAAAATTTATGGACAAAGAAAAACGAATAGCAGGAGGTGCCCTTGTAAAGACCGTGCGCAAGCGCGACGGCTCCGTCGTTCCCTTTGAGGTCGGGCGCATTGCAAACGCCATAAACAAAGCGATGCTTCAGACGGGAGAGGGTTCGGAGGAAGAAGCGGTGCTCGTTGCAAACAAGGTTTTTGCCGATTTGGTGCGCATTACGAAAAAGCACAAGAATTTCGTGCCGACAGTGGAAGGTATTCAGGATTCCGTGGAGAAAGAACTCATTTTGAGCGAATATGTGAAGACGGCAAAGGCGTACATTCTGTACCGCGAGAAGCGCGCTAAACTGCGCGAGAAAGGGTTTGCCGTGCCGGAGCGGGTGAAGCACCTGGCGCTCGAGAGCAAAAAATATTTTAAGAATCCTTTGGGTGAGTTTGTTTACTATCGCACCTACTCGCGCTGGATTCCGGAGGAAAATCGCCGCGAGACATGGATAGAAACGGTTGGACGCTATATTTCGTTTATGAAAGAGAATCTTGGAAAGAAACTTAAAGACAAAGAATACTCGGATATTCAAAATGCTATTTTGAACCACGCGGCGATGCCATCTATGCGCCTCCTCCAGTTTGCCGGCACAGCGGCGCGCGCGACAAATGTATGCGCGTACAATTGTTCATATATTGCGCCGACGCGATTAGAGGACTTCGCCGAGATTATGTATATATCTATGTGCGGTACTGGCGCGGGGTGGTCGGCGGAGAGCCAGAATGTCCAACAGCTTCCGCAAATTAAGTTTCAGACCGGCAAAAAACTATCTACACACACAGTCGCAGATAGCAAAGAAGGGTGGTGCGATGCTCTGACGATAGGACTTAGAACTTGGTACGAAGGCAAGGACATTGAGTTTGACTTCACGCAACTGCGTCCCGCCGGAGCGCGACTGAAGACGATGGGAGGCAAAGCATCGGGTCCAGATCCGTTGCGACGGCTACTGCAGTTTGCTCGCTCTAGAATTCTTGGTAAACAGGGCAAGCGTCTTTCTAACCTGGATGTGCACGACATTATCTGCATGATAGGCGACTGCGTAGTGGCTGGCGGCGTACGCCGAAGCGCAATGATTTCTCTATCGGATTTGGAAGACGAAGCGGTACGCGATGCTAAAAAAGGTCAGTTTTACTTGACCGACCCGCAACGCGCACTTGCAAACAATTCTGCTGTGTATGTGCGCAAGCCCGCCGCGGGGGAGTTCCTAGACGAGTGGGTGGCGCTTATTAAGTCGGGCTCTGGGGAGCGTGGCATCTTCAATCGCGGCGGGCTTGCGCAAACGCTGCCCGAACGGCGCACAACTCTACTAAAAAAGCTTGGATATTTTGATGATGCGGGAGTAACGCTCACGGGTCTTATCGGTACCAACCCGTGCGGAGAAATTATTTTGCAGAGCAAACAATTCTGCAATTTGTCGGAAGTTGTGGCGCGCTCTACCGACACCATAGAAACGCTTAAAGAAAAAGTGCGCCTTGCTACTATTCTCGGAACATATCAATCCACGCTCACCAATTTTCCGTATCTATCTAAAGAATGGAAGGAGAATTGCGAGAAAGAGCGCTTGCTTGGCGTTTCCATCACGGGTCAATGGGATTGCCCAATTGTGCGCGAAGAAAAGACACTGGATATTTTGCGCAAAGAAGCAATCAAAGTGAATGCGGAATATGCGAAGCGATTTGGAGTAAGCGCTTCCACCTGCATTACTTGTGTAAAGCCATCGGGCACACTATCACAGCTTGTAGATTGTTCGTCGGGTATGCATCCGCGGCACTCTCCTTTCTACATCCGCCGCATCCGCATCGCCGCTACCGACACGCTTTTTAAGATGCTCAAAGATCAAGGAGTGCCGTATTATCCCGAAGTAGGGCAGTCGGCGGAAAATGCTACTACATTTGTATTGGAATTCCCAGTAAAGGCGCCGAGGGGGGCAATCTTCCGCGACGATGTGTCGGCGCACGCGCTCTTGGAACATTGGAAAAATGTAAAAACACATTACACCGAGCACAACCCATCCACTACCATTTCCGTTGGCGACGGCGAGTGGCTATCGGTAGCACATTGGCTCTACGAACATTGGGATATAATCGGCGGGTTGTCGTTTCTACCTCGCGAAAATCATGTGTACCAGCTAGCTCCATACGAAGCGATAGACGAGAAACGCTACACAGAGCTTGCAAAACGGCTGGAGCACTTGGACTATTCAAAAATAATTTCGTACGAAAAGCACAACGAAACCGATTTAAAGAAAGAACTGGCATGCGTCGCCGGAGTTTGCGAGATTGTATAATGCGTGATATACTCTACTGCAGTGCCGCGTTGGGTAGCTAATCCGATGCAAGTCGGATAGGAAAGTCCGAACACTGACTCTCCTCGCCTTCGGCGGGGAAGTTAAAAAGGTAGCAGGTAATTCCTGTCTCCCGATGTAAATCGGGACGAGGTGCGAACAGAGACGAGTCCCGCCGTAAGGCGGGGGTGAAACGGCAAAATCCTTACTTCAGTGCAAGTCCGTGTCCCCGCCGCAAGCGGGGAAGTGACGCTACAGCCCACGCCGCGAGGCGGGGCGCAGATAAATGGCTATCTCCGCCGAAAGGCGGAACAGAATTCGGCTTATAAGCGCGGCATGCAAGATGAAAAACCACCCGTCAACGGGTGGTTTTTCTGTGGCGTGTTTGATATGCTGTACACATATTATCGGCTTATTTAATTTTTCTATGGACGAAAACATACTTGATGCAGAAAGTGGGGAACTTGCGCGGTTGCCTCATGCGGAATCGCTTCTAGACCGTCTTGCGCGCCTTGCACTATTTGTTGCATTCTTCGGTTTACCTCTTATAGCCATTCCTTCTGCATCAATTCCATTTGGTTTTTCTAAAACTGCGTTCTTTATGCTCGCGACCGCTTTCGCAGCGGCGCTCTTCGCCGTCGCGCGATTGCGCGACGGCGAGTTTTCCTTTCCGCACGCGCCGCTCTTTTACGGTTTGCTTGCTGTCGCCGCAGTGAGCGCCATCTCCACTCTCGCATCCGGCTCGCTTCCTCTTTCGTGGAGTGGAGCGTTTTATGATGCTGGTTCGCTTGCGTTCCTACTCTCGCTTGCCGCGTTTCTGTTTCTTTTCGCGGCGCTTATCAAAAATGCCGACCAGGTATTCTACGCATACCTCCTGTTCTTCGTATCTGCCGCACTAGTCGCGCTGTTCCATATTATACGATTCGCCGTAGGACCCGAAGTGCTTTCTTTTGGATTTTTCGCATCGCCGACAGACACGCCGCTTGGACGCTGGAACGACCTCGGCGCATTTTTCGGCGCGGTAGCCGTCTTCGCGCTTGCAACGCTTGAATTTATGAAATTGCGCCCAATGTTGCGCGGACTTTTACTTGCCGCACTTGCCGTGTCGCTCATAATTCTCGCCGCTGTCAATTTCACACTAGTATGGCTTCTCTTAGGCATCGTAGCGCTTGTATTTCTTGTGTACCTTATTGCGTTTCGGCACACGACTCGCGCCGGCTTTGAGGATTTGCGCAAAGATGCATCGGCTCATCCTTCGGCGGAGCAGAAAGAAACGGAGGGTGCCGCCACATCGCCTAAACAGCCGCTCAAAATACCGATTCCATCGCTTGCGGTGTTTGTGTGCGCCGCCGTGTTTGTGGTCGGGGCGGGTACAATCGGCGGCGCTATATCTGAACGCCTAAATCTTGCATCGTTTGAAGCGCGGCCTTCTTTTGGCGCTACGCTTGCCGTGGCGCGAGATACATGGAAGGCGTCGCCATTTTTCGGCGCTGGGCCAAACATGTTCGTCCGAGAATGGCTGCTCTCTAAACCAGATGGTACGAACCAGACCATATTCTGGAATACCGATTTTGCTTCCGGCGTAGGGTACTTGCCGACGATACTTGTAACGACAGGACTTCTGGGTGCTGTGGCATGGCTCTTTTTCCTCGCAGCGTACGCGTATGCTGGTTTCCGATTTATCCTTTCTTCCGCATCAGAAAAAGCGGCGCGATACTTGGTCGGAGCATCGTTTATGACCTCGCTCTTCTTATGGTGCCTATTGTTCTTTTATGCTTCAGGCGCGGCAATACTTACACTCGCCTTTGCACTCACAGGTCTTACTATCGCGGCGCTTGCAGGCGTTGGGGCGAGCCGTCGAACGGCGTTTTCCTTTACTGGCAATCCGGCAATTTCATTTGCCGTAGTACTTGGACTAATTGTCTTTCTATTGGGAGACGCTGCGTTTGCGTATGGAATAGGGAATCGCTTTGCATCAAGCGTTTCTTATCTGAGAGGCATTCGCGCCGCAAACGAACGCGGGGACATGCAAGAAGCCGAGCGGCAGATTGCGCTCGCGCTCGCGCGTTCGGAAACAGATGTATACGCACGAGCCCTTACAGAGACGGCGCTTGCGCGCTTGCAGGCGGTGCTATCGGAGACAACAGAAGCAAACGCCGCGACAAAGCGAGAAGAGTTTCAGCAAGTGCTTGGACAAGCGGTAGAGTATGGCAGAGACGCTATTGCACTTGATAACGGCAGTTACGAAAACTGGCTTGCATTAGGCAGAGTATACGAAGCTGTAGTACCTCTAAAGATTGACGGGGCGTACGAAAGTGCTCGCGCCGCATACGAAGCGGCGCTCGCGAGAAATCCCAAAAGCCCCGGCATACTGCTTGCGCTCGCGCGACTTGAAGTGGTAAAAGGCGATGGTGAGCGAGCAAGAGAGTTTATAGGCAAGGCGCTACAAACCAAGCCGAATTACACCGAGGCGATATTTCTACTTTCGCAATTGGAAGTGCAGGAGGGCAACATAGCAGGCGCTATACAGTCGGTAGAAGCCGCCGTGCTTCTCTCGCCAAACGATCCGACGCTTCGTTTTCAGCTCGGACTATTACATTACAATGAGAAAGATTATCGCAGCGCGGCGGCGGCGTTTGAGCGCGCGGTGGCGCAAAACCCAAATTACGCCAACGCTCGGTACTTCCTGGGGCTCGCATACGAGCGCACTTCGCGCGATGCGGAAGCTATTGCGCAATTTGAAATCTTGGCGAAAGCAAATCCAGACAACAAAGAAATTGGGCTTATCTTGAAAAACTTGAAGGCAGGTCGCTCGCCGTTTACAAACGCAGCGCCTCCAGTAGACGAAAAGCCAGAGAAACGCTCCACACTTCCTGTTGACGAAGAAGAAAGATGACGCGACTTTGGAAAATCTTGAACGGCGAAATGCGCGGGTTGCACGAAGCCGCGTACTTGCTTGGATTTTTCGCGCTCGCATCGCAAGTGCTCGCACTGCTGCGCGACCGCCTATTCGCGGGCGCATTTGGCGCTGGCGCAACGCTTGACGCATACTTCGCGGCGTTCCGCATTCCCGACCTTATTCTCATTTCAGCCGCCTCGCTAGTTTCCGCATCCATTCTTATTCCGTTCTTGGTGGAGAAAGAGCGCGACGGTAAAAAAGAAGAGCGGCAGTTTATTGACGCGCTTTTTTCGGCATTCTTTCTAGGTATCGCGGCGCTCGCGGCGATTGCGTATATTTTCGCACCGCGCATTGTGCCGCTTTTTTTCCCAGGATTCAGCGATGGGCTTTCGTCAGACACTATTCTCCTCACGCGCATTATGCTCCTCCAGCCAATTCTGCTTGGTATTTCCAATTTATTCGGTAGCATCTTGCAAGCGCGCGGGCGGTTCTTCGTCTATGCAGTAAGCCCTCTTCTCTACAACTTCGGCATAATCTTTGGGGTAGTCCTTTTGTATCCAACAATTGGAATTGCTGGGCTAGCGTGGGGAGTCGTATTTGGCGCTGCGCTACATATGCTCGTGCAAGCGCCCGCCGTTTTAAGCGTGGGGCTTCTGCCACGGCTCACTTCTAGCTTTCCGTGGAGCGAGCTCAAGCGCGTCGCCATTCTGTCACTTCCGCGCACAGCGTCTCTCGGCGCTCTTAACCTAGCGTCGCTAGTATTACTTTCTATAGCGTCGTCAATTGGCGCCGGCTCTATCGCAATATTTTCTTTTGCGTGGAATGTGCAGTCGGTACCTCTCGCAATTGTCGGGGTGTCGTACTCGCTTGCCGCTTTTCCAACTCTAGTGCGACTATTTGCAAAAAAAGCGGCGAACGAATTTATTGCGGGCGTCGCAACGGCATTCCGCTCAATTGTCTTCTGGTCGCTCCCTGCAGCCGCGCTTTTTATTGTGTTACGCGCGCAAATAGTACGCGTTATTCTCGGGGCGGGGGAGTTTAGTTGGACGGACACGCGCCTTACCGCCGCCGCGCTCGCCATATTTGCCGTGTCTCTTGCCGCACAATCGCTCTCTCTTCTATTCCTTCGTGCTCATTACGCATCTGGGTGCACCGCGCGCCCTCTTATTGCAAGCGCAATCGCGGCGGCGGCTACCGTACTCTTTGGGTTCGCGCTTGCTATTGCATTTGCGCGCTATCAGCAATTTCAATTCTTTATGGAATCGCTTTTGCGCGTTCCCAATGTGGCGGGTTCTAAAGTACTTGCTTTACCGCTTGCGTATTCGCTCGGAGCGTTTCTGCACCTCGCGCTGTTGTGGTTGTTCTTTGCACAGAATGTGCGCGGGCTTTGGCGGCGAGTTTCGCGAAGCGTATTTGAGAACTTCGCCGGAGCGGTTCTCGCCGGAGCTGCCGCGTACGGCGGCCTGAACTTCTTTGATAACTTTTTCAATCTGGAAAAAACCGCCGGCATTTTCTTGCAAGGATTTCTCGCGGGGCTCCTCGGCATAGCAGTATGGGTGCTTGCGCTTTATCTCCTAAAAAGCCGCGACCTTGCAGAAGCGTGGGCAACTCTGCACCGCAAAGTGTGGCGCCAAAAAGCAATCTCCCCCGACCCATCGGACGCTCCGACGCTATAGAAGCCGCTTGGAATGTGCTTCCGCGGAACCGGAAGATTTTCCCAGCGAGAAAATCTTCCTTATCCGCTCGCCTCGCTCGCCCCACCTTCGGTGGGGCACCTGCCCGCTCGGCTCCTCGCCGTTCCGCTTCAGCACATTCCTCGCTCCTTCTTTTTTTTCTTTGGCACCAGATGTCGTCAATTTAGACATCTGGTGCCTCCCCGATTTATGTATCCCGTTGAGCCGAAGGATGAGCCGATGAGAATTTTGTTATGGTACGATATATCGTACTACAACGAACATGAAGCCCAATTAGAGCCGTTGAGCCGATGTGGTTATTTTATTGTTCTAGAGAATTATTGAAAGTTCAGATGTCTTGCAAAAAAGAACCCCAGTCCGCGCGAAGCGTCTGGGGTTTTGTCTAGGTTTTATGTTTTTTTACTCGGTCGGCGGCGAGGCGGCAGTTTTTTCCCTTTACTCCATGGTTTCCAGTCAACAGGTCTACGACCTGTTTTTTTCTCCAGTTTTGCGCATTGCGGACATCCACTTCCTTTTGCACCGCGATTGTTAGGCGATATCAGAAATTCGTGTCCGCATTTTGAGCAAAGCCACCAGTATTTCTTATTACTCATCGGCGGGACAGAGTTTGGGGATACGGCGTTTCTTTGAGACCACTCCTTTGCAATTTCAGGAAACATTATTGCAAAGTTTCGCTCTGGAGATGCTATTCTCCCTGAACACATAGGACAACCGCTCTCTCTTGAAAGACGACTATTTCCTTTTGCTATCCATTCGTGTTGGTGTGTTTTGCACACCCACCATAACTTTCTATGTGTGTGGGCAAACACTTGGTCCGCAGGAAGAATGTTTTTTGGCGAATACTCTGCAAGGAGTCGCGGCACTTCCGCAACCGTTTTCGGCTTTATGCGCGAGATAATGTCCAGAATCTGAACGATTTTCTCGCTGAATTGAATCCCCGACACATCAATCTGCATCGGCTTCACGATAGGCGTGCCGTCGTCTCTGTATCCCGGGCGCAAAACGCCGTGTTTACCGCACGTTGCAGTAAAGATATTTCTTCGCCGTTCAATTTCGTCGTTCATCTCTTTGAGCATTTTGATACGCTCGCAGTTGCCGACAAAATCAAGCACGATAACTTTTTCCTTACCCTGCGCCTTACGCAATCCGCGCCCCAATTGCTGTAAGAAGATAGTCGGCGAAGCAGTAGAGCGGAGGAATACGACAAGGTTCGCCTGCGGTATGTCTATCCCCTCGTTGAAGCAATCCACTGTGAGCACCGTGTTAATAGCGCCTTGGCGGAAGAGCTCCAGGCGAATCTGCCGCTCCTTCGCGTGCACCTTTGAGTGAATCGCGAAACTCTGGGGAATGATACCCGCAAGGTGCTCGCAATGCGGAATCGTGTTGGCGAAGAAGATAATTTTCGGCTCCGTAAACGCCTTCGCGTGCTCCGCCACAATTTGCGCAATTTCCCCGTCCCTTTTCGGAATGAAGATTTTGCTGTTGAGATATTTGATGGAGAGCTTGCCGACCGGCGTTTCGAGAATGCCGTCTATCTGAATCTCGTCGGTAAGAAGACGATAATCCACAGGCGAAAGCAACCCTCGCACAAGCGCTTCTTCTAGCGGAAGATAAAACACCTCATCGCCATACACCTGCCGGATGTTTCGCCCATCATAACGGTCCGGTGTTGCAGTCGCTCCTAGGAGAAACTGCGGTGTGAAGTAACGAATCACATTCAAGTAAGTCGCCGCTCCCGTATGGTGACTTTCGTCCACCACGATATAGTTAAACTCATCGGGCTTAAATTGCCCATTATGCTCCTCCATTGTCTGGAACGAGGCAAACAGGCACGAAACCTCGTGAACATTTTTCTCGTAGCCGTTGTAATAGCCGTACGAATATGCGTTGCCGAGAATGGCTTCAAAGGTCGTACGCGCTTGCGCCAAGATGTCGTTTTGGTGGCACAGGTACAACATTCTGCCGCCGCGCTCAACAAGCCAGCGCCGAACATCAAAGGCGACAGTAACCGTTTTTCCAAGACCACTTGCCATCACGATAAGGGCGTTTTTTGCCCCGTCTGCGCGAACGCGCATGAGTGCGTCTAAGCATTCGTTTTCGTAATCATAGGGTGTGAACATAGAAATCCTTTCAAGGAACAGTTTTTTCTCAAATCCACCCTTGTTTCTAGCATATTTGCTTACTTTCGTCCAATCTGCTAGTGTGGCGCCAGAGTTCTCTAACATGAAAGGGAGTAATAATGAAAGCGAATCTGATAACCGTTTGCGCAGAGCAGACATGGTACGACCCGGGACTCAAGCCGAATGTGCTGAATATCATTCAAGCCGCCCAAAGTTGCGGCAAAATATCTACGGCGGAAATTGCAGAGTTCCTACCGCACGACCTGACGCGGGACCGCGGACGGCTTGCGCGCCTTCTAGCAGGGCTTATTGGTTTTTTTAGGGAGAATGAAATCACTCTCGTTACCAAACGAGTAACACCGGCGCGTCGATGGTTCATGTCGCCGCCGCTTGTTTCCAAACAAGCCGAACCCGCACAGGCGGAAATTACGCCGAGTAGACATCCAAAGAAGCTTGGCTACTCCAAGCAAGGCGAGTTAGATATTGACTTGGGTACCGAAGACCCCGAGCCAGAAAACGATGATGATGTACTCGCGCGGTACTTTCGGGACATTCGTCCGTACGCGCGCATTCTCTCCCATGAAGAAGTACGTGAATTGTGCCGAAAAATTCACGAAGAGCAGGACTTGGAAGCGCGAAACACGCTCGTTCTGCACAACCAGCGCCTGCTCCTCAAAATCGCGCGCCGCTATCTTGGGCGCGGCTTGGAGTACGCAGACCTGGTGCAGGAGGGGCAATTCGGGCTTATCAAAACCGCAGAGCGGCTGGACCCCGACCAAGGGATGTTTAGCACCTATGCACATTGGTGGGTCAAGCAGACCATCACGCGCGCTCTTGACGATTTCGGCTCGTTAGTACGCTCACCGGTTCATGCACATGCGTTATATAACAAAGTGCGGAAGATCGCGGAGCAAGTCGGGTGGAAGCTCGGCAGACCTCCATCGGAAGAGGAAATAGCAGAACTCGGAGGTCTTCCTCTTCCCACCGTTCAAAAAGCGCTTCACCGTCTCAAAATCGCGACGGTTTCGCTTGAGACACCTGTCGGCGAAGAAGACGCAACTCTTGGGGAGTTTCTTGCGGATGAACAAGAGGTCGCTCCAGATGAAGCGCTGATGCATTCGGAGGATTTAGAAGAGCGTCGGGAAGGATTGGAAGAATTCCTTACTGCACTCTCAAATCTCTGCCGGTACCGGAAACGCGACTTCGCCATATTCTTTTTGCGCTACGGTCTTGATAACGATTTTCAAGGCCGGACGCTTGAAGAAGTGGGGAAGGCATTTAAGGTAACGAGGGAATGGGTGAGGCAGATTTGCGACAAAATCTGGAAAGCGCTCGGGAAAGAAGGGCACTGGAGCGAGGTGGACTTGCTTCGTGAGATTGAGTGTCTCGCAGTAGCGGAGAATATAGTTGGGAGCGAGGCGGCACCTACTATCCCCTTCAACGGCATTGATTTCTCGGGCGTGGACTTATCTGTGCTCGTGAATGAAAAGCCGTTTACGGACAGCGTTGATCGGGGCACCAAACAGACGGCGGAGCCGTTATCGGATTCATTGTCGGATGTCTTTCAGCGCGTTCTGTCGCTTGTTGCGAAAGCATATGATGTGCCGCAAGAAGCGCTCCGCGTTCAAACGAGAGGAAATGCACAAACTGCATGGGCGCGGCAGGTAGTAATGTATCTGCTTCGCACAAAATACGATTGGTCGTATCCAATCATCGGGTCCGTTTTAGGAGGACGCAATCATGCGACCGTGATACACGGATGCAAACTGGTTGCAGAAGTAATGGCGTCTGACGCAAAAGTGAAAGACGACATAGAGCGCATATTGGCGATTCTCTGACAGGAGAATAACACGAGGCAAGACAGTGTACTGTCTTGCCTCTTTTTCTTGAAATGCTATTTCTGCCCTCGCAAGAATTCCTCGTACGACATCTCCTTTTTGCCTTCGGGAATAACGCGCAAGATGGTAAGTACGCCGTTTGCGAAAGATGCGTCGGTGATTTTGAGGCGGATTTTCTGAACACCACCACCCCCTCCGACTATCGTCGGAGACCCCTCCTCAACTGAGGAGGGGATTTGGAAGAAAAGGTACACTCCAATACCACCGTCAAACGCACGGATTTTGAGAAAATTCTGGTATGGGTTTTCCGTGAGGTCTATCTCGCCGTCTTTTTTTGCAAACTTGCGTGTATATGTCGCCTTACTTTCATCTTGCGGCACGGCGTGTATTTCTCCGGCAACCCACTTGGGTATTACTTCGGCAAGCAGTTTTCCGCCTTCGCGGGCAAGTGTGCTTCTCAAAACCGCACCAGATGTTTGAAGCCCATCAACATCTGGTGCGGGGTTGTGGTGTGTTTGAAGCCCGGGAACATCTGGTGCGGAGTAAGACGCTACTATAGGCCCATGATCCATCTTTTCGTCCATCTGCATAATAGTTACTCCGATATCTTTTTCATTGGCGAGTATCTGGCTCTCAACGGGCGACGGCCCGCGATATTTCGGAAGCAAGGAAGGGTGCACATTCAGTGCGCCATGTTTAGGTATATCTAGAATTCTTTTCGGAATAATCTTGCCGTAACTGGCAACAACAAAAAGCGTGTAGTCGGCGGTAAGCGCCGAGTAGTCAAAAGAAATCGGAACATTGTTCTTCTGCGCCCATATTGAAACGGGAGAGGGAAGCGTCTCCAAGCCGCGCCCACGCGGTGCATCTGGCATGGTAACCACAAGAGCAGGGAGTAATCCCGCTTTTTTTAATTCCTCCAAAACGCCAATGGAGAAATCATCGGTGCCAAAGAATGCAAAAGAAATCATTTTGTTTTTAATTCCTCAGGCGGAATATCAATAATGTCTGTGGCTTTATCAATAAACAAAATGCCGTTTAGGTGATCTACTTCATGTTGGAAGATTTGCGCGAGCAGCCCCGATGCGCCGCGCCGCACTTTCTTTCCATGCTCGTCGTACGCCTCTAGCGTTACTTTGGCGGCGCGGCGCACTTGCCCGTATAAGTATCGGAGCGACAAACACCCTTCTTCTACCGTCTGCTTCTCGCGCGATATTTTCGTAAGAGTGGGGTTTACAAACACTGCGTCTTTGTGCGGCGAGGCGTCCGCTCCATCTTTATCTGCAAGTCGAGCGAGAATCTTGCCGGACACGATGAAGATGCGTAGCGGCGCGCCCATTTGCGGCGCGGCGAGCGCCACGCCATCTGGCTCCTTCGCAAGCGCCGCGCCCATATCGGCAAGCAAACGGCGTATCGCTAGTGTATGGAGTTCCGAAAGATGCACCTCGTGCGCGTTCGCGCGCAAGAGTTTTTCATCTTTGACTATAGTGGTCGCGTGTGTCGGCATAAGCACATTGTACTACTTTTTCATCTGCTTGGCGAGCCAAAAGAAACGCTTGCTGAAGCTGTCGGAAGCGGCGCATTCGCCGAACAGACGATATAGCGCCGCGCCCTTCACGCGGCGCACAAGCCCGTTCACTTGCCCCCATGTCGCCGGTTGGAATCTCGTCCCAACCCGCTCGGCGTTTATTTTATCGGTAAAGCGTTGCACTAATTCTTGCCGTTCGTTTACCCCGCCGAAGGCGGGGCGTCTTTTCTTCAATTCTTCCAAATAGGTTTTCGGGATGTCCATAACAAGAGTATATCAAAAGTGGCTAAAAACCGTTCATCGGCGTACAATACAAGCCCTATGGCGGAGGACTTTTTTGCAATACAAGGGCTTGGCGGCAAGCGCACGCTTCAGGGCGAACTTCCTGTGCGCGGGTCCAAAAACGCCACACTTCCTGCGCTTGCCGCGTCGCTTCTTTTTGATACTCCGCTCGCACTAGAAAATGTGCCGCTTATAGACGATGTAGCCGCAATGGAAGAGATTCTGGAGTCGCTAGGTGCGGAGGTAAAACGCACCGCGCGAGGCGAAACAATCATTGACGCTCGCCGCGCGATTTCTACGCCGCTTCCGCGCGAACTAGCGAAGCGCCTTCGCGCATCAGTAATTTTCGCAGGACCATTGCTAGCGCGTTTTGGTGAGGCGGTATTTCCACACCCTGGCGGGTGCGTCATCGGCGCGCGGCCTATAGATTTCTTTCTGGAAGGGTTTGCGAAAATGGGCGCGGCGTATGAGGAAGGCGACTTCGGTTACCGTCTCCGCGCGCCGAAAGGTGGGCTCCGCGGTGCCGACATTTTCTTCCGACAAATAACGGTGACGGGCACAGAGACGCTTATGCTCGTCGCGACGCGCGCGCGCGGCACTACAATACTTCGCAACGCCGCGCTCGAGCCGGAAGTCGTATTTCTTGCCGAACTATTGCGCGCTGGCGGCGCCAATATAGAAGGCGCGGGTACGCCTACGATTACGATTGATGGTAGCGAAAGGCCGCTGTCCGCTCCGAAGCGCGCGCTTAGCATAATTCCAGACCGTATTGAGGCAGGAAGTTTCCTTATACTCGCGGCGCTCGCAGGAAAAGATGTATCGGTAACGCATTGCGAGCCGGAGCATTTGCGGATTTTGATAGAACTTCTGCAGTCCGCTGGAGTAAGTATTGAGACCAAAAAAGATTCAATGCGTGTTTGCACACAGAAAGAAACAAAAAAGCCGTACAAAAGTTTCTCGCTCAAAACGCGCGAATACCCTGGCTTTCCGACCGACTTGCAAGCGCCGACAGTTGTATTTCTGACGCAAGCAAACGGAGAAGCACTCGTACACGAAACGATTTTTGACGGGCGGCTTGCGTACACGAAAGACCTTGCGGCTATGGGTGCGAACATTACACTGTGGGACGCGCATCGCGCTCAGGTGAAGGGTCCATCCGCACTTCGCGGCAAAGAACTCTACGGGCCGGATTTGCGTGCGGGGCTCGCGTACCTTATCGCCGCTATCGTGGCGCGCGGGAAGTCGGTCGTACATAATGCAAAAGTTATAGACCGCGGCTACGAGCGCATAGAAGAACGCTTACGAAAAATCGGTGTTATGATAGAGCGTGTAAGAAATTGAAAATGAAAAAACTCGTTGAGGCGCATGTTTGACGATGCCCTTGCGCAGCCAATTAGAAAATAAAAATATTCTTATATTTATAATTTTCTTGATTGGCGAGCAGAGCAACCCCGCAGCTGCGGGGTATGCGTGGCTCGGAGGACATGCGCCGAGAAAGAGTTTTTTCACATACATATGTCCATTTTCACTAAAAAACTTGGGATTGATTTGGGAACTGCGAACACACTCGTGTTTGTGCCAGGGAAGGGAATTGTGCTAAACGAGCCGTCTGTAGTCGCCGTGTCTCGCGGTGACAATCGTATTCTCGCCGTGGGTGCTGGCGCGAAACAGATGATAGGCAAAACACCCGATTCCATAATTGCATATCGCCCGCTGAAAGATGGCGTGATAGCCGACTACCGTGTGACGGAAGCAATGCTCCGATACTTCATAAGCAAGGCGCTCGGCAAATGGAACATCTGGAAACCGGATGTGCTTGTGTCGGTACCAGCAGGAATTACTTCTACGGAGCGGCGCGCTGTCGTGGAGGCGGCGCTTCGTGCTGGGGCGAAGAATGCTTTTGTAGTGAAGGAGCCCGTGCTCGCGGCAATCGGGGCGGGCATACCCATACACGAGCCAGCGGGGCATATGGTGGTAGACATTGGCGGGGGTACGACCGATGTCGCGGTGATATCTCTCGGCGGCATAGTGTCGTCGCTCTCCGTCAAGTGTGCTGGCAACAAACTGGACGCTGCGATTGCCGATTATGTCAAAAAGACCTACAACCTAGTGGTGGGGGAGCATATGGCGGAGGAAATAAAAATTAACATTGGCTCAGCCGTGCCTGTAGAGGAAGCGGCGGAGATCGTTATGTCCGTGCGCGGGCGCGACTTCGTGACGGGGCTCCCGCGCACGACCGAAGTGCGTACAAACGATGTAGTGAAGGCAATCGGCAAAGAATTGCGCGAAATTATAAAAGCGTTCCGCGATGTACTGCAAGAAACGCCGCCGGAACTATCGGCAGATATTATAGACCGCGGCATAATTATGACTGGCGGCTCATCCCACTTGCGCAACTTTCCCGAGCTCGTATTCCGCCGCACGGGGGTGAAGGCAACTCTTGCCAAAGACCCGCTCTTCTGCGTCGCGCGCGGCACAGGAATTGCCCTGAACCACTTGGATGCGTATAAGAAAAGTATTTTGACGAAGAGGTAAAAGATATCAAACACCCCTCCCGCTTCGCCCCGCCAATCGGCGGGGCTTGTCCCTCCCCTTAGGTAAAGGGCAGGGAATTCTTACTGCAGTGTTTTGCAAAACACTAGTATAAAGAAGAAAAGAAAAAACCCAGTGATACGCACTGGGCTTTTGGAAGTCCGTTTGCACTGACCTCCTCAATTCTTTTGTGGCGCTTGCCGATTTGGAATGGTCGCCAATAGGGCACAAAAGCCCATTATCAGAAACAATGCCAGTGTTCCTGTTTTGGCAATTGTCCACTTACCCCGTCGAAAATCGAAGAAGTAATTGAACGCCAAAGCCCCAGCGGAGACATGAAGTACGACTGCGTACCACATGATTCCAAATAGAACCGTCGCCATTGCAAGCACCAACAGAGAGAAGAAGTAGATTTTCTGAGTATTCATTTTTTGCGCCGTAAGGTGGCGCCTCCCAAGGTTTTTGGTTTGCGCTATGCTTATGACACGCAATGTCAAAGTTCGCTGCATATATTATAGCACCTACTGTATCAAAAGTCAAGCCCGAATAAGGTACATTCAACCTGTTAATGCAACACTTTCGTTAAATGCTTCTAATGGAGTTT